>NZ_BAAAIX010000033.1:0-154019 GCF_039526385.1 Luteococcus peritonei | reverse complement strand
GCCACAGCGCCCTCGGCGGGAAAGCTCCCATCACCCGAGTGTCATGAACCTGCCTGCGACCAACACCTAGTCCTGCCACCGGCTCCGGCCCACCGCAGGGTCTGGGACGGACGACGGCCGCACCCCGATGGGGTGCGGCCGTCCGATGGTCGGCAGCTGGGCTCAGGCCTCGCCGTCGCCGATCACGAAGCGCTTGACGCCCTCCCAGTTGGCGGCCTCGGTGAGGTTGCGACCGTCGACGATCACCTGCACGCCCGGGAAGTCGGAGGCCTGGAGGGCCTTGAACTCGGGGTGGTCGGCCTGCACGATCAGGGCGTCGACGTCGGTGCCCTCGGGCAGCGCCGGCAGGCGGTGGGCCTCCAGCTCCTCGGAGGAGAACATCGGGTCTACGACGTAGGCCTCGGCACCCTTGTCCTTCAGCGCGGCGACGGTCGGGTAGACGCCGGAGAAGGCGGTCTCCTTGACCTTGCCGCGGTAGGAGGCACCGAGCACCAGGACCTTCTTGCCCTGCAGGCCGCCCAGCGCACCCTCCACCAGCGTGACCGCGTGCTGCGGCATGGTCATGTTCGCCTCGCGCGCGGTGCGCACGATGGTGGCGTCGGGATCGGTGTGCAGGTACAGGCGCGGGTAGACCGGGATGCAGTGGCCGCCCACGGCGATGCCGGGCAGGTGGATGTGGCTGTACGGCTGCGAGTTGGAGGCCTTGATCACCTTGAAGACATCGATCCCGTGGCTCTCGGCGAACTTGCCGAACTGGTTGGCCAGGCCGATGTTGACGTCGCGGTAGGTGGTCTCGGCGAGCTTCGCCATCTCGGCGGCCTCGGCGGTGCCCATGTCCCAGACGCCGTTGGGGGTGTCCAGGTCGGGGCGGTCGTCGAAGTCCAGCACGGACTCGTAGAAGTCGATGGCCTTCCTGGTGCCCTCGGGGCTCAGGCCGCCCACCAGCTTGGGGTACTTGCGCAGGTCCGCGAAGACGCGGCCGGTGAGCACGCGCTCCGGGCTGAAGACCAGGTCGAAGTCCTTGCCCTCACTCAGGCCGGAGACCTGTTCGATCAGCGGCTTCCAGCGGTTGCGGGTGGTGCCGACGGGCAGGGTGGTCTCGTAGGAGACCAGGGTGCCGGGGGTGAGGTGCTCGGAGAAGGAGCGGGTGGCGTCCTCCATCCAGCCGAAGTCGGGCTCCCAGGTCTCGTCGTTGACGAAGAGCGGCACCACGATCACGATCGCGTCGATGCCGGGGATGGCGCTGGAGTAGTCGGTCGTGGCCTTCAGGTTGCCGGCCGGCACCAGCTCGTTCAGCTTCTCCTCCAGGAAGGCCTCGCCGGGGAAGGGCTCGTGACCGGAGTTGATGGTGTCGACCACCTTCTGCTGCACGTCCACGCCCACCACCTGGTGGCCCTTGGACGCGAACTGGACGGCGAGCGGGAGGCCGATCTTGCCCATCCCGATGACGGCGATCTTCATGGTGTCCTTTCTGGGGGCGCGCGAGGGCGCGCCGGGAAGTCTTCGCAAAGTCTAACGGCGTTGCCCGCCGCTGCCCGGCACGGCGCACGGGCGCGCGTCGGCTTGCTGGGCAGCAACCACGACGGGCCCTGCAGCCGGGTGGCTGCAGGGCCCGTCGGGGCAGTCGTGCCGTCAGTCGATGACGACGAACTGGTTGGTCTTGCTCGACTCGATCATCGCCTCGCAGACCTGCACCACGCGGGCGCCCTGCTCGAGGGTGACGATGTCCGCCTGCTTGCCGAGCACCGCATCGCGGAAGTTCTCGTGCTCGGTGCGCAGCGGCTCGGGCTTGGCGATCGCGAAGCGGGTGACGTCCCCTTCGCTCACGCCATGGAACTGGGCGAGCTCGCCCCAGGTGTCCACCTGCTTCCCGTTGCCGTAGAAGGTCAGGTCCGCCGTCAGGGTGTCGGCGACGAACATGCCCTTCTCACCGGTCACGATGCACAGCCGCTCCTTGGTGGGCGTCAGCCAGTTCACCAGGTGGTTGCTCATCAGGCCGCCGGAGAGCTGGCAGGTGGCCGAGACCATGTCCTCGTACTGCCGGCCCGACTTGAACATCGAGCGGGCCGCGACCAGCTCGAAGTCACGCTGGGTGACCCAGGCGGTGAGGTCGATGTCGTGGCTGCCGAGGTCCTTGATCACGCCGACGTCGGCGATCCGGTTCGGGAAGGGCCCCTGGCGGCGGGTGGCCACCTGGTAGAGGTCGCCCAGCTCGCCGGCCTCCAGGCGCTGGCGCAGGTTCTGCAGCGCGGGGTTGTAGCGCTCGATGTGGCCGACGGCGCCCACCAGGCCCTTGTCGGCGAAGAGCTTGGCCAGGCCCTTGGCGGAGCCGGTGTCCTTGGCCAGCGGCTTCTCGATCAGGGCATGCACGCCGGCCTCGGCCAGCTTGGTGCCGATCTCGTCGTGGTAGACCGTGGGGGCAGCCACGACGCAGTAGTCCAGGCCGACCTTGATCAGCGAGTCGATGTCCGGCAGGACGTCGAGGTTGCCGGCCACGCCGTGCGGGTCACCGGTGGCGTCGGCGACGCCCACCAGGTCGACGCCGTCGATGGAGCGCAGGTTGCGGGCATGGTGGCGACCCATCATGCCCAGGCCGATCAGGCCTGCACGCAGGTTCGCCATGCTCATGCACCCGCCTTCGCGAGGGCGTTGACGGCCTCGACGATGCGCTCCAGGTCACCCTGCTCCAGCGAAGGATGCACCGGCAGGGAGAGGCACTCCTGGGCCGCCTTCATGGTCTCGGGCAGGTCGGCGTCGTTGGTGGTGCCGGCGAAGGGCTTCAGCTGGTGGTTGGGCACCGGGTAGAACATGCCCGAGCCCACGTTGTACTGCTCCTTCAGCGCCTTGGCCAGGCCGTCGCGGTCCTCGGGGACGCGCACGGTGTACTGGTGGTAGACGTGCACCGCGCCCTCGGCGACCGGCGGCGGGGTGACGCCCTGCAGGTTCTCGGAGAGGAACTTGGCGTTCTCCTGGCGCTTGGCCGTCCAGGCGTCGACCTTGGTCAGCTGCACGCGGCCGATGGCGGCGTGGATGTCGGTCATGCGGTTGTTCAGGCCGACGACCTCGTTGTGGTACTGCTGCAGCATGCCCTGGTTGCGGTAGAGGCGCATGTTGCGCTCGATGGTCTCGTCCTTGACCGAGACCATGCCGCCCTCGCCGGAGGTCATGTTCTTGGTGGGGTACAGCGAGAACATGCCGAAGTCACCGAAGGCGCCCACCGGGGTGCCGTTCAGCGAGGCGCCGTGCGCCTGGGCGGCGTCCTCGAAGACCTTGAGGCCGTGCTTCTCGGCGATCTCGACGATGCGGTCCATCTTGGCCGGGTGGCCGTAGAGGTGCACCGGCATGACGCCCACGGTCTTGTCCGTGATGGCGGCCTCGAAGGCCTCCGGGGAGAGGCAGAAGTCATCGGCGTCGATGTCGGCGAAGACGGGGGTTGCGCCGGTCAGGGCCACCGAGTTGCAGGTGGCGGCAAAGGTGAAGGAGGGGACGATGACCTCGTCGCCGGCCTTCACGCCGCAGCTGAGCAGGCCGAGGTGCTGGCCCGAGGTGCCGGAGTTGACCGCGACGCAGGCGCGGCCCAGGCCGAAGTGCTCGCTGAACTCCTTCTCGAAGGCCGCGACCTCCGGGCCCTGGGCCACCATGCCGCTGCGCATGACGCGGGAGACGGCCTCGATCTCCTCCTCACCGATGATCGGCTTGGCCGGGGGGATGAACTGCTGGGTCACTTGGATTCCTCCGTGGTAGCGGTGGCGGAGCCTTCCTCCACCAGAGTCAGGGTTTCGTTGTCCTCGACGAACTTGTCGCCGGTGCGGCTGTCGATCCACCGGTTCTCGCCGTCGGCATCCAGCGGGAAGCCCGAGCGGCCCACCCACTTGATGCGACGGGCCGGGACGCCGGCCACCAGCGCGAAGTCCGGGACGTCCTTGACGACGACCGAACCGGCGGCGACGGTGGCCCAGCGGCCGATGGTGACGGGGGCGACGCAGGTGGCGCGAGCGCCCACCGAGCAGCCCTCCTTGAGGGTCACGCCCACCGGCTCCCAGTCGGAGGCGCTCTTGGCCGTGCCGTCCGGGTTCACCGCGCGCGGGAAGTGGTCATTGGTCAGCACCACCGCGGGGCCGATGAAGACCCCGTCCTCCAGGTGGGCCGGCTCGTAGACCAGCGCGTAGTTCTGGATCTTGCAGTTGTTGCCGACGTGGACGCCCTCGCCGATGTAGGCGCCGCGGCCCACGATGACGTTCTCGCCGAGCTCCGCGCCGTGGCGGACCTGGGCCAGGTGCCAGACCGACGAACCGTCGCCGATGGTGACGCCGTCGTCGAGATCGGCGGTGGGTTGGATACGTACGTTGTTCACTGGGCCTCCGCGGGGCTTGGATTTCTCCCGTCAGGCTATCGCGTCGACACTGCGCAGCACCGTGCGACTCGGCCAAAGCTCGCAGGTTGCCGCTTCCCTGATCTCACAGGGGGCGCCCAGTAGCCTGATGGGGTGGACGACACCATTGACCTCCTGGACTACCTGAAGCGCCTGGCCCGCGCCGCCCTGCCGGCGGCCGTCGTGGCCCTCCTCGCGCTCGCCGCGCTGACCTTGGCGAGCAGCCCGGCGCCCACCGAGTACCACGCCAAGGCGCACGTGCTGGTGGCTCCTTCCGCAACCAAGGATGCCGCCACCGCTGACATGCAGGCCCAGCTGCTCCCCCAGCTGATGCGCACCTATGTGGCGCTGGAGGACAGCCCGCTGATCGTCGACCAGGTGGCACGCACCGTCGGCGGGGGCGCCCGGGTCGAGGACGTGGCCGCGAGGACCGCCCTGGTCTGGGGTGGCGGCTCGATGCTGCTCGCCTGCCAGTCCACCGCGTCCAGCCAGGAGGAGGCGAACCAGCTGGCCCAGGCCACTGCCGAGGCCCTGGTGGCCAAGGGTGCCGAGCTGCTGGACCAGGATCCCGGCGACATCACCCTCAGGCTCGTCGAGGACGCCAAGCCCGACGTCGCCCTGAACACCACGCCCGAGACCACGGTGGACCGCATCAAGCAGAACCTCCCGCTGGCCCTCGGGATCGGTCTGGTGACGGCCCTGGTGATCGAGTGGCTGACCTCGCGTCGCAGTTCCCGCCGCCGCACCCCGGCGACCTCCGGCGTCACCGACTCCGGCGCCCCGCGCGACACCGGTCGGTGACGAGCCCCGTGCGGCGCACCGTACGGGCGAGCTGGCTCCTGGTCCCGTGCATCGCCATGGTGACGGCCAAGCTGCCGATGGGCTTCCTGGTGCTGCTCGCCGGACCCCTGGCGGTGCTCGCGCTGCAGGGGATCCGTCCCCACGCCCGGTGGCCGCGGGCCCTGGCCCTCACCCTGCTGTGGTCCCTGCTCGCCTCCTTCGTGGCGGTCGTGAGCTTCGCCCCACAACTGCTCGCGGGCACGAACAACACCTTCGTCGTGATGGTGGCGATCGCAGCCCTGGCCAGCTGTGTCTTCGCCTCCGGAGAGCGCCCCGACGAGGTTGCCGCCCGACTGGTGGACGGCCTGTTCGCCGGACTCCTGGTCACCTGGGCGCTGTCCATGGTCGAGGTGGCCACCGGCTTCAAGTTCATGACCGTGCTCTATCCGGGGGCCAACACCATCGCCCAGGTGGCGGGCCGCAGGCTCTTCGTCAGTGCGCTCTTCCCGAACTACAACGACTACTCGGTCGCCATGGCCATGCTGGTCGTCCTGATGGTGGCCCGCCTGCTCTTCCAGCGCCGCGGGCCCAGGACGACCCTGCTGCGATGGGTTGTCCTCATCAGCGCCACCTTCCTGGTGGCCTACATGGGATCCCGCGGTGCGCTGGCGACCCTGCTCGGTGGGATCGTCCTGGTCTGCACCCTCAACGTGCGAGCCCTGCACGGACAGGTGCTTCCGCTGCGCGCCCGGGCCGCCGCGGTACTGCTCGGTGGCGCTGCCCTGCTGGGCCTGCTGACCAGCCCCTATGTCCAGGACAACTCCACGGCCCAGCGAGGAGGGATCGCCGAGAACATCCTGACCATGCTCGGTGACCAACCGGTGCGCGCCCTGCTGGGTTACGGGGCGCTCTCGCAGTACCTGGCCGATGCCGCGGCCCGCTTCGGCGCCATCCTGATGGACCCCCACAACCTGCTGCTCGAACTGGTGATCTGGTACGGGCTCCCTGCCCTGGTGGGCTTCCTCACCTGCTGGTGGATGGTGGTCCGGAGCAGTTTCCTGGGCTCCTTCCGGCCCGGGGACTGGCGCTCCGTCGGCGCCGTCTCGGTGACCACCCTGCTGCCCCTGATCGGCATCGTCTGCTCATCGACGCTGCGCTACCACATCGTCTGGATCTGGCTGCTGGCATCTGTGGCCGCCGTCCACGCACACCGACGCGCGGCCGCTCAGGCCTCGGCGGCCCCAGAGGCCGCCATGGAGACCAGCAGGTCCATCAGCCCGGCATAGTTCTTCGCCTGGTCGAAGCCCTCCTGGACCGCCCGGTGGGCGGCCTGGCGCTCGTCGGGATCCTTGGCGCGGTCGTGCCAGCGCCACAGCGCGTCGGCGATCTCGCGCGCCTCGGGCATGGCCCCCAGCAGCTCGCCGCCGCCACCGGCGGCCGGCACCAGGTCGGAGATCCCGCCGACATCGGGGGCCAGCGTGGGCACCCCGAAGGCCATCGCCTCCATGATGGAGACCGGGACCCCCTCCGACTCCGAGCTGTTGACGAACAGGTCAACCGGCTCCTCGTCCAGGTGCTGGCGGATCCGGTCGTTGTCCACACTGCCCGCCAGCACCGCATGGAGGTTCGACAGGTCCTGGTGGGCCGCCAGGCGCTCGCGCATCTCCTCCATCAGCTCGCCGCCACCGAAATGGGTCCATCGCACCGTGAGCTCAGGATGCTCGGCGCACAGCAGCGCCAGCGCGTCGACGATGCGGTCGATGCGCTTGACCCGGGACATGAAGGCGACGCTCAGCAGGTTCAGCTCACCCTCGGGCGAGGTGCTCGAGAGGCTGTGGGGAAGCTCGACGCCCAGCGGGCTGAGCCGCACCCGTGCCGGGTCCAGCCCGTAGGTGTCCAGGCCATAGCGCTCCCCCTCGCCGGAGATCGGCAGGAAGAGGTCGAGCTGGCGTCCGAGCTGACGGTGCAGGCCGAGGTAGCCCGAGGGATGGCGGTCCTCGTAGAGGTCGTAGCGGTGGGCCCGGGTGACGACGTGACCCACCCCCTTTCCCTTGAGCAGCTGCGCCCCGAAGGTCCACACGTCCCACCAGTAGCTGTACAGGACGTCGATCGGGCCGTTCGCCTCGATCCAGGCGGCCAGGGCGTCGCGGTGCACCAGGGCTCCCGAGACCGCCCGCAGCGCCTCCTTGGCGGTGGCGCGGTTGAGCCGGCCCTGGCGGGCCAGCCAGACCAGTTCCCGCCGCAGCAGCGGGCTGCGCAGTGCGGCCAGGCGGGCGCTGCGCCGCTGGGCGCCGGTGATCCGTGCGAGGCAGTCGTCGAGGCGAACCGACTCCGGCACCGGGCGGGGCTTACCGTCCATCTTCCAGGGCATCACGACGACCTCGGCGTCGTCCCTGTCCCAGAAGGGGGCCTCCGGCTCGATGAACTGCTCACCGGGGAGCCAGGGGAAGGCTCGGGTGATGATGAGGATTCGGGTCATCCAGCAACCTCCGTGGTCTCTCGTGCGGCTCGCTCCGCCGCGCGGCGTCCCGGGTGCAGGCCCCAGGTGCAGGCGAGCACCAACCACCACCAGAAGCTGATGGCGAAGTTCTTCAACAGGTAGTGGTCGAAGGCGAAGGCGACCAGGGTGGCCACCAGTGCCAGCGGCACCACCAGCTCGGACAGAGCCGCCATGAAGTCCTGCCGGTCGGCCTTCTTCCCGAGGCCGAGCAGCCGCCGACCACCGCGGACCGCCTGCCAGACCACCGTCGCAACCACCACCAGCAGCAGCGCCAGACCCACCAGGCCCAGCTCGGCCAGGACACCCAGGTAGAGCGAGTGCGGATTGGTCAGCGAGCGCCCGAAGCCGGTCTGGATGGCGCCCCGCCAGGGGACGGGGATGGCGCCGGTCTCGAAGGGGTACCAGGGCCACATCCGCCCCGAACCCACCCCCAACCAGATGTTGTGGCCGGTGGCCGACCAGGTGCGCCAGGCGGTCTCGTAGTTCGCCATCCTGAAGGTGTCGTGCACCTGCAGCAGACGACGGGTGGCCGGCAGCGCGACCATGGCGAGCGCGGCGCAGGCCACCACTGCGGCCACCATCGCGAGCACCTGCAACCCACGGCCGCGCAGCAGCAGGAAGAGGCTCAGCAGACCACCGAAGACCAGCAGGCTGAGCAGGCCGGAGCGCGATGCGGTGAGCATGATCTCCACCAGGCACAGTGCCGCCCCGAGAGCGCTCCAGCCCCTGCGCTCACCACGCAGGGCCGAGGCGAGCAGGACGGCGCCGGCAAGCAGCAGGGCGACATGGAAGATGGCAGCCCCGCCCATGCCGGTGCCCAGGCGCACGGAGTGCGTGGACACGATGGTTCGAGCACCTGCCAGGACGCTCGAGAGCGGGATCAGCATGGCGGCCTGCCAGAGGACCAGCCGCCGTCTGGCCGGTCCGATCATGGCCGCCAGGCCCCAGGCGGCGAAGAGGGTGACGAAGGAGGTGACCACCGGTACCACCAGGTAGATGCGGGTCACCTCGGCGCGGGGCTTGAACAGTCGAGGCAGCGGCGTGTGCCAGGCCGACCACAAGGCCCAGCCGAAGAGCAGCACCGCAGCACCCAGCACGAGGTTCCCCGCCCGGGTCCGCTGCCCCCGCCGCACCAGCCAGGGCAGCGTGACCACCGACACCGCCGTGAAGCCGATCAGGAAGAGCGACCACACCGCCGGCCTGCCGTGGACACCCACGCGCAGGTTCACGAACTGCATCACGAGCAGCCCCAGAAGCAGGGCCCATCCAGCCAGACGAGCCGTCACCGGTTCCGGCGCGGGGGAGGGGAACTGCTGCACGGCTGCCACACCCACACCCTAGACGGCCGGGGCCCCACGCTCCTCGATCCACACGGCTTCCTCCCGGGCGAGGATCGTCGTGGGCTCCAGCATCCACCCCACCCGTAGGATTGCCCCATGAGCACCGCTTCGCAGAGCAGGCCCCGCATGGTCTTCCACGCCCCCTTCCCGCTCAACCGGAAGGCCACCTCGGCCAGCGGGATCCGGCCGGTGCGGATGAGGGACGCCTTCGAGGCGCTGGGCTACGAGGTCTGGGAGGTCACCGGCACGGCGCGGCAGCGGGCCGCCGCCTCCCGTCGGGTGCGCCATGCGCTCAAGGCCGGGCTGCGCTTCGACTTCTGCTATTCCGAGTCGTCCACCATGCCCACCTCGATGACCGAGGCCCACCACCTGCCCCTGCACCCCCTGCTGGACTTCCAGCTCTTCCGGGCGCTGCGGGCCCGGGGCTGCCGGGTGGGCCTGTTCTACCGCGACATCTACTGGGCCTTCGACGGTTATGGCGAGGGCCTGAACCCGGTCAAGAAGGCGGCGGCACTGGCCGCCTACCGCTACGACCTCAAGGCCTACGACCGCACCGTGGACGTGCTCTACCTGCCCTCCATGCTGATGGCGCCGCACGTGGACGTGCAGCGGGTGCGGATGGCGGCCCTGCCTCCCGGCCACGACATGCCGGAGCTGGAGCCGCAGCCGGCCGAGGGCATCCACCTGTTCTACGTCGGCGGCCTGGGCGACCACTACCGTTTCCCGGTGCTGCTGCAGGCGGTCCAGCAGGTGGCGGCCAGCGGCCGGCCGGTCAGCCTCACCCTGTGCACCCACCAGAGCCAGTGGGAGCAGAACAAGCAGGACTACCAGGCCTTCGTCGGGGGGCCGGTGCGCGTGGTGCACGCCAACGGCCCCGAGCTGGAGCCGCTGTACCGCGCCGCGAACGCCACCACGCTGTTCATCGAGCCCAATGACTACCGCGCCTTCGCCTCCCCGGTGAAGCTCTACGAGTACGTTGGCCAGGCCAAGCCGGTGCTGGCCAGCGAGGGCACGCTGAGCGGCCGGTTCGTCGACGAGAACGGCTTCGGCTGGACCGTCCCCTACACGCTGGAGGCGGTCACCGCCAAGCTCACCGAGCTGGCGGACCACCCCGAGGAGGTGCAGCGGGTGCGCGAGGTGATGGTGCAGCGCCGTGGCGAGCACTCCTGGCTGCAGCGGGCGCGCGGCGTGGCCGAGGAGCTCAGCGGCTCGGTGCCCGCCTGACCCTGCTCAGCCAGCGGGCCGCAGCCACGGCTGCAGCCGGCGGGCAGAGGCTCCCCCGTCATGCCAGGCGGCCACGAAGCCAGGCCCCTGGGCGGCCAGTTCGCGGGCCTCGTCGCGTCGCTCCAGCACATCGCGCATCACCTGCTCGAAGGTGTCCGGGTCGGCGTCCACCAAGGGCGGTCGCTGCGGCATCAGCTCCACGGTCGCCTCGCTGACGGCCGCCACGGTCACGCGTCCGGCGGCCATCGCCTCCACGGCGGTGACGCCGTAGCTGGCGGCCAGCAGCTGGTCCACGACGATGTCCACGCCGGCCAGCAGTGCGGGCACCTCGGCATGGGGCACCCGGCTCGGCGAGACGAACTCGACCAGCCCCTCCTGCTCCAGGCGCTGCAGCACCGGCTCGACGTACTGGCTGCCCTTGATGGGCGGCACCCGGCGGCTGGGCATGTGCAGCACCCGGGGCACCCGCCGACGCAACGGCTCGTCGCCCACGACCGCCGAGGCCGGGTCGATGCAGACGGGCAGCCAGGTGGCCTGCGGCAGGTCGTGCAGCAGGTCGGGGGTGGAGACGAAGCAGGGAAGGCCGGTACGCCGCACCGCCTCCTGCGCACGCCGGGCAAGCTCGGCATGGTGGGCACGGTAGGCCTCGTCGCCCTCGTTGAAGTAGGACCACCGGTTGCGTCGGATGTGCTCGGCCGGGTCTCGCAGGTCGCTGCCGTGCGCCACCAGGGCCACCTGGAAACCGTTCTCCCGCAGGAAGAGGGCGTCGGCGGCCACGTCTCGCCGGGCCGGCGTCTGGAAGAAGGTGGTGAAGCCGTCCAGGGCCACGTGGCTGTAGCGGCGCAGGAAGCCCTTCAGCCGGGCCCTGCGCAGCAGCGGGGCGAAGAAGAGCGGGGCGGGGATCTCCCGGTCGGTCTCGAAGCGGAAGTCGTGGCGCCGCAGGGGTCCACGGTTGAAGGAGTCCGCGGGCACGTCGAGGTGCCGCTCGACGGCCTTCGCCCAGGCGTGCGCCTGTCCGGCGTAGTTGGCCGGGCCGATGGCCAGGCGTGTCGGTGCGGTTGTCATCGAACCTCCTCAGCTCGCCGCCATGCTCGCACACCCTGGCCGAGGGCGTCGGGAGGCTGCGGCTGCGGGGAATACACTTCCCGGCATGGCAGAGGCTGAGACGGTTGACGGAGATCACGCCCCGCAGGCATCCCCCGGGCTGCTCGACAGGGCTCGCTCCAACGTCTTCCTGCGCCATGTGCTGACGCTGATGACCGGTACCGCCGTGGCCCAGGTGATCCCGCTGGCGGCCCGCCCCTTCCTGAGCCGGATGTACACCGATGCCGAGTTCGGCCTGTACTCGCTCTACATGTCGCTGGCGGCCGCCTTCGTCACCATTGGGGCGCTGCGCTACGACCTCGCCGTGGTGATGCCGGAGAAGGACTCCGACGGTCGCGCCCTGGTCAACCTGGCCAGCCGGATCGCGCTGGTCACGGCGCTGCTGGTCACCTTCGGCCTCACCCTGTGGGCCAAGCCGGTGGCCGGCCTGCTGGGCAACCAGGCGCTGGCGCCCTACCTGCCCGCCGTCGGCCTGCTGGTCTTCGCGATGACCCAGCTCTCCAGCCGCCAGTACTGGCTCAACCGGCGCAAGCGATACAAGGAGATGGCCCGCAACCGGATGGGACAGTCGGTCGGCACCACCGGCGTGCAGCTGGGGGTCGGGCTGACCGCGGCCCCGGGGGCCTGGGGCCTGGTGCTGGGCAGTCTGGTGGGCCAGTGGTTCAGCTGCCTCAACCTGTGGCGTCTGACCCGGCAGGAGACCAGGCCGCAGCCGGGTGACTCACCCGCCGCGATGGCGCACGAGTACCGCAAGATGCCACTGGTGAACGGCCCCAATGCCGTGGTCGACACCATTCGGCTGCAGGGCATCAACCTGATGACGGGCACCTACTTCAGCCATGCGGTGCTGGGCCAGTTCGCCCAGGCCTGGCAGCTGCTGCAGATGCCCATGGGGCTGATCAACGGCGCGCTGACCCAGGTCTTCTTCCAGAAGCTCGCCACCACCACCCGCGGCAGCATGTTCGCGGTGGTGCGCAATGCCGTGGTCCGATCCCTGCTGATCGGGGCGCTGCCCTTCGCGCTGATCTGGTGGTTGTCGCCATGGCTCTTCCCCTTCGTCCTGGGCAGCAAGGGCAACCACAACTGGACGCTGGCCGGGCAGATCGCACGGGCCCTGGTGCCCTGGCTCTACCTGAACTTCGTCACCTCGCCCATCTCGATGCTCTTCCTGACCGTGAAGCGGCAGGGCACCATGTTCGTCTTCGCGCTGTTCTACATGGCTGTTCCGCTGAGCCTGATCCACCAGTTCCACAGCTCGATCCTGCAGACCATGACCTATGTCTCGTGGTCCATGGCAGGCCTGCTGGTGGTATTCACCCTGCTGGCGCTGCTGGTCAGCTGGCAGTTCGACCACGGGATCGGCGAGAAGAGCGATGCCGGCGCGGTGGACGACGAGGAGAAGGCCGCCATCGCGGCCGAGGAGGTGCAGGACCGCACCGAGGAGCGTCCGTGAGCCAGCTCAGCTGGCCCAGGCGCCGGTGAAGTAGAGCCAGGCCCACCAGACGGCGGCCGCCAGGCTGACGACACCGAAGGCCAGCACCAGGCCGCGGGCCACCAGACTCCCCCGCCCGGGCTCCCGGCCCTGGGCTCCCGGCCAGCCGCGGCGCGCCAGCTCGGCCACCAGCAGCCACAACGGGAACCACAGCAGCACCGCGCGGTTCACGCTCATGAACCAGTAGCTGGTGGCGAAGGCGAAGACCTGCACGCCCACGTAACCGGCCTGCGCCCAGCGACGCCGGACCAGCAGCACCAGCGTCACGACGGCCCCCACCAGCATCGAGACCACCTCGGCGCGGAAGACCCAGGCCACCGACGGCCGGTCCGGCCAGCGGCTGGGAGCGCCCGCCTCCAGCGTGTGGCGCAGGCTGTCCAGCGGACTGTAGAAGCCGCGGTTCCAGCCGGCCGCCTGGGCGTCGAACCAGGCCGACCAGGAGCCGGTCAAGTGGTGCAACCAGGCGAAGTAGGCCAGCACGCCCACCACCCCCAGCGCGGCGAGGGCGGCATGGACCAACCGGCGTGACCACGGCACCCCGGAGCGGGTCAGCGCCAGCAGGCCGAGCCCACCCACCAGGAAGAGCCCGCTGATCCGGAAGCCGGAGGCGAGCGCCGCCAGCAGCGCCGCCTGTGCCCAGCGCCCCCTGGTGGCACGTTCCCAGGCCCAGAAGGCCAGCGCGCAGAAGGGCGCCTCGGTGTAGGCGACGGCGGTGAAGACCGTGGTGGGGGCGAAGAGCCACAGACCGGCCGCCACCGGGCCACCCAGGCGCAACAGGGCCAGCGCCGCCAGCAGGGAGCAGCCCAGCGCCAGCACGGCGCCGGAGAGGTACATCGGAAGCCCCATCTGGCCCGCGGCCCGCAGCAGCAGCGGCAGGGCCGGGAAGAAGGCCCGGTCGATGGTCTCGGCATAGCCGTTGCGGGCGATTGCCTCGAAGTGCGCCACGTCCCAGGCACTCAGCACCTGGCGCAGGGTGCGCCGTTGGGTGAGCATGGCCAGCACCGCCACCACCGCCAGCAGCAGCCGGCTCACCAGCCACAGCCGCACCACCAGGCGCAGCTGCTCGCGCGATCCCCCGGCGGCGAGGTCCGCCTCGGTCCGGGCACCGCCGACCCGCACGCCCACCTCAGAGCTCATCGCTGCCCACCACGTCGAGGCCCACCTCGTCGACGGCACGGGGCGCTCGCCGCTCCCGGTCCGGGGCGTGGTCCAGCACCCCGCCCACCGGGTCGTCCACCGACGGGCCGCGCACCGGGTCCAGCCAGGGACGACGCACGTCGGTGGCCACCCGCCCCACCAGCCAGAGCAGCACGGCCACCCGCAGGATGATGGCGCCCCAGTAGACGACGTCCTTGCCGCCGTCGCCGGGCTGCAGCTCGCCGCCCAGATGGCCCCAGACCGCCCACCAGTAGAGCGACTCGGCGAACGACCAGACCGCCCAGTCGCGCACCACGGGCCGGGCGAGCACCACCAGCGGTGCCAGCCACAGCACCTGCTGCGGCGCGTAGCCCTTGTTGACCAGCAGCCAGCCCGCCACCAGCAGGAAGGCCACCTGGCCCACCCGCGGACGACGCGGGGCGCGGCGCACCAGGTTGGCCACCCAGGCCAGCCAGCTGGCGAAGAGCAGCAGCACCTGCAGCCCGATGGCGGGGATGCGGACCCCCAGCTCGTCGAGCACGAACCACAGCGAGCCCAGGTCGGGGCCGCGATCCAGCCAGGCCTGGTGGAAGGCCGACCAGCCGTGCAGGTTCCAGGCCATCACCGGCAGGTTGAGCAGCAGCCAGACCAGCGTCGCGAAGCCGGCGGTGGTGGCCCAGGCCCGACCCCGGCCTGCCCGGGCGCAGAGCAGGCCGAGCGCCAGCAGCACCAGCACCGGCCAGAAGCCGGCTGCCACGGCCAGCCCCAGCAGCAGGCCGGCGGTGCGGGTGCGCCGCAGGGACCAGGCCAGCAGCCCGGCGGAGACCAGGGCCGCGGTGAACAGGTCCCAGCTCACCAGTCCGGCCGTGAAGACCGCCGGGCTCGCGGCCAGCAGCAGCGCGTCCCAGCTGCGCACCCGGCCCTGCGGGGCCGCGGCCAGCCGCCGCGCCGAACCGCGTCCGAGCAGCAGGTGACAGGCCACCAGGGCCAGGAAGCAGACGCCCAGCAGCACCGCGTTCACCGCGAAGAAGAGGTTGCCACCGTCGAGCACCTGCTGGTCCGAGGCATGGGGCACCGGGTGGGCCCCGAAGAGCCGCGAGATCGTGGTGGCCAGCAGGACGAAGGCGCCGGTCAGCGGCGGCTGCGCGAAGACCACGTCACCGTAGGGCAGGCCCCCGGTGCCGAGTGCGGAGCTCTGGTAGAGCAGTGGCACATCGGAGTAGCACAGCCGCAGGAAGGCGTCGACGGGTTCGCCCGCGACGGTCTGCTGGCACAGGCCCTGCCGGGCGGTGGTGAGCAGCCAGACCAGGGCAGCCACCCCGATCGCCCACGGCAGCGGGTCGTACCAGCGCCCGCTGCGCAGGGCATGGCGTCCGGTGGGCCCGCCGAGGCGACGGGTGGCCCACGGCGTGGTGGTGGAACCGGTCTCAGTCATGTCCTGCCCGATCATGCCAGCCGCCGTGGCCGGCCGGCTCAGCCGTTGCCGCTCGCCCCGGCCCCGGCCGGCTGGTTGCCCGCGCCCTGGTTCCCGGCGCCGTTGCCGGCACCGTTGCCCCCGCCGTTGCCGGCAGTGCCGTTGCCCTGCTGGGTGGTGCGCTGGGTGGGCTGGGTGACCGGCTGCGTGGTGCGCGGGGCGGCCTGCGTCGTGCGCGGCGCCGCGGCCTGCGTCGCGGGCTGGGTGGTGGCCGGTGCCCGCGTGGTGGCGGCCGGCTGCGTGGTGGCCGGCGCCTGGCTGGTGGCCGCCGGCTGCGAGGTGGCGGGCGCCTGCGAGGTCGCGGCCGGGGCCGAGCTGGCGGCCTCGGTGGCGCTCTGGCTGGGCTGGGACTGCTGCTGCGTGCCCCGCTCGGTGGGCTGGGCGGTGCGCGTGGCCGGCGGCACGTGGACCTGGCCCACGCGCTCCTGGCCCAGGTTCACGTTGCCGGCCTCCGGGAAGCTCTGCCAGTCGCGGCCCTCCATGGCCACGCGCATGTAGTCGCGCCACATCCGCGCCGGGTAGGTGCCGCCGAAGAAGGCGGAGTCGCCCGGGCGGCGGTAGGCGTCGAGCGAGCCGTTGCCGTCGTCGCCGGCCACGAACATCGCCGAGGTGGCGATCTGCGGGGTGAAGCCGACGAACCAGGCGGAGGTGATGACATTCTTGCCGTCACGGTCGATGCCGTTGGTGCCGGTCTTGCCGGCCACCTGGTAGTTGCGGCTGGACACCACCGAGCCGGTGCCGGACTGCACCACGGAGCGCAGGCCGGAGATCACGTCGCGGGCGACGTCCTCCTCGATGGCCTGGGTGCCCTTGGTGGGCGCGGTGTAGATGACCTTGCCCTTGGCATCCTTCACCTGGGCCACCACGTGGCGGTCCATCCGCAGGCCCGAGTTGGCGATGGTGGCGTAGCCGGCGGCATTGTCCAGCGGGCTCACCTCGGCGATGCCCAGCGCGATGCGACCGTTCAGGTCCCAGCCGGCGCCCTTGCGCACACCGGCGTCGGTGGCGGCCTTCACCACGGCGGCCGGTCCGTTCTCGAGCTTGTCGGTCATGTCGACGAAGGCGGTGTTGATGGAGTCGGCCAGCGCCTTGCGCAGCGTGACCGGGCCGTACTGCATGCTGAACTCGTTGCGGATCGGCACCGAGTCGCCGGGCGGGGTGAAGGTGTTGCCCTTGAGCTGGGTGCGCAGGCTCATGCCGCCGCGCAGGCCCGCCACCGTCGCATAGGTCTTGAAGGTGGAGGCCGCGGGACGGGCGGTGGTGGCCCAGTTGCGGGTGTTCTTGATGTAGTCGTCGCCGCCGTACATGGCCAGCACGCCGCCGGTGGCGACGTCGACGGAGGCCAGCGCCGGGTGGATCGCCTTGGCGCCACCAGGGCCGTTGCTGCCCACCTCCTCCTTGTACTTCTGGCCCACCTCGATGGCGTGGTCCTGCAGCTTCTTGTCGAAGGTGGTGGTGATGCTCAGGCCACCGCCGTCGATCTGGGCCTGGGTGAATCCCTTGGCCAGCAGCTCGTTCTGCACCGCCTTGAGCAGGTAGCCGTTGGTGCCGCCCCAGCGCTGGTTCAGCGGGATCTCGGGGAAGGCCGGCAGGGCCTTGGCCCACTGGTCGTGCTGGGCCTGGGTGATCTGGCCGGCCTCGAGCATGCCGGACAGCACGTAGCGGTAGCGCTCCAGCAGGCGCTGGCTGTTGCCCTTGGCCACCGACGGGTCGAAGGCGGAGGGGTTGTTCAGCACCGAGGCCAGCACCGCGGACTGCGGCACGGTCAGGTTCTTCGCGTCGGTGTTGAAGTAGGAGCGGCTGGCGGCCTGGATGCCGTAGGCGCCGCGTCCGAAGTAGATGGTGTTGAGGTAGCCCTCCAGGATCTGCTCCTTGGAGACCTCCTTGCCGAGCTTCACCGCCAGCGCCAGCTCACGCAGCTTGCGGGTCATGGTGCGATCGCTGGAGAGGTAGAGGATCTTGATGTACTGCTGCGTGATGGTGGAGCCGCCCTGCATCTCGCCGCCGCGGGCGATGGTCCAGGCGGAGCGCACGATGCCGGTGGGCGAGATGCCGCGGTCGGTCCAGAAGGAGCGGTTCTCGGCGGCGATCACCGCGTCCTTGATGTTCTGCGGCATCTGGGCGTACGGGATGGACTGGCGGTTCTGCACCGCGAAGCTGCCCAGCTTGGTCTTGGAGTCGTTGTAGTACAGGAAGGTGGTGTTGGTGGTGAAGTCCCGGTTGGGGTCGGGCAGCTCGGTGCGGTTGTAGAAGACCAGGCCGGCGAGCATCCCCACCAGGGCCAGCACCAGCGCACCGATGGCGAGGATGCCGGCGATCCGCGCCGCGAGGCCCTTCTTCGAGGTGGGCCTGGCGCCCTTGCCACCTGCGGGTGCCTTGCTGGCGCCCGTGGTGCTGCCGGCGGCCCTGGCCCCGGTGGCACCCTTGGCGCTGCTGGCGCCCTTGCGGGAGGGGGTCTGCTTGTCAGCCATAGATGTCCTCGACGGTCTCTTGACGGCGCGGGGGGCGGCGCTTCCTGCCGTCCCCCAGCTTGTAGGTGGTGACCAGGTGGTTCCAGAAGCAGTCCGGGCAGACCTCGACGACGCGGACGGTGAACTCGCCCACCTCGTTCTCCATCTCCTCCAGCTCCGCGGTGGACTTGATCCGCCCGCTGAACTGGCCCAGCTGGTCACCGAAGGTGTAGTTCAGGTTGGTGAGCCGGTCCCCGCCGCATACCGGGCAGTCCTGGTCGGACGGCTCCCCGTGGTGCAGGGCGGCCTTGACCAGCAGCGGGTCCGCGTCGCACGGGCCGTTCTCGCTGAGGAGTCGCTGCGGCGACTGCAGCGAGACGATGGCACGACGTCGCTGCAGCGCATGACTCATCACCTCACGCTGCGACCACATGGCCCCTAGGGTATGCCGTGCCTCTGAGAGAGCCCCAAGACGCGGGGCATAGGATCACGCCCATGCCCAACAAACAGCTGGTGGCCGTGGCCGGACGCGGAGTGCTCGGCAAGGACAAGCTGGTGGCGAGCGCCGACGACCTGGGCTTCACCCGGGGCGACGGCTGCTTCGACGCCACCCGCGTGGTCACCGGCCGTGACGGGGTCAGCACCATCGACAACCTGGATGCCCACCTGGCGCGGCTGAACCGCTCGGTGGTGGGGCTGGGCGACGAGCCCACCGACCTGGCCGTCTGGCAGGAGCTGGTGGCCGAGGCCGTCGACGCCTGGAGCCAGCCGGGCGAGGCGACCCTGAAGCTGATGTACTCGCGCGGGCCGGAGAGCAATCCGGGCCGCCCGCTGCTGGTGCTCACCATCACCGAGATGTCCGAGGCGGCCCTGGCGCAGCGCCAGGGCGTTCGGGTGGCGGGGCTGGACCTCGGCCGCGCCAGCGACGCCTTCACCGACCGGCCCTGGCTGCTGGGCGGGGTGAAGTCGCTGAGCTATGCGGTGAACATGGCCGCCAAGCGGGAGGCCGCCCGGCGCGGCGCCGACGACGTGCTCTTCCTGTCCAGCGACGGCTTCTGCCTGGAGGGTCCCACCGCCGCCCTGGTGGTGGCCTTCGGCCGGGAGCTCGTGACCACGCCCGTCGAGGGCACCGGGATCCTGGACTCCATCACCCAGAAGCAGGTCTTCGCCACGGCGGAGAAGAAGGGCTGGACGACGAGCTACCGGCTGCTGCGCCCGGCCCAGCTGGCCGACGCCGACGGGGTCTGGCTGGTGAGCTCGGTGCGCGGTGCCGCACCGGTGCTGGAACTGGACGGCGTCGCGCTGCCGCAGGACGCGAAGCTGTCCGCGAAGGTGATGACGTGGGCCGGCTTCTGAGCCGTGGCCGCTGAGGCAGGGGCTCTGCGCCGGGAATGACGAGGTCCCGGCGGCCGTGGGGCCACCGGGACCGGTGGTGGAGCGTACGGGGTTCGAACCCGTGACCTATTGCTTGCAAAGCAATCGCGCTACCAACTGCGCCAACGCCCCTCGTGCCTCCGGATGAGTCCGGTGCGATCAGCCATGCTACGCCAGCCGGGCAGGCCGCGGCAAAGCACCCCGACGCACCGACTGGACAGGCTCACGACGCTCCCCCGCGCCGACGGGGCCCGCCCGCGCGCTGCGCCGCCTAGGATCGAGGGCATGGAGACCACCACTGCCACCGTCTACTGGCGCCCCGGATGCCCCTACTGCGAGGACCTGATGGCGGGCCTCGACCCGGCCGACGAGCGCATCACCTACCGCAACATCTGGGAGGACCCCGAGGCGGCGGCCACGGTACGCGATCTGCAGGACGGCAACGAGCTGGTGCCCACCGTCACCGTCGGCGACCAGGTGCTCACCGCCCCCAGCAGCGCCGAGCTGCTGGCCGTCCTGGGCTGAAGCCCCACCGGTGGGGACGCCCGCGCACGAACGGCCCACCCCGTGCCGGGGTGGGCCGTTCGCTGTCTCCCTGGGGGTGGGAGGTTCAGGTGAAGGGCAGCGGTGCCGGCTTCGCGATCGGCTGGTCGTCGACGGTGGTCACGTCGATGCCCAGGTCCTTGGCGTAGAGGTTGCGGGTGGTGAACTCCCCCGGCCGGCCCTCGTCGAGGGTGAAGACACGGCAGCCACGCAGCTGGTGCTTGGCGGCGCCGTCCAGGCCGTAGGCGCCGTAGCCCGTTCCGGGACCGTAGCCCAGATGGACGCCGAAGTAGTTGCCCTCGTAGGTGTTGACGTGGTCGTGGCCGAAGTAGATGCCCATCACGTCGCCCCGCTCGCGCACCACGTTGTAGAGCCCGGAGTTGAACTGGCTCACGTACTCGCGCTCGTTGCGGTTCGGATCGGTGATCTGGTGCTTGGCCAGCGCCTTGCGATGGCTCTCCTCGGTCCAGTCGGTGGGCGAGCCGAACCACATGAAACGGGTCTCCCACAGCGGGATGTGCAGCCACACCAGGCCGGGGACGGGGCGGCCGGCCTGCTTCTGCAGGGCCAGGCTCTGCTCGCGGTACCAGGCCACCTGGTCGGAGTGGATGGTCTCGTAGGTGTACTCCTCCACCTTCTGCCCGTCGATGCTCTCCTGCTCGTAGCGCCCGGAGTCCAGCAGCCACATGGCGGCGGCGACCCGGCCACCGCGGGAGGCAGCCACCGGCAGCACCGCATTGGAGTGGCCACCGATGGCATCCTCGCGAGGGTTCAGGTTGTGCGGGTAGCGGCGCAGGAAGTCCATGATCCGGGTCTCGGTCATGCCGGTCTTCTTCACCGAGTCCTCGTCGTGGTTGCCGAAGGTCAGCGCCCAGGCGACACCGGCCTGCTCGACGGGGGCGATCACGTTGTTGTAGGCCTGCTTCACCTGCGTGGCAGTGGACATGTCGCCGTTGACGGTGTCGCCGTTGAAGATCACCAGGTCGGGGTCCTCCTTCGCGATGGCCCTGGTGATCAGCTCAATGGTGCGCCGGTCGGTCAGGTGGGTGTCCTGGGTGTCGTTGAACTGCAGGACGGTGAACGAGCCGTCGGGCCGGAAGCGCAGCTTCGGGTTGCGCCGCGAGGGCTTGCGTCCGGCGGGGGCGGCGAGGGCCTCGCTGCTGCCCAGCGCGGCGGCGGCGCCGACGCCGGCGCCCATGGCCAGGATGCCGCGACGAGTACTGTTCGTCATCTTCTTCTCCTTGTGGGGGTGGGATTCGCAGGCTCGACGCTAGGGGTGGCGGGGAACGCAGGGATGTCCGGCGCAGGAACTCTGGTCGAACCTGCCATGACGACGGCACGGGGCGCCCCCACGGGGGTGGGAACGCTCTTGCGGGCCCGGCAAGAGTGGAGTCATGACGAAGCGACGCATCCTCATCACCGGAGCCACCGGAAACATCGGCCAGCTGCTCAGCGAACGACTGCAGGACGACTACGAGGTGCTGATGCAGGGCCGTACGCCCCGCACCCCGCGCCAGGAGAAGGAGCTGCTCAAGGTCGACCTCAACGACTTCGAGGCGGTGCGTGGCCTGATGGACGGGGTGGACACCGTGGTCCACCTGGCCGGCGCCGCCTCCCCGGAGTCCACCTGGGAGGAGGTGCTGGAGGCCAACATCATCGGCCTGCGCAATGTCCTCGAGGCGGCCCAGCAGGGCAAGGTGCGCCGCGTGGTCTTCGCCTCCAGCAACCACGCCATGGGCGGCTACGACCGCGACGGTGAGTGGCCCGTGTACCCGCACCAGATCCCGCGCGGCGACTCGCTCTACGGCATGAGCAAGGCGATGGGTGAGACCATGTGCCGCTTCTACCACGACGAGCACGGGCTGGAGGTGATCTGCCTGCGGATCGGCTGGATGAGCGGCGACCCCATGCTGGCCGAGGCGGACATCCTGCACGCGATGTGGCTCAGCGAGGACGACTGCGAGCAGGTGGTGCGGCGCTCCATCGAGGCGGCCACCACCTGGGGGCTGTTCTATGCGATCAGCGACAACCCGAACCGACGCTGGGACCTGACGAACACGATGCTGGAGCTGGGCTACCGGCCCCAGGACACCTGGACCGACGAGGCACCGGAGCCCGAAGAGGTGGTCGAGGGCGGCGAGGCGGCGCCGACCAACTGGCCCGAGGACTCCTGAGCACGGCCTCGGCGCCGAACCCCACCGGTCGGGTTCGGCGCGCAGCGGGAGTCAGCGTGCGAGAGGGACGCAGCGTGCGACGGGAACTCAGCGTGCGACGGGGACTCAGCGCGCGTCGGGGATGCGGCTGCCGGGGCTGACCCGGGCGCCGCGCCCCACCAGCGCGGCCTCGCCGACGCGGGAGTGCATCCCCACCAGGGTGATCTCCTCGCTGACCAGCCGCTGATCGGGATCGCGGCGCGGCTCGCCGACCGTGGCCTGCTGGCCCACCTCGACGTCCACGTCCAGCACGGACCACTGCACCGTGGCGCCGGCGCGGATCCGGCACCGGCCCATCACGATGCTGTCCACCACCGTGGCACCGGCCTCCACCACCACGTCGGGGCCCAGCACGCTGCGCTCCACGCGGCCGTGCACCTCGACGCCGCCGGCCAGCATCGAGTCGTCGACCCGGCCGCTGTCGTGCACCCGCGCGGCGGGGCGCTGGCTGCTGGCAGAGCGGATCGGCCAGTCGCGGCGGTGCAGCAGGTCCACCTCCCCTTCCAGCAGGTCCTGGTGGGCACGGAAGTAGGCCGACGGGCGGCCCAGGTCGCGCCAGTAGCCCGGCAGGGCATGGGCCACCACCCGGCCACGCTCCACCAGGGCCGGCAGCAGGTGCTCGCTGAAGTCGCCCAGACCGGTGTCCCCCTCGTCGGCGGACTCCGAGAGCTCGGCGTGCAGCCGCTCCAGGGTCTCCACCAGCACGTCGGCCGAGTAGAGGAAGACCTCGCTGGCGATGGTCTCGTGGGCGGGCTCGTCGGGCTTGGCGTGCACCCCGGTGACACGGCCGTCGGTGACGTCCACCAGGGTGTGGTTGCCGGCCTCGGCCAGACCGATCGTGGTGGTGACCACGGTGCACTCGGCAGCGGCCTCGAGGTGGGTGCGCAGCACCTCGCGGTGGTCCAGCGCGTAGACGTGGTCGGCGCTCAGCACCAGCACCTGGTCCGCCCCGGAGGCGGCGACCAGTTCGCGGATCCGGAACAGGGCGTCGGCATTGCCGGTGGCCATCCCCTCCTCGGCGGACCCGATCCCCTCCTGGGGTGGCAGGACGCGCAGGCCCCCGGAGAAACGGTCCAGGTCCCAGGGGCGGCCGTGGGCCAGCACCTGGTCGAAGCTGGAGGCGTGGTACTGCACCACCACCCAGACGTCCTCGATGCCGCTGTTGACCAGGTTGGACAGGCAGATGTCCAGCAGTGAGTAGACCCCGCCGAAGGGGAGCGTCGGCTTGGCCCGCCGCTCGGTGAGGACATCCATCCGGCTTCCCTTGCCGCCGGCCAGCACGATCGCAAGCACCTTGTCAGCCACGCAGAGACCCTATGCGAACGTGACAAGCAGGGTCATCACCCCTACGGGCAGGAAGGCTGCCACCAGATCGCCAGGCGCCAGGGCCGAATCAACCCGAATTCGCCACAATTCGGCCTGCGGGACGGATCCGGACGTGCCATACGGCAGATCGTGGCGGATTGGTTGATGTCTCCGCCGCACCGTCCTCTGGGCTGTTTCCGCACCGTCACCTCGCCCCTCCAGGTACTCGAGCGAGGCGCCGCCACCGGTGGAGATGTGGCGCCGCCCACGATCACGGTGTCGGCCTTCCGCGAGTCGGGCAGCCGTCTGGCGCGCTGGGCACTGCAGGCCTTGGCGCGGGTGCACAGCCACGACGCGTCCCGCGATCGAGTGAGCGGATCACGGCGCGCAGCGCACGATCACCCCTGTTGCAACAGGGGCGATGGGCTGCCACCGGCCCGCGATGTGCACCTGACGGCCGCGATGACGCCCGACGGTCATGCATCCAGACGAGATGCCTGCCAGCCGCAACAATCTGAGAGATTTCAGGATTTTCTCATCTTGTGGTTAGGTTCGAAGGGTACGACCCACCCCACCCAGGCAGGCAGACATGACTTCTCGACGTTGGGCCGCTTCGGCCCTGGCCACCGGCGCCGTTCTCGGCCTCACCCTCAGCACCGCGCCCGCCGGCGCACAGCAGGCGGCCCCCGCGGCCCCCTCGCTCGCGACCAGCCCGATGGCTGCTCCGGCCACCGGCACCCCCACCATCGACGAGCAGTTCAGCTCCTGGCCCGCCGGCAGCAACACCAGTGCCGCGGGAACCCTGCGCATCAACGGCGACTGGACCGGCACCGGCGGCAACCAGATGCTGCGCTCCAATGTGCGCGTCGCCGACGGCGTGGCCACCATGACCAGCCGCGCGAACCAGAAGTCCGGCGCCGAGCTGCAGACCGCCCCCGACAAGCTGGTCGGCAAGGGCTACTACGAGACCAGCATGCAGATGAGCAGCACGCCCGGCATCCTGTCCGGCATGTTCTTCATGGGCAAGGACTACACCTTCCCCGAGGTGGACATGGAGATCCGCAGCCGCGACAACGGCCCGGGCAAGAGCCACTACATCTTCTACACGGTGCACTACGCCGGTGGCGGCCACCAGTACAAGCAGGTGGAGCTGCCCTTCGACCCGGCCGCCGGCCAGCACACCTACGGCTTCCTGCTGGGCACCACCAGCATCAGCTTCTACGTCGACGGCCAGCAGACCCACACCTGGCAGAACCTGCCGGCCAACCTCGGCCTGGGCAGCACCGAGCCGCAGGGCTACCTGATGACCAATTCCTGGGCCCAGGACTCCGAGTGGGTGGGCGCGCTGCCGGCGCAGGACACCGCCACCCGGATCGACTGGATCCGTCACTGGGGCGGCGCCACCTCGCCGCAGTTCACGCCCGCGGGCTGAACCATGGACCCCCTCGCCCTCGGGCGGGGACACGGGAGGACGCGCGGCGACCAATTCGGGGGATCGTCGCGCGTCTTCCCTGTCCGGGCGCGTCCGCCCGACGAAGGCGGCCGGCTCTGGAGCGTGGGCCGGCTACTCGGCGCGGACCAGTCCGGCGCGCACCACCTGGCGCAGGGTCACCCCGCTGACCAGCAGGCCGGCGTGCACCACGGCCACACCAGCCGCCAGGACGCCTGCCACCACGGCCACGGCGGTCAGGTCGATGTGACCGGCCACCCCCATCGGCAGTGTCATCACCAGGGCCGCCGCCACGGAGACCCCCACCACCAGCAGCAGCGGGCGCATCACCGCCCGGCGACGGGCACGATCGGCCAGGGCGGTGGGCATGCCGATCATGTCCAGCCCGACGAACAGGCTGCGTCGATCCAGCACGGCCGCGGTCTGGGTGACGCCCACTGAACAGGCCACGGTCACGAAGCTGAAGGCCATCGTGAGCAGCACACCGGTGCGCACGTCCTGCATGGCGATCGCCTCGGCCGGGTTGCTGGCGGCGCCGGAACTCATCGCCATGCCGATGCCCATGAAGACACCGACGAAGCTGGTCAGGGCCAGCGCCCCGACCTGGCGCCAGACCTGCTTGGGGTCCTCCAGCAGGGTGCGGGCCGCGAGCAGACTGACCGCGCTGCGCGCCCGGCGCAGCTCGGCGCGTGCCACCAGCTGCAGCAGCCAGGGGCCCACCAGGTTCATCAGCACCAGCGGTGCGGCCAGCGCCACCATCATGGTGGCGCCGATGACCACCATGCTGCTGGCGCCGTTGCCCGCCTGCGCGGCGACGAAGGCCAGGCCGAAGCCGCCCACGGCCACCAGCGCACGCCACCGGCCCATGTGTGCGGCCCGGGCGCGGGTGCGCACACCCAGCGGGGAGACCTCGACGCGGTGCAGCCCGACGGCCGAACTCACCACGGCCAGCAGCACGATGCCCAGCACTGCGCCCACCACCGGAAGCAGCCCGAGCCACAGCCCGGCTGCACCGATCGGGCCGCCCGCGAACTCCAGTCGTCCCAGCAGCGGCATCAGCACGGCATAGCCGGCCACGCCGAGCAGGGCACCACCGGCCGCCATCGCGCCGGACTCCATCAGGGTCAGCAGCCGCAGGCTGGAGCGGGTGGCACCCAGCAGCCGCAACGAGCTGAGCCGGGTGTCGCGTCGGCTGGCCGAGAGCCGGGCCGCGGCCGCCGCCAGCGTGGCCAGCGGGAGCAGGAGCAGCACCAGGGCCACCGAGGACAGGGTGCGGTAGAGGCTGGTCAGCGGGCCGTCGATCTGCCAGAACCAGTGCACGCCTCCGGCCACCGACAGACTGAGCGCGCTGACCACGGCCATCGCGGTGACCGGGAGCGCCCAGCCGGCGCGGTCGGCCAGCGTCGGGCCGGCCAGCAGGCGCACCAGGTGACGGGTGGCGTGCAGCGAGGAGGAGTGCCGGGACAGCACCGGGTCGGCGGGGGCCGGCGTCACGGGCAGCGAACTGGACGCTGCCGGGCGGGCCATGGTGCTCATGCGGCCACCGCCATCGAGTCGTGCACGACGTGCCCGTCCTGCAGCCGCACGATGCGCGAGCAGGCGGCAGCCACCTTCTCGTCATGGGTGACCATCACCAGGGTGCGGCCCCGCCCGGCGGTGGCCTGCAGCAGGGCACCGAGCACCTCGGCGGAGGTGTGCTGGTCCAGCGCCCCGGTGGGCTCGTCGGCGAAGGTGACGCGGGCACCGGTGACCTGGCTGCGGGCGATGGCGACGCGCTGGCACTGGCCACCGGACATCTCGCCCAGCCGTCGGCCCTCCAGCCCGGCCAGACCCAGGTGGGCCAACCAGCCGGCGGCCTGGCGCTCGGCCTCGCGCCGGTCCACCCCGGCCAGCATCAGCGGCAGGGCGGCATTCTCGACGGCGGTCAGCTCGGGCAGCAGCAGCCCCTGCTGGAAGACGAAGCCGAAGGACTCACGACGCAGCCGGGCCCGTTGCTCCTCGCCGAGCTGGTCGATGCGCAGCGGGCTGCCGCCGGTGCCCAGCACCACGGAGCCGGAGTCGGCGCCCAGGATGCCGGCCAGGCAGTGCAGCAGGGTGGTCTTGCCGGAGCCGGAAGGGCCCATCACGGCCACCGACTGGCCGGCCTCGATGCACAGGTCCACCCCCGACAGGGCGATCGTGGAGCCATAGGTCTTGGTGAGTCCCTCGCAGGACAGGACGGGTTCGTTGTTCATGCTCCAACGCTCCCCCGGCAGGGCCTGCCCGCGGATCGTGCGCCGGGCCCGTCGCCGTGGCGGTCTCCTGCACCCCGCGGCGCAGACCGGTGCCATCCCGTGGGTGGAGGCCCTGCCGCGCCGCGCTCCCTAGGCTGATGACATGCGGTGGAGTGATCTGCGGGCCGGCTTCCGGGCCCATCCGATGTGGGGCGATGCCATCGTCCTGCTGCTCTGCCTGCCCAACACCCTGATGGGCACCCTGAGCATGCTCGAGGTGGAGATGCCCTATGGGGCTGCTCTGGCCCTGGGGCTGCTCTTCACCCTGCCGCTGCTCTGGCGTCGCACCGCACCGGAGAAGGCCGCCGCCGTGCTGGTGCTGCCGCACCTGGTGCAGCTGGTGGTCTACGACTCGCTGATGCCAGCCAACATCACCGTACCGCTGATGCTCTACGCCGTCTCCCGCTACGGCCGCGCCTCACGCAGCCGCCACTGGTTCGTGCTCGCGCTGCTCTCCTGCGTGGCGGCCGGCTGGGACTGGGGGATGGCTCCGAGCCTGGCGCACGACGGCCTGGCCGCGAAGCTCAGCTGGGCACTGGCCTGGTTCGTGGCCTGCCTCAGCGTCAGCCTCACGGCCTGGTTCCTGGGCCAGTGGCTGCGTCAGCGCCAGGCCACCCTGGACTCCTGGCGGGAGCGCGCCGAGGCGCTGGAACGTGAGCGGGCCCAAGGGATGCGGCTGGTGGCCGAGGAGGAGCGCAACCGGATCGCGCGCGAGATGCACGACATCGTCGCCCACTCGCTGAGCGTCATCGTGGTGCAGTCCGACGGCGCCGGCTACCTGGCCGGGCACGACGAACTGGGTGACCCTGCCGCCCGCCTGGCCCAGGTGCGCCAGGCCATCGAGACCATCAATGCCACCGCCCGCGAGGCCCTGGGCGAGACCCGGCGGCTGGTGGGCGTGCTGCGCCAGGACGGCGAGGCCCCCGAGCTGGCCCCGGCCGCCACCCTGGAGCGGATCGGGGAGCTGGTGGCCCAGCTGCAACAGGCAGGCATCCCGGCGCGCTGCACCACCGTCGGCGATCCCGCCGCGCATCCGCCGCTGAGCACCGGAGCCGAGATGGCGGCCTACCGCGTGGTGCAGGAGTCGCTCACCAATGTCATGAAGCATGCCGGCCCCGGCGCCAGCGTCGACGTCTGCCTGGCCCACTCCCCCGAGGGTCTGGACGTGGCCGTTCGCGACACCGGACGCGGCGCCACCACCAGCGACGGCCAGGGCCACGGCGTGGTGGGCATGCGGGAGCGCGTCGCCGCCTGGGGTGGCACGCTGGTGGCCCGTCCCCGCGCCGGCGGCGGCTTCGAGGTACTGGCCCACATCCCATCCACAGGAGAGAACCGATGACCGAACCCATCCGCCTGCTGCTGGCCGACGACCAGGCCATGGTGCGCACCGGCTTCCGCATGGTGCTCGACGCCCAGGCCGACATGGAGGTGGCCGGCGAGGCCGGCGACGGCAGCCAGGCCGTCGCGATGGCCGCCGAGCTGGCGCCCGACGTGGTGCTGATGGACATCCGGATGCCGGTGATGGACGGGGTGGAGGCCACCCGTCGGATCCGCGAGGCTGCCGGGGACCAGCCCGGCCGTCGGGTGCTGGTGCTGACCACCTTCGACCTCGACGAGTACGTCTACGCGGCCCTGCAGGCCGGCGCGGCGGGCTTCCTGCTCAAGGACGCCGGGCCGGCCGAACTGCTGGCCGCGATCCGCTCGGTGCACTCCGGTGAGGCAGTGGTGGCGCCGTCGGCCACCCGACGGTTGCTGGAGCGCTTCCTGCCCAGCCTGCCCCAGGGCGGCCAGGGCGGTGACCAGGAGGCCCGGCAGCGGCTGGAGGTGCTCACCGAGCGGGAGCGCGAGGTGCTCACCGAGGTGGGCCTGGGGCTGACCAATGGCGAGATCGCCGGCAAGCTCTTCCTGGCCGAGGCCACCGTGAAGACCCACATCGGCCACATCCTCGCCAAGCTGGGGCTGCGCGACCGGGTACAGATGGTGGTGCTGGCCTATGACGCCGGACTGGTGAAGCCTCAACCGTAGGCTCACGTTGAGCTGCGGGATTCCTGAGCGCTCGTCCTAGATTCCTGCCATGACCATTTCGCAGTACAGCAAGAAGTTTGCCGCCATCGTTCCCGCGATCGCCCTGGGCCTCGGCCTGGCTGCCGGCCCCGCGCAGGCTGCCAGCACCGACCAGTCCTCCAAGTTGCTGACCAGCTCGTCCTTCAAGACCGTCCAGGACGGCAAGGCCCGCATCATCTGGGTCTCCTGACCCTTCCACCCCACTCGACGACGACCCCGACCGGCCCCCCTGGCCCGCCCCCGAGACCAGAGACCACCGGTTGCACAGACCACGAGGCCCGCATCCTGTACGGATGCGGGCCTCGCCGTCGTCATGGGGCCATCGGTCCCCGGCTGCACCGGCTGCGGCAGCACCGGGCCCGGGGCCCGGCTCAGCGCTGCTGCTCGGCGGCGAACTCTCGCACCGCCTGCACCGCCACGTCGGGCTGGTCGCTGAAGACGTGGTCCATGCCCGCGGCCAGGAAGGTCTTGATCTCGCCCTTCATGTCACCGTGGGCGGCCGGGTCGGCCGAGGAGTCGAAGTTGGCGGGCAGGAAGTTGTTCTCCGCGCGGAAGGTCCAGCCGGTGACGTCCAGGCCCGCGGCATGGGCGTTGTCGATGGCGTCGGTGGGGCTGCCCAGCGAGCCGTCGGCCTTCTTGGGGATCATCACGTCCTTGCACAGGCCCACCGAGTCGGCGTACTTCGCCACCGCCTTCATACCGGCCGGGGTCACCATGTCCTTGTAGGTGGTGGTGGATCCGGCCGCCTCCAGGTCCGCGGGGGCGCCGGAGCAGTCGATCAGCTGCACCAGGTCAACCTTGGTCATCTGGTTCAGCTCCTTGAGGTTGCCCACCTCGAAGGACTGGATCACCACCGGCGACTTCTTCCTGCCGTAGCCGGCCGCCTCCAGCGTGGCGACGGTGTCCTCCTCCTGGCTCAGGCCGATGGAGTCGAAGTAGGTGCCGTGCTTGATCTCGGGGATCACGCCCACCGGCTTGCCGGAGCAGGTCTTCGAGCGACGGGCCAGGTCGACGACCTCCTCGAAGGTGGGCACCTGGTAGAGGCCGTCGTAGCGGGCCGACTCCGGACGGATCTTGGGCAGGCGCTCCTTGGCACGCAGGGTGCGCAGCTCAGCGAGGGTGAAGTCCTCGGTGAACCAGCCGGTGATCTTCGAGCCGTCGATCACCTTGGTCTTCTTGCGGCCGGCGAACTCGGCGCGGGTGGCGACGTCGGTGGTGCCGGTGATGTCGTTCTCGTGGCGGTCCACCAGCACGCCGTCGGAGGTGCTGACCAGGTCGGGCTCGATGTAGTCGGCGCACTGCTGGATGGCCAGCTCGTAGGCGGCCAGGGTGTGCTCGGGGCGGTAGCCGGAGGCGCCGCGGTGGGCGAAGACGGTGTGCTCGGCCGGGTTGGCGGCCACCTTCTTGCGCTTGAGGTCCACCACGATCATCTCGGTGTTGTCCGGGACGCCGGCACGACGGGCGTCGTTGCCGGGGTAGTTGTTGTCGTCGGCGAAGAGCAGCCGGCCGTCGGCCAGCTGGACCACGGTCTCGACGCTCTGGAAGGGGAAGCTGAAGGTCTTGCCGACGCCGTAGGCCTCGCCGTCGGTCTTCGTGCCGATGCCAGCGGGGTCGTCGATCTTCAGCAGGTCGACGACCAGCTGCTTGGCCAGGAAGCCGTCGCGCTCGGTCTTGTTCAGCTTCACCTCGTAGACGCGCTTGGTGACCGACTTCGAGCCCCAGAAGTCGTCACGCTCCAGCACCAGCAGGCTGCCCTCGCGGGTCATGAAGGCATCGCCCACCAGGTTGTCGTCGGTGTCGGTCTGGTAGTTCCAGGTGCGGCCGGTGTAGCGGTTCAGGCGGGTGTCGAACTGGCTGATCACGCGGGTGCGCTTGTCGGCGCCGTCGAGGTAGCCCTCGAGGATCGGGTACAGGTAGCGGCCGTTGCGGCTGGCGGCCATCGCCTCGAAGCCCTTCGAGCTGCGCAGGTTGGGGGTCTCGCCCGCAGCCAGGGTGGGGTTGCCGGGGCTCTTCACCTGCACGCCCTTGCGGCCCGGGTAGGGCATCGGCACGGGGTCGCGCAGCAGCACGCCGTCGCGGCTGAAGTGCAGCAGGTAGGGGCCGAACTCCTCGCCGATCCAGAAGGAGCCGTCGCGGTTGACCACCAGCGACTCGACGTCGAAGTCGGCGCCGGTGAGGTTGCGGCCCCGAGTGTTCTGGTTGGTGATCTTCCAGTCGATCAGGTGGTTCGGATCGCGCAGCTGGACGAAGGACTGCACCTGCATCTGGCCGGAACCGCCCGTGGAGGTTTCCCAGTTGGGCTTGACGCGGTAGATGCGCAGCAGGAAGTCGTCGGAATTGTTCTTGGCGCCGAAGCCGTTGTCCGGCATGCCCCAGAAGGTGCCGTCGCCGATCTCCGCCATGGCAGAGAAGCCGGGGATGACCTGGCCGGGGAAGGGGCCCTTGCGACCGTTGGCCGGGCTCATCTTGGCGCCGGAGGCGGGACCCTTGGCCAGGTGGTCGGCGGAGAGCTGGGTGCGCGCCTCGAGCGTGGGCACCGTGGTGCGCACGGTGTCGGCCGGACGGTCGGCCCGATCAGCGGGAGCGGCCCCGGCTGAGACGGTGGTCAGGGGCATCATGAGCGCGGCCGAGCCGAGTGCGGCGAGGGCCAGGCGAATACGTGGGGTGGTCATGGGGTCCATCCCAGCGCCTTCAGGTCTGCTTCAGGTGGCCTTCAGGTAAGGGTTCGGTGAATCCTCGGCCCGGATCTGGCTCCAGCGAGGCATCAGGCCTGGTGCCGGGCTGTTCGGGGGTCGTCCAGCCCCGCTTCGGGCCGTTGCCCGACGCTCTGGGAACCGAGGGATCGGGATTGTTGATGGTTGGGGTTGGTCCACCAACCCCAACCATCAACGATCAGAGCCTTCAGCGCACGAAGATGGCGTCCCCCACGGGGCGCTCACCGGTGGCGTCCGAGGGGCTGGTGACCAGGCGCCCGTCCAGCGCCATCGCGGTGGAGCCGCCGCCGTCGAGGTTGATGGCCTCGCGCAGGCCCAGGTCCTTGGCCAGCTGGGCGGTCTCCGGGATGGACAGGCCCAGGTCGGTGGTCTGGCGGCCGTCGACGGTGACCAGGACGGTGCGGCCGCGGGCGTCGACGCCGGCGAAGGTGCGCGGGTTGCGCTGCAGCACCCAGCCGTAGGCGAAGGAGGGGTTGTCGGCCTGGGCCATGCCGTCGCGACGCTGGGTGATGTGGATCCGGCCGTGACGCAGCAGCTCCGGCCCGCCGTTGACCACGGTGGTGCCGCGACGGGCCAGGGAGCGCCCGTTCTCGGTGAGCTGCTGGCCCACCTCGGCCCGCTGCCCCACCCGCACGCCTTCGGCCCGACGGGCCAGGTCGCCGGTGAGCTGGATCGAGGTCTGTCCCCGGCCCAGGACGGTGCCGCGCTGCGCGTTCACCGCCACCACCCGACCGCGGAAGAGGACCACCTCGGCGCCCGGGCCCGACGGGGTGCGGGGGCCGAAGGCCGGGGTGTAGGCGACGGCCTCGGAGGAGTCCTTGCAGGTGACATCGTGCAGCGGCAGCGAGGTGGGGCTGTCGGTGGCGTCGCCGCCGCAGTTGCGGATCAGCCCGATGACCCGGTTGATGCCGTCGAGGCGCACCTGCTGCCCGGCCAGGGTGGCGGAGCCGCGCCAGGTGGGCAGGGCCACGCGGGTGCGACGGGCGTCGCGGTCGAGCACCAGGACGGGGCGGTTGCGAATCGTCTCGGAGACCAGGCGACCGTCGTAGACGGCGGCGCCGGCGGGATCACCCTCGGCGCCGGCGGTGGGGTCCATCACGAAGAAGCCGGCATTGATGATGGCCTTGGCGCGAGTGAAGGAGGACAGCTCGGTGACCTTCTCGCGTGCCTCCAGGGTGGGGCCGTAGGTGGCACCCAGGGTGCCGCGGAAGGTGCGCGGGTCGATGGTGAGCACGTGGATCCGCCACGGCCCGCGGGCGGCTGTGCCGCCGTCCCAACCGGTGTACCAGGACCGGGAAGCGAAGCCCTTGGCCTTGAGGGCCGCCACCAGGGCATCGGCCTCGGCCTTCGTGGTGGGCTGCTCGACCAGGCGCACGCGGTAACCCAGCACTGCTGCCGGGAGGTCGGCGACGCGCGGCTGGTCCACCCGCTCCACCCGGGCCGCGAAACCGTTCTGGGCCAGGCGGGCCTGCATGGCGCGGGCGGACGGCTCGTCCTGGATGGAGCGCAGCGGGGTGTCGGGATCGTGGCCGGCCTGGACGGCAGGCATGTTCACCTCGACGACCCAGCGCAGCGAGTCGTCGTCGCTGCCGCGCGCGATGAGCGTGTGGGTCACGCCGCGCTGCAGCGTGGTGGTGGTGCGGCTCTCGGTGAGACCGTCGGCGCCCAGGTGCAGCGCGTCCGGGGCAGGGCGGTCGGCGTGACGGGCCGGGTTGGTGGGCTGGGCGGTGGCGACGCTGGCCACGGGCAGGAGCATCGCGGCGGAGCACAGCGCTGCCGCGGCGAGCCGGGTGGGGGTGGGGTTCATGGGGACAGCCAAGCGCCCGACGGTGACCGCCGCAGGCGAAGCCGTGGAACCGGTGCGTGAATTCTGGGGAATTGAGAGGTGTCAGCCGGCAACTGACGCCCGGCGCCCATCAGCACATCTCACCTGGCGCGGGGCCGGGGCGCGGGGCCGGCAGGCTCGACGCCGGGCGGGAGCGGCTGGCAGCGCGGGCACCACCAGCTCAGCCGCTCCTGGGTGGGCGGTCCGTAGGTCTCGCAGGCCACCGGGGTGCCGCAGCGCGGGCAGGGGCGCCCGGCGCGGTCATAGACCCAGCGACGCGCCCCCGGCGCCGTCGATCCCGTGGTGCCTTTCCAGCGGCCCTCGAGGTTGGCCGAGAGCAGGGTGCGGGCGCGCTCCACCAGCGCGGTCAGGTCCTCCACCCGTCCCGCCGGAGTGCGCGGGTTCACCCGCTGCGCGAACAGGCTCTCGGCGCGGTAGATGGTGCCGATGCCGGCCAGGTTGCGCTGGTCCAGCAGGGCCTCGCCGATGCTGCGCTCCGGTTCGCGCAGCAGGTTGGCGACGGCCAGCTCGGCGTCCCAGTCCGGCCCCAGCAGGTCGGGCCCCAGGTGGCCCACCAGGGTGTGCTCGTCGGCGGTGCGCACCAGGTCGACCATGCCGAGCCGCAGGCCCACCGCAGTGGTCTCCTGGTTGCCCAGCAGGGCACGGATCTGGAAGGCCGGGCCGGGCAGCCGGGCACCCGCGGCGGCGAACTTCCAGACCCCGTCCATCCGCAGGTGGGTGTGCACCGTCAGGCCGTCGGAGAGCCTCGTGAGCTGGTGCTTGCCCCGCGGCACCACCTCCAGCACCTCGCGGCCCACCAGTCGGGCGGTGGCCGCCTGCGGCACCCGCAGCTCGGCGCGGGTCAGTGCTCGCCCGGCCAGAGCGCGGTGCAGCTGGGCGCAGGACCGGAAGACCGCATCTCCCTCGGGCACCTGACCTCCTGTTCGTCGCGAGGCTCCAGCCTGCCGTAGCCCCTCGCCCGGCACCACCACCCCGTGGGACGGTCGCGTGACCGCCTGCCACGCTGCCCCGCCGGTGTCCCTACCGGTGGGAACTCGCAGGACTCCTGGTGCGTGGAGACCACGCCTCGCAGCGGATGGTGCCGTGTCATCCCCGATGAGGATGCGGCTCAGCGCAGGGCTTCTCCCCCGCGACTACGGCGATAGGCGGCCGGGCTGAGCTGACGACGGCGCACCACGGCGAGCAGGCAGGCGACCGCCGCCGCGAGCCAGAGCGCCAGCAGGATCCCGATCGGGCCCACGCCGATCGTGGTGCGGGCCACGATGGCGCGCACCCCGTCGAGCGCCGGCGCCAGCGGGCTGAGGCCGTGCGCCGTGCCGAACAGGCCGGGCACTGCCGAGACCAGCCCGACGGCCGCCGTGACGGTGGCCAGCACCACCGAGATGGTGCGCCCGATGCCACCCAGCCAAGCGACCAGCGCCTGGTTGATGGCCATGAAGGCCAGCGAGGCCAGCGACAGGAAGGCGACCAGCCCGAGGCCACGTCCCCAGCCCAGGTCCATCACGTTGGCACCCAGCACACCCAGCCCGATCGCCTGGCCGACGGCGATCCCGGCGCTGGGCAGCATGGTGGCCGCGGCGAGCTGCCAGCTGGGGCGCGAGGAGGTCAGGGTGCGGGAGGCGACGGGCCGCATCAGCAGCCAGGTGGCCAGCGCACCCAGCCAGGCGCCGAGCACCAGCAGCAGGGTGGTGGTCTGCTTCAGCGGGGTGCTGACGCCGTCGGCGCCGCCGGTGACCGGGTCGGAGACCACGGTGGACAGCTTCTCGCGCTGCTCCTGGGAGTAGCTGGGCACCTTGTCCTTGCCGGCGGCCAGGCCGTCGGCGAACTTCTTGGTGCCGTCGGCGAGCTGCCCGCTGCCGGAGGCGAGCTGGGTCATGCCGCCCGAGAGCTGCTGGGCACCGGTGTTCAGCTTGCCGACGCCGGCGGTGTACTGCTGCACGCCATCCACATAGCTGCTCACGCCGCTGGTGTAGGTGCCCAGGCCGGTGGCCAGGGTGCTGGCACCGGTGGCGAGCTGGTTGCCGCCGGTCTTGAGCTGCTGCGACTGGCTGGCGAGCTGGGCGGAACCCTTGGCCAGCTCAGCGCCACCACTCTTGAGCTGCTGCGATTGGCTGGCCATTTGCTGCGCGCCCTTGGCCAGCTGGCTGCCGCCGCTGGTGAGCTTGCCGCCGTTGTCGGCGAGCTGCTGCGAGCCGTCGGCGAGCTGCGTGACGCCCGCCTTCAGCTGGTTGATGCCGTCGAGCAGGGCGGGCAGCTGCCCCATCTGGGCGACGAGGCCCTGCAGCTGCTTGTCGTCGACGGTGATGCCGTTCTTGCCGGCTTCCTGCAGGGCACCGGCCACGGAGGCGGCGGCCTGCTGGCCGGTGCTGGAGCAGGTCTGCTCCAGCGTCTTCTTCACCGCGGCGGACTGCTCGGGCGAGAGCGGGGCCCCTGCGGAGGTGGCGGCCTGTTGGTAGGCGGCGAGCTGGGCCGCGGCAGTGGTCAGGCACTGCTGGGTGACCGTCCTGCCGGCGGTGGCCGGGAGCGCAGCGAGCTGCTGCTGCACGCTGCCCAGCTGCTCGGCGTACTGCTGGATCTGCTTGGTTGCCTGCTGGGTCTGCTGGATCTGCGCCGGGGTGATGCTCGGCACCTGCTGCACCTGGTCGTTCAGCTGCTGCACGCCCTGGTTCAGCTTGGTCACGCCGGCGGTGTACTGCCCCACGCCGGCGGTGTAGTCCTGCACGCCGGAGTTGAAGCTGCCGATCCCGTCGACGAGCTTGCCGGCGCCGCTGGTGTAGGCCTGCACGCCGGTGTCGAGCTGGCCGATCCCGTCGACCACCTTGCCGGCGCCGCTGGTGTAGGCGCCGATCCCGCCGGCCAGCTGGGAGGCGCCGGAGACGAGCTGGCTGCCACCGTCGGCGAGCTTGGTGCCGCCGGCGTTGAGCTGGGCCGAGTTGGCGTCGAGCGTCGAGATGCCCTTGCCGAGCTGACCCATGCCGCTGGCAGCCTTCGTGGTGCCGTCGTCGAGCTTCTGCGCGCCGTCGGCCAGCTGGGTGGCGGCATCACTCATGGTGACCATCTGCTGGCCCATGGTGTTGAAGCCGACGTAGATGTTCTTGAGGTACTCGCCGGTCAGCATCCGGTTGGTGCTCTGGGTGGCCAGGTCGGCCACCTGGCGGGCGATCTGCGCGTCCTCGACGGCGGAGGCGGGCGAGGTGGTCACCTGGATCACGGCCTGCTCGGCCTTGTCCGCGTCGGAGACCGAGGTGGCGGCCTTCGAGAAGTTCTCCGGGATGGTCACGACGGCCGAGTAGCGGCCGCTGGCCAGGCCCTCGGCGGCGTCGGAGGGATCGCTGAGCGTCCAGTGGACATTGGGTGTCTCGTTGCTGGTGATCTCCGCGGCGAGCTGACGGCCCATCGGCACCATCTGCCCGTTCACGGTGACGGCCTTGTCCTGGTTCACGACGGCGGCCTCGATCTGGTGCAGCCGGCTGTCACGGCCCCAGGTGGTGCCCAGCAGCAGGCCTGCGACGAGCAGCGGCACCAGGACCAGGCCCAGGATGCTCCACGGTCGCAGGGCGCGGTGGCTGTTGATCCGCTCGGCGAAGAAGCCGGGACGGCGGTGCTTGGTGGCAGTCATGGTGGTCCTCACAGGCTCTCGGTGAGCTGGTGGCGGGGCATCACTCGGGTGGGTTGGTCGGTGGTCTCTTGCGGGGCGGGGGTGTCGCTCTGGCGGGGTGCCGCGCTCGACGGGTCCTCGGCAGAGTGCCGGGTGACCAGGCGGACCACGTGGTCGGGTTGCCAGCGCGCGACGGCCTGCTCGTCACTGACGCCCAGCACCAGGGCACGGTCGCGCTGGGCGCGGGCCTCCCGGACGGCCGCGTCGAGCCGGTCCAGGGCCGGTCCGGCGGCGGTGTCGGCCCCGTCCACCAGCACCACCCGCGGCGCACGACGCAGCGCCGAGGCCAGGTCTGCGGCCAGGCCGGAGGCGCTGTCGGCGTCGATGAAGGCGGTCTCGCGACGCACCTCGGTGGCGCGCTCGGGCAGCAGGTGCCCGGCGACGCGGGCCCGTCCCTCGGTGGCCAACCGGCCGGACAGGGCCAGGAGCATCGCCCGGCACGGATGGGCGTCACCCTGCACCACGGCCACCTGGCCGGGCTCCAGGTGCAGGCTGGTGGCGCCGAAGATGCCCTCGGCGGCCAGGTCCTCCACGTGCAGCGCCTCGGTGTGCTCCGGGGTGGGCCAGTCGGCCAGCTCCAGCTCGCGGTGCAGGCCCTCGCCCTCGACGTCCAGCACCGGCAGCCGCTTGTCCAGCCAGGCCGGCAGGTGCCAGGCACGGGCACCCAGCAGCTGCATCACGGCCGGCACGAGCGTCATCCGCACGATGAAGGCGTCGACGGCCACGCCCACGGCCAGGCCGAAGGCGATCTGCTTGACCGGGCCCATGCCCTCGGGGACGAAGAAGGCGAAGACGGCGAACATGATCACCGCGGCCGCCGTGACCACCTTGGCGGAGCCGTTGAAGCCGCTGCGCACCGCCTGGCGGGCCAGCTGGTCCTTGTCACCGTCGGGATCGGCGCGCAGCGCGTGCACATAGTCCTCGCGCATCCGGCTGACCAGGAAGACCTCGTAGTCCATGGCCAGGCCGAACAGGATGCCCATGATCACGATCGGCATGAAGGAGATGATCGGGTCCGCCTTCTCCAGGTTGATGACCTGGCGGCCGATGCCCTCGTTGAAGACCAGCTGGGTGGCGCCGAAGGCGGCCCCCACGCTGAGCAGGTAGCCCAGGGTGGCCTTGACAGGCACCCAGATGGAGCGGAAGACCATCATCAGCAGCACGGTGGACAGGCCCACCACGAAGATCCCGAAGGGCAGCAGCGCCTTGGCCAGCCGCTCCGAGACGTCGACCTGGATGGCGGTGGAGCCGGTGACGGCGGTCTCGACGCCGGGGGTGACACGCCAGGCGTCCTGCTGCTCGGTGATCCGCTCCACCAGGTCGGCGGTGGCGGGGTCGTCGGGCCCGGTGGTGGGCACCACCTGCACGATGCCGGTGTCGGCATTCTGGTTGGGCACCGCGGCCAACACCCGGTCGACGCCCTCGATGGCCTCGATGTCCGCGCGCAGCTTGTTCATCACGCCCATCGGATCGGTGGACTGGAGCAGATCCGCGGTGACGATCAGCGGCCCGTTGTAGCCGGGGCCGAAGTGCTCGCTGACCAGGTCGTAGGCGATCCGGTCCGGCTGGTGCGCCTCGTGCTGGCCGGAATTGGGCAGGCTCATCTGCAGGTTGCTGGCCGGGTAGCTGAGCGCTCCGAGGGCGGCGACGATCACCACGACGGTGAGCACCGGCAGCTTCGTGGCGGCGGCCACCCAGCGGTCGAAGAAGGAGCGACGCGGGGCCCGTCGGGCGGTCCGGCGGCGGGGGCGGGGGCGCATCCGCTCCCCCAGGAAGCCCATCAGCGCGGGCAGCAGGGTGAGCGCGATCACCACGGCCAGCGCGACCGCCACGGAGGCGAAGACACCCATGATGCCGAGGAAGGGGATGTTGGCCAGGGTGAGGCCCACCAGGGCGATGCACACCGTCAGGCCGGCGAAGACCACGGCCGAACCGGCGGTGGCCACGGCGCGGGCGGTGGACTCCTCGGCGTCGAGACGGTGCTCCCCCTGCTCCGCGAGCTGGTCGCGGTGACGGGAGAGGATGAACAGGGCGTAGTCGATGCCCACGGCGAGGCCCAGCATCACGGCCAGCAGCGGGGTGGTGGAGTTCACCGTCGAAAGGCGGGCGGCAATCATCAGCAGCGCCATGGACACCGCCACGCCCACGACGGCGGTGAGCAGCGGCACGCCGGCGGCCAGCGCGGAGCCCAGGGTCAGGAAGAGCACCACCAGCGCAACCAGCAGGCCGATGCCCTCGGTGGCGCTCATCTCCGGCACCTCCACCGAGTAGGCCTGGCCACCCATGCTGACCCGGCTGCCGGAGGGCAGTTCGGACTGCACCCGCTGGGCCACCTGCACCAGCCGCGCGCGGTCCTCGTCGGTCAGGTCCTCCATGCTGCGGTTCAGCTGGAGCTGGATCATCGCCGCATCCTTGCGGTCGTTGACCAGGCCGGTCGTGTACTTGTCATAGGGGCCGGTGACCGAGTCCACGGCGGGATCGGCACCGAAGTCCTTGAGTGCCTGGGTGATGTCGGCCTTCACCTCGGCATCGTCGGTGCTCATCCCCGAAGGCAGCACCACCACCGCGTCGGCGCTCAGCGCGGCCGCCTGCGGGAAGGTCAGGTTCAGCTTGTCCAGGGCCACCTGCGAGGGGGCGCCGGGGATGGAGAAGTTGTCGCTGTACGTGCCACCGGCCAGGCCGGCGACGCCCCCGAGCACCACCAGGACGGCGAGCCACAGGGCCAGGACGCGGCGATGGTGCCGGTAGCAGGACCGCCCGAGGCGGTAGAGGAAGGACGACATCTGGGGTGCCCCCGAGGATTGCGAAGGATGTTTGGATACATTTGTGTATCCGATACAGGAGTGTACTCATTCCACCGATCGGAACAAATTGGGGCTATCGTCCGAGGACGGCCCCTGCCCCACGCCCCGGAAGGACCACGGTGAGCCAGCCCACCTCCGCACGTCGAGCCGCCACCCGCGAGCGGCTGGTCCAGGCCGCCATCGGCGTGATCGCCCACAAGGGGGTGCTGGGCGCCAGCGTCGAGGAGATCTGCGAGGCCGCCGGCTTCACGCGCGGCGCCTTCTACTCCAACTTCGACTCCAAGGACGAGCTGTGCGTGGCCATCCTGGCCAGCCACGGCGAGAAGTACCTGGCCGCCGCCCGTGAGGCGATCACCGGCCTGGACCCGCTGACACCGGGCCAGGACATCACCGGGATCATCTCCCGGGCCACCGGCAAGTTCATCGCGGCCACCGGCGCCGATGCCGACACCATCCTGGTGATGAGCGAGCTGCGCCTCTACGCCGCGCGGGAACCCGCGCTGCGCAAGGCCTTCGACGAGTTCGACCAGGACGCCACCCCCATCTTCGGGGAGATGATCGAGCACGGCCTGGAGGCCAACGGCCTGCGGCTCACCATCCCGATGGACGACGCACTCAGCCTGCTGCACGCCATCTACGACCAGACCGCGCTGGACCAGCTGATCCGCGGCGAGGCACCCGACTCCCCCGAGGCGGCCGAGCGGCTCACGCTGGTGCTGCAGGCGCTGATCGTGCCCGCCTGAGCGTCGGCTCAGCCGAAGGGCGGCATGAAGCAGAAGGGATGGCCGGCCGGATCCAGCAGCACGAGCCACTGGTCGGGCTGCGGCTGCTCCTCGGGCACCCGGCCACCCAGCTCCACGGCGCGACGGGCCGCATGGTCCAGGTCGTCGGCGTAGAGGTCCAGGTGCATCTGCTGTTCGGGCCGCTCCGCGGGCCAGGCCGGCGGCCGGTAGCCGTCGACCTGCACACAGCTGAGCATGAAGCCCTCGCCGCGCAGCGCGAAGGCCGAGCCGTCCTCGGCCGCGTACTCCACCTCCAGCTCCAGCAGCTGGCGCCAGAAGTCGGCGAGCGTCGAGGCGTCCTCGCAGTCGAGGGTGATGGAGGCCAGGCGGATGGGGCTGCTCATGGCGCAACGGTAGGCCAGTGCAGGCCCGAGCATCCCGCCCCCAGCCACGGCGGCGTCCGATGTCCGGCCATTCGGACGGCCATGTCCCCGACGCCGGGCGGTGATCCGCCCCCAGCCGGCGCCAGGGATTCAACCGGGCGTCACCTCGACGCGCCCGGCCGGAAATCTGGAGCGAGTCAGCTGGTGCCATGAGCCTGCTCCATGAGCGCCTTGCGGTGCGCGGGGTCGCGTCGCCACCGACCACCGGCGAGCCGGTGCCCGCGGCGCCGAGGGCGGCCAGCGGCCTCGCACCGGCCTCCGCCTCGGACTGGATGGGCGCCCTGTCGCCCGCCCTGCGGCTGGACGAGCTCAGCCTGCCCGGCACGCACGACTCCGGCGCCACGCTGGGCGGGCGCTGGGTGGCCTGCCAGGAGCTGTCGATCAGCCGGCAGCTGGAGCTGGGCGTGCGCTACCTGGACATCAGGCTCAGCCTGCAGCGTGGCCACTTCCGGGTGCACCACAACCAGTGGTTCCAGCAGCTCACCCTCGACGAGGTGCTCCAGGCCTGCCGCGACTTCCTGGCCCTCCATCCCACCGAGTGCGTGCTGCTCTGCCTCACCCAGGAGTACCGGCGCCGCGACCTGGCCCAGCTCTCCGGCGAGTGGGCGCGGGTGCGGCACCGTTTCCGTGACCTGCTGCTGGACCGTCGCCGCGTGCCCTCGCTGGGTCGGGCCCGTGGCCGGGTTGTGGTGGTCACCCGCGACGGCGGCTTCGCCGGGCTGGAGCACGCGGACTGGAGCGTCCACGACGACTGGCACGTCGCCAGCCGAGAGCACTGGCAGCGACGCAAGTGGCCCGCGGTCACCGACCACCTGCGTCGCGCCCGCGCCGCGCGCGGCGACGGCCGGATGTGGAGCTGTCATGCCACCTCCAACGGCTGGCGGCTCCCACCGCGCGAGGCCTCGCGGCTGCTGAACCCGGCGCTGGCCACGCACTTCGCGGAGCTGGGACCGCGCCCGGCGGGGGCAACGCTGCCCGAGCGCAATGGCGTCATCCTGCTGGACTTCCCCGACGAGGACCTGCTGGCCGCGATCTGGCGACGCAACCTGCCGGGCCGCGCCCAGAGCTGATCGACCCGAGGACAGGCCCTGGCGGCTCACGCCCGGTAGCCGCCCACCACGGGCAACTTCTGCAGCACCTGCACCGCATGGCCCGAGTCCACGAACTGCTCGGTCACGTCCTGGCCCGCCTTCACGTCGTGGTGGTCCCCGCGCGCCCACTTGCGGAAGGCCCCCATGTCGTAGACCACCCCGTCCACGGCGATCCAGCAGTGGGCACCGTCCTCACAGGTGGCCTTGGAGAGCTGGACAGGGGTGATGCGGACGTCGGTGATGAGTTGCTGCTCCTGGGCGGTGAAGGTGCGCTCCAGCTTGCTGCGGTCCCCTGCATGGGAGGGGTTGAGGTAGGCCCACGCGATGGCGCCCAGCACCAGCACGACGACGGCGACGAGGATCCAGCGCTTCATGACGACTCCTTTGATACATAATGTCTCAAGACAGGATGATACATTGTGTCTCATGGCGCGCAAGACCCCCTCCCGACCCCGGCTCAGCGAGCAGGAGACCCGCACCCGGCTGCTGGACCTGGCCTCCGCCACGCTCGCCGAACAGGGCCTGACCGTGGGGCTGGACGCCATCCGGATGGAGAAGTTGATCGGCGAGGCCGGCGTCTCGCGCGCCAGCGCCTACCGCTGCTGGCCGCACCGCGAGGACTTCCTCTCCGACGCCCTGGTGGCCACGCTGCGCCAGACCACGCTGCTGCCGGAGGGTGAGTCCGAGATCGTGCGGCTGGTGCAGGTGCTGGAGCAGCACCGCTCGGGGCTCGCCTCGGAGCAGGGCCGCCGGGACCTGGTGGTGGAGGCCCTGCGGGTCTCACTGGACGCAGACCTGCGACGGCTGCTCGCCTCACCCCGCTGGCGCTTCTTCATGGCGCTCTCCGCCACCCACCAGACCCTGCCCGACGAGCAGCTGCGGGCCACGGTGGCCACCGCCCTGGCCGAGCTGGAGACCGCCTTCGAGACCCGTCGCGCCGAGGTCTACGGCGGACTGCTGGAGCTGATCGGCTACCGGCAGCGCGAGCCGTGGTCCGGCCACGAGGGCCTGCTCGCGCTGGCCCAGCAGACCGGTCTGGTGATGCGCGGCGCCATCAGCCGCGCGCTGGTCGATCCCGACTGGCTGGACCGGCGCCGTGCGCTGCGGCTCTTCGGCTCCCGACGCGAGGCCGACTGGTCCCAGCCCGAGATCGCGCTCTGCCAGGCCCTGCTCGGGCACCTGGAGCCCGACCCCGACGTGGTCTGGGACGAGGCGCAGATCGCGGCCGCCGAGCGCCGTTTCACTGAGCTCGCGCACTCCTTGGGCACCGAGGTCCAGCTCGGCTGACCCGATGCCCCTCCGTGCCGGCCCCGGAACGAGCCTCGGGCGGCCGGGCGCACTGGCTCCGGCGATTGCGTGGAAAGTTTGGGACACCTGTCGACCCCAAGTTTCCACGCAATCCGCTGCACGCCCCGCGCCTCCGGGCATGCGAGCCGGCGCGCCACCAGGACGGCTCACAGACGGGCACGACGAGGGCGCCGCACCCGGTGGGGTGCGGCGCCCTGTCCGTTCCGCGGCCCCGCCCGGTGGACGGGCCGCGCAGCTCTCACCAGCCAATCGAGGCGAGGTAGTCCCGCGACTCACGGATGCAGTCGAAGGGATCACGGCCGTAGGTCTCGTCCTGCTCGATGAAGAACCACTCCGCCCCGGCCTGCTCGGCGGCGGGCAGCAGCTCGGGCCAGTTCATGTTGCCCTGGCCCACCTCGGCGAACTGGGCGATGTTGGTGAAGGCGGCCATGAACTCCTCGCGCCGGCCCTGCTCCAGCAGGTCCATCGCCTCGGGACCCAGCGGCACCACGCGGAAGTCCTTGACGTGGATCAGCTTGCAGACGCCGGCATAGCGCTTGAGCATGTCCAGCGGGTTCATGCCGCCGCGCTGCACCCAGTGCAGGTCCACCTCGAAGGCCAGCGTGGGGGCCACCCGACGCACGATGTCGAAGATGCGCTCCCCGTCGAACTGCGCCAGGTCCACGTGGTGGTTGTGGTAGCACAGCGTGATGCCCTCGGCCTGCAGCCGCTGGGCGGCCGCCTCGCACTCGGCGGCCCACTGCTCGCAGGCCTGCTTGGAGGCCATCGCCGTGAAGGGCATCATGCCGATCCGCACATAGCAGCAGTCCAGCCGACGGCAGTCGTCGACGATCTTGTCGAAGTGCTCCTCCAGGTTGTCCCCGGTGGACACCGGACCCGGCTTGAGCGCCATGGACAGCGCCCCCACCTTGATGCCCAGGTCCACGATGCCACGCTCCAGGGCGGCCGTGTTCTCCGGGTTCATCGGGATCTGGCTCACCTCGACGGCGTCGACCTGGAGGGCGGCCAGCCGCTCCAGCACCGGGAACATCCCCTGCTGCGCCACCTGCTCGCGCAGCATCATCATCTGCACACCCAGGGTGGCCATCTCAGTTCCTCTCCTCGAAGCTGCCCTCGTCGCGGATGCGGCGGTTCAGCTCGTCCAGGTAGCGCTGCTCGTCGAAGTCGGTGAGGCTGACCTCCTCGCCGGTCCAGGCCGACAGGTGGATGCCGTTGGCCAGCCGGACGCCGTGGATGCCGTCGCCACCGGGGGCGATCAGCTCCTCGCCGTCGAGCACGGCGGCGGCGAAGTTGGCCAGCACGGTGCAGTGCTGCTCGCCCCAGACCGAGCCGTAGTCCTTGGTCTCGGTGGTGAGCACATCGGACAGGTCGAGCTGGCCCTGGAAGAGCTTGCCCACCTCCTCCATGCTCATCTGCTTGCTGAACTCCTGCTCGGGCTCGGCGAGCCGGGTGATGGTGACGGTCTTGGAATTGTCGACCACCACCTTGCCCTTGTCGCAGAGGATCTCCAGGCGGTCGGTGCCCATCATGTCGTGGGTGCAGGTGGTGAAGGTGCCGGTGGCCCCGTCGCCGAAGTCCACCATCGCGGTGACCTCGTCCTCGACGGCGATGTCGCGCCGGAAGCCGAAGGCGGCCTTGGCGAAGACGCTCTTCGGCACCCCGCAGATCCACTGCCACAGGTCGAGCTGGTGGGGTGCCTGGTTCACCAGCACGCCGCCGCCCTCGCCGCCCCAGGTGGCGCGCCAGGCGCTCTGGTCGTAGTAGCCCTGCGGTCGCCACCAGGTGGTGATGATCCAGGAGGTGTGGCGCAGGGCGCCCAGCTCACCGGAGGCCAGCAGCTGCTTGAGGTCCTTGTAGAGCGGGTTGGTGCGCTGGTTGAAGAAGACGCCGAAGACCAGCTCGGGGCGAGTGGCGGCGTAGTCGATCAGTTCGCGGGCCTGCTTGGTGTAGACGCCCACCGGCTTCTCCACCAGCGCGTGGATCCCGCGCTGCAGGGCGGCGATGCCCATCTCGGGGTGCAGGTAGTGCGGCACCGTGGTGACCACCGCGTCCACCTCGCCGGACTCGAGCATCTCGACGTAGTCGGTGTGGAAGGGGACGCCCAGCTCGTCGGCGCGCGCCTTCTTGGACTCGTCGATGTCGCAGATGGCGCCGATGGTCATGGCCGGCACCCGGCCCTCGGAGATGAACGTCGCGTACATCCCACCCTCGGCGCCCAGGCCGATGATGCCCAGGCGCAGCTGCTTGTCAGTCATGGAATCTCCTCTTGGTGGTGGTCACTGGTGGTGGCTGCCCGGGAAACTGTCGGCATAGACGGCCTTCAGCATCCGCATCGACGCCATGGCCTGCTCGGGGCCGATCCAGAAGGGTTCGGCGTCGTCGAGCCGGGCGTGGAAGTCCTCGATGAACAGCTGGTGGCTCAGGCCCCAGTAGGAACGCCCGCCGCTGGCGGCGCGACGCTCGGGCACCTCGCGGGTGCGGCCGTCGGCCAGGCGCAGGTGCAGCCCGTCGGCGATGGTGGCCACGCCCTGGGAGCCGTAGATCTCGATCTCGACATCGCGGTGCACGGCATTGGTGAGCGAGCCGACGAAGGTGGAGCTGATGCCGTCGCGGTGGGTGAACCAGGCGTTTGCACTGTCCTCCACCTCGATCACGCCGCGGTAGCGCAGGGTGGCGGCGCTGCCGGCCACCTCGGTGGGCTCACCCAGGAACCACTGCAGCAGGTCGAGGGTGTGGATGGCCTGGTTGATCAGCAGGCCACCCCCGGCCTGGTCCCAGCGGCCGCGCCAGGGCCGGGCCTGGTAGTAGTCCGGGGTGCGGGCCCAGACCACGCTGGCACAGCCGCCCAGCAGCTCGCCCAGCTCGCCGTCCTCCAGCACCTGCTTGAGCGCCTGGCTCGAGGCGTTGTAGCGGTTCTGGAAGCAGATGCCGCTGCGGGCGGACGACGATGCGGCGGCGTCCACGATGGACTGCGCCGCGGTCAGGCTGTTGGCCAGCGGCTTCTCCTGGATGACGTGCAGCCCGGCGGCCAGCAGGGCCAGCGTGGGCTCGGCGTGCTGGTGGTGCGGGGTGGTGACGTGCACCACGTCGGGCCGCTCCAGGCGCCCCTGGTCGATGGCTGCGAGCATCTCGGCGACGCTCGCGAAGCCGGGCACACCCGGCGCCACGGCGGCGGCGCGCTGCAGGCCGGCGGGCTCGGTGTCCACCACGGCGACCAGCCGGATCCCCAATGCGGTGATGGCCTCGAAGTGGACCACCGAGACGTCACCGCAGCCGACGACGGCCGCCGAGGTGGTCATCGGTACTCGATCCCCTCGGCCTGCAGCAGACCCACCAGCGCGGTGTGGGCCTTGGTCCACAGCTCGGGGCCGCTCATGGCGCCCCACTCGGTGTAGTCGCCCAGGTGGGGCTCGATGGACAGGAAGCCGTCCCAGCCGCTCTCGTGGAGCTGGTGCAGGATCTCGGGCACGTGGCCGTCGCCCTCGCCCACCGGCACCACGTCGGGGGTGTTGGCCACCGCATCCTTGAGGTGCATGTACTCCAGGTGGGGGCGGATCACGGGGTAGGCCTCGGCCAGCGGGTCGACACCGCACTGGACGTAGTTGGCGGGGTCGAGGATGGCGCGCAGGTGGGGCGAGCCGACGCCCTCCAGCACGTCGACGCAGCGACGCGGGATGTCGCCGTAGATGTCCTTCTCGTTCTCGTGCAGCAGGGTGATGCCGGCCTGCTCGGCGATCTCGGTGATGACCCTCATCCGGCGCAGCACCTCCTCGCGGTGGGAGTCGGGGTCGCTGCCCTGCGGGATGAAGAAGGAGAAGATGCGGATGTAGCGGGTGTCGAAGAAGCGGGCCACCTCGACGGCATGGCGCATCGCGTCCAGGTGCTCCTCGAAGTCGTCGTCGACGAGGATCTTGCCGATCGGTGAGCCGATCGAGCTGACCTTGATGCCGGCCTCGTCGAGCATCCGCTTGGCCTCGTCGAGCTGCTCGCGGCTCAGCAGCAGGATGTTGGTGCCCCAGGCGCTGCGGAACTCGAGGTGCGTGACCCCGAGCTGCTTGAGCAAAGACAGCTGCTCGCCGAAGTCATCGCTGATCTCGTCGGCAAATCCGGTCAGGGTCCACATCGTCGTGCTCCTCGCGTCATCGCGTTCAGTTCACCTTTGGTCAAACTTAGGGAGCCCGCCCGCTGGCGCACCCGGGTTGCCGCCTGTTGCCACGAGCGCCCGCGCAGCGCGGGGGCCATGATGGCGGCAGGGGGAATTCATGGCTTTTCCAGCTGACAAGCGGATCGCGCTGGATGCGCTGATCCGCCAGGAGGGCACGGAGCTGCGCGGCACCGCCTACCTGATGACCGGCTCGTGGCCGCTGGCCGACGAGCTGCTGCAGCACGTGCTGGCGCACCTGGTGCACACCGGCGTCGACCTCACCGACCGGCGCAGCGCCCTCACCGTCGCACGGCGTCGGCTGGTGCACCTGGCGCGCGAACCCCGGTACCGGCCGTCATCCGGCCGACCACCCGCCGCCGCCTCGCCCCAGGGCGCGCACCTGGTGGCCGCCCTGGGTACCCTCCACCTGGACCAGCGCGCGGCCCTGGTGCTGGCCTGGTTCTGCCGGTTGGACGATGCCGGGATCGGCGAGGTGCTCCACACCGACCGGATGCATGCCGCCGCTCTGCGGCTGGCGGGGGTGGACCAGCTGCGCGTCGGACTGGCCCAGCTGGGCGACCAGCTGGTGCTCGACGACCCGCAGCCCCGCACGCCGACGCCCCGGCCGGGCCCACGCGGGCCGGGTCCCGCGCTGGTCGTGGCCAGCCCCTCCTCGGCCGGCGACGGCTGGGGGACGCGGTGAGGATCCGGCTGGCCGAGGTGCTGCAGGAGGCGGCGCAGGACCAGCCCACCGCACCGCTGCCCGACGGGGAGGCGGTGCTGCGGCAGGTGGAGCACGAGCGGCGCGGCCGCCTGCCCTGGCTGGTGCTGGGCCTGCTGGCCCTGGTGCTGCTGGCCGTGCTGCTGGGCTGGCTGCGCCCCTGGGCGCACACCTCCCCCGGCCCCACACCCGGTGCGCCGGTGCAGGGCTCGGATCCTGCCTCGTCGCCACCCAGCTGAGGACCGACGCCGTTGCCCTCGACAGCCCGCCAGGCTCCGGTGGCGGGGGCCACCCGGCGCACCGACCCACCTGACGCTCTCTCGTGGAGCGTGGGATGACGCGGGCGAAGGATCCCGCAGCGCCCCGGACCTCAGGGGCGGATTGAGGTGCGCTGGGTCCGGGAGGACCCCAGCGGGTAGCCTCGCCGGGTGAACATGGAGAAGGTTGTCTTCGGTTTCTTCGTGCTGCTCGCCGCCACCATGAACTTTGGCTTCTTCATCGGTGACCTGGGCCGCCCGGAGCTGCACAACATCTACGAGCTCTACGCCGCCGTGGTGATCAACCTGATCGCCACCGTGCTGAAGTTCGGTGACCGCACCCAGATCGGCGCGATCCACCTGGCCACCTCGCTGGTGGCGGTGATCCAGCTGATGGCGGCCTCGGCCATCTACATCTGGGCCACCCAGGTGAGCCGCGAGGGCCTGACGGTGCACATGATGAGCTCGGTGGTCTCCATGTCCGGCGGCGCGCTGCTGGCCAACATCGTCTCCCTGGTGCTGCTGGTCATCGAGACCGCCTCCTACCGTCGCCGCTGAGCCGACCCCCGTGCCACCCAGCCCGGTCATCCCCCTCGTCATCCGCCCGTGGCGGGCCTCCAAGCGCCTGCGACGGGCGGTGGTCGACGTCCCCACGGACGTGCCGTCCACCGAGGCGATCTTTCTGGTGCTGCGCCGGATGCGCTTCCCGCTGATCGTGCTGATCAGCATCTTCTCGATCAGCGTGTTGGGCCTGAGCCTGATCCCGGGCGTCGACGAGAACGGCGAGCCCTGGCGGATGACCCTCTTCGACGCCTTCTACTTCGTCAGCTACACCGCCACCACCATCGGCTTCGGCGAGATCCCGCACGCCTTCACCGCGGCCCAGCGGATGTGGGTCACCGGCACCATCTACGCCTCGGTGACCGGCTGGGCCTATGTCTTCGGCTCGCTGTTCGCGCTGCTGCAGGAGCCCGCCTTCCGCAAGGCCGTCACCCTGCAGCGCTTCCGCGCCAAGGTGAAGGGCCTGCACGAGCCCTTCCTGCTGCTGGTGGGCTACGGCCAGGCCGGCCGCACCCTGGCCACCGCGCTGGACCACGAGGGCCGTCGCATCGTCGTGGTGGACGCCGACCCGGGCCGCCTCGACGTGCTGATCTCCGACCAGCTGGCCAATGACGTGCCCAACATCGAGGGCGATCCCACCAATCCCGCGCTGCTGGGCCTGGCCGGTCTGGGTCACCCGATGTGCGAGGGCGTCCTGGCCATGACGGACAAGGACGAGATGAACCTCGCCGTCGTGATAGCGGCCAACCTGCTGCGACCCGAGGTACCGGTGATCGCGCGCTGCTCCGAGCGGGCCAACGTGGAGCGGATGGAGGACTTCAGCCCCGACGCGGTGATCAACCCCTACGACCGCTACGGCTCCTACCTGGTGATGGCGCTGCAGCGCCCCGACACCTTCCAGCTGCACCAGTGGCTGCTCTCCGAGCCGGGCACCGAGCTGCCGCCGCTGCACGAGGAGCTGGCCAGTGGCCGCTGGATGGTCTCGGCCGACTCCCGCTTCGGTCACGAGGTGGCGCACGACCTGCGCCAGGCCGGCATGGAGGTGCTGGAGGTCAACCCGGAGGACGGCATGCCGGACTTCGACGCCATCTCCGGCTTCATCGCCGGCGTGGAGAGCGACACCACCAACCTGTCGATGGCCGCGCACGCCCGCCTGGTGAACCCCGACGTCTACCTGGCGGTGCGCCAGAAGTCGATCCACACCACCAGCCTGCTGCAGGCCTTCGAGCCGGACAGTGTCTTCATCGCCACCGACCTGGTGGCCTTCGAGTCGCTGGCCCGGCTCCAGGCGCCCACCTTCTGGGCCTTCATCGAGTACGTCCACGAGCTGCCCAATGACCAGGCCGTCGAGATCCGCGACCGGCTGGTGCGCCGGGTGGGCGATGTGAGCCCGATCCCGTCGGTGCTGACCATCAACCACTACGAGGCGCCCGCGGTGACGCGCTGGCTGGAGTCCGGCCACACCGCGACGCTGCGCGACCTGCTGCGCGATCCCGACGACCGGGACAACAAGATCCCCTCCTTCGTCTTCATGCTCAAGCGCGGCAAGCAGGTCACCTACGTGCCGGACCTGGAGACCACGATCAAGCCGGGCGACCAGGTGGGCCTGTTGAGCCGCAGCCGGGGCCTGCAGCAGATCAATGCGACGCTGCACCACGACGCCTCGCTGGAATACCTGTGCACCGCCGAGACCGTGCCCAGCACCTGGCTGTGGCGCAAGCTGCGGCTGCTGCGACGCGCCCTGCGGCACCGTTGAGCCGTTGAATTTTCCACGTCCTTTGCCGGGCAAACAGGCGTAGGCTGGAGCCATGTGTGAGTACTGCGGCTGCCGCGCCATCGATGTGATCGGACGATTCTCCGAGGAGCACTACACCGTCGTCGACCGGCTCGGCGATCTGGGCCGCGCCGTGGAGACCAAGGACCTGGCACAGGTTGGCCAGGCCGGGCTGGTGCTGGCCAACACGCTGTGGCCGCACACCAAGGCCGAGGAGGCCGGGCTCTTCCACGAGATGCGCAAGGACCCCGACTACACCACCACCATCGACTCGCTGTGCGACGAGCACACCAGCCTCGACGAGCAGCTGGAGCGCATCATGGACGGCGATCTGGACGAGTACCCCGCCTTCGAGGACGCGCTGCGCCGCCACATCGACCACGAGGAGAACGGCCTCTTCCCGGCCGCCGCCGTGGGCATCGACGGCCCCACCTGGGAGCGGATCAACCAGCTCACCCACGACTTCGACCATGCCAACGACATCGAGCACGAGCATGACGAGAAGGAGCGGATCAAGGAGACCACCGACGAGATGCCGGTGCGCGAGCGTCCCAGCTCGCACTCCCACCCGCACAGCCACTGAGCGTCAGTGCCGCAGCATGCCGTCACCCTCAGTGGAGGCGACTATTTCCGACTCATCGTCCGGGTAGCGGTCGACGCTTCGGGCAAGATCAGAGGACTCTTACCTCTTCGGATTGAAAACACCACAAGTGGCCCAACACAGGTTGGACCGTTGACCTCATCGAGTTCGAGACGTTCACCAGACCAGCAGCCGACCAGGCCGAGTAATCACTGTCACCCATTCCTGCAGCAGACCCCTGCGGAGATATACCTCACGTGTTCAAATTCTCTAGATCGACCGACCACGGCTATAGCAGAGCACAAACCACGGCTCGTTAACCAACTGCCTGTCCATCTCAATGGACATCGCGCATGACATCGCCTCCGAAAAGCTTCCAAACAGCCCATTGCCTTGGAGCTGCAATCCTTTCACGCCCGACAGGCTTTGCTCATCATAGAAGCACCTCCACGAATGGAAGTAATACAGACCATCCAAACCAACTGCCTCGTAGCCCAGAACTCGGTCAATATCGAATTCGGCTCCCCCCCGAGCAGGCAACTGAAAAGGCTTCCCTCCAGTTCGAATCTCCTCGCCCAGCGAGACGGCTGGCCTGGGATTTCTCAGCCCAAAGCCCACAGAGCAGCAATTCTCGTTCGTCATTGCTTTCAACAAACCGTCGTGCTTCGCCGACGTCAGTGAACCAGTCCTGCCACTCTTCAGCACCTGCGCATAGCCCTTGAACATGCTCGCTGATCGAGAGAACGCCACCCCTGGACCCAAGACCCGGACCATCAAGAGGGGTTGGAGTCAGGACGCTCCACCCCAAGAGGATCATTTCAGGACCCATGACACTGGACACCTTTCGATAGATGACGAGGCCGTCACCCGCCAGCCGGTCTTTCCGAACAAGGTCGGTACCGCAAGCGCGGCTCAGTCCTTGCGGACGCCCGGCCCCTGGCTGCGCCGGCCCAGCTTCCAGTCCAGCACCAGGGTCCCGGTGCGGCCGGTGACCTCGATCACCGAGGGCTTGCGGGCCACACTGGTCCAGTCGCTGCGCAGCCGGGCGTAGTCGGTGTCCAGCACGGTGCCGTCCACGACGAAGGCGCCGCCCCAGGTGAGCTCGTAGCGACGCTGCGGGGTGGTCCAGGCCAGGGTGTCGCGCACGTGCTCGATCCGGCAGCCCTTGAGGTAGTCGACGAAGCGGTGCAGCGAGCCGAAGTCGGAGCGGTCGGCCAGCATCACGGCCCAGCCGGTCACCAGACCGCGCTGCACCAGCTCCTCCTCGTTGGCCATCTCGATCCGGTTCAGCGCCACCGCGCCGAAGTAGGAGTCGTCGCGCCGTCCGGCCACCACGAACTCGCCCAGCTTGGTCTCGTCGAAGCGGGCCGCGGGGAAGTACAGGTGGCTCAGCTCGTGACGGCGCCCCTCCAGGTAGCCACGCCGGGCGCGCAGGTCGTGCAGCACCAGCGCGACGTTGCGCAGCTGGCCCACGTCGGGAAGCAGCCCGTTGCCCACCCAGCCCGAGGGGGTGGTGGGCCGCGAGGCACTGCCCAGCAGCGTGGAGCCGGGATGGGTGGAGAAGACGGTGATGCCGCCCGGCAGGGCCGCCTGCCAGATGCTCTCCTGGTCTCCGAAGCTGCCGGGGTGGTGGTGCTGGGCCGAGCTGAGCAGGTAGTGCGGAGTGCGGTAGGTCTGCACGTCGGCGCGCTGCAGGCAGGCGCCCTGGGTGACCGGGTTGAGCGAGCGCACCAGCCCCGCCAGCATCCGCCGGGAGCGCACCTTGCGGAAGGGGGCCAGTGGCGCCAGGTAGCGGTTCTCGCCCAGGTCCAGCCGGGTAAAGGCCTCCATGGTGGGGCCGATGCCCTCGGGCGTGACGAAGGCCTCCATCCCCCAGTAAAGGGCCAGTGCGGCATCGCGTCGCTCGTCGGGGTCAAGCCTGCGGTTGCGGGCCACCTCGGTGGGCACCTCGCGCAGGTCCAGACCCTGGGAGGTGGTGATCAGGTGGTCGGCCTGGGCATAGGCGATCTCGCGCACCACCTGGGGGATCCGGTAACGGCGCCGGGCCAGGAAGATCGAGGTGGGGCGGGTGGGCTCGAAGTCGGGGCGGCTGCGGCTGAAGGCGCTGGCCACCACCGGCTCGATCTCGCAGCGATCGGGATGCGCCTTGTGCAGGGCACCGGCCCGTCCGGCGGAGGCGACGAAGTGCCCGTCGAAGCGGTGCAGCGCCAGGTCCAGCAGGAGCAGGTCGAGCACCATGCTCGCGCGGGTCACCAGCTCCTCGTCCTCCGCGTGCTCCACCAGCAGGGTGAGGGCCGAGATGTCGATGGCGTAGTAGGTGCCGGAGAGCCATTCGCTGAAGCCGTGGCGGAAGCGGTTGGCCAGCCAGCCGGTCAGCCGCTGGCGGGCCCGTTCGGCCTTGACCTCGCCGCGACGCCCGTCGTTGCGGAAGCGGCGCTGCGGGAACAGCTTGCCGGCCAGGTACTCGCACACCGCGAAGGCCACCTGGTGGCTCTCGCTCCAGTGCACCATCGAATCGGTGCCGGGCTCGTCCATCCAGTAGCGGAAGCCCAGCACGGCCTGCTCCATGGCCTGGCGCAAGGGAGCCGGCAGGCGGTCCCCGCCGTCCAGCAGCAGGGCCAGCACCACCATCAGGCGATGGTCGGCCAGGTCCTCGCGGGAGTGGATGTGCTCCAGGTGGTCGTCCAGCCAGGCGGTGTCCACCAGCCCCTCGGCGATGCCGGCGGCCACGGCGGCATAGCCGGTGGCAGCACTGCCACCGCCCGGGCCCACCACCGGCGGCTGACTCATCACGCGCTCCTGAGGGGTCGACGAGGACTTCTCCCCCGAGCCCTTGCAGGATAACCGCAGCCCCATCCTCGACGGTGGCGTACCACCCGGTCTTCAGACAACGAACCAGCTCCCACGACATGGCCGGGGTCTCGCCATTGTTTCGCCGTGGCTTCGCTCTTCGCCATCCCGGAGGCCCCTTGCGGCCGTCGCGTGGACCACTTCTGTACCTTCGGCCAGCATCCCAACCGGTGGACAGCTGACCATCGGTCAGGGCGGATCAGGGATGCAGCGAGGCGTCCGGCTCCGTGAGCCGCCATCCCGTGAAGAGCACCTCGAGCCCGGGGCGGGTGGGGGCGCAGGTGAAGGGCCCGGCCTCCAGTTCCACCTCGGGATCCATCGGCACCACCCGCACCAGCCGGAAGTCCCCGCCGTCGACGCGGGCACGGATGGTCACCGCGTCGCCACTGCGGGAGGCGCGCACCGTCACGGTGCGACCATCCCAGTCCGGCACGGGTGCCACGGACCAGTCGGAACAGGGACTGGTGACCACGGCGCCGAGCTGCGGGGTGCCGTCGGCGAACTCGACGCCGGCCTTCACCCAGTGCTCCTGGCCGGCGCGCAGGAAGACCCCGGCCTGGTCGAACTGCTGGCTGAAGGCGGCCACGAAGTCCACCTCCACGGCCTGCTCCTGGCCCAGCGGCGCCACCAGGGCGTGCTCGTCGTCGTGGATGAAGCCGTAGGACGTGGTGCGCCAGGCATCCGAGCCCTCCCGGGCCTCGACCAGCAGGCCGTTCTCGGTGACCTCGCTGCGGACCGGTTCGGTGGTCCAGCGTCCGGCGGACCAGTCGACGGTGGGCATGGCGTCCTCCTCGTGGGTGGGTGCCCGGCCCGCTGCTGCGGCCCGGTCTGCGGCGAGACTACCCGCCGGCCGGTCGCCTGGGACAGTCCCGGGAACCGGTTCTGGCCCCGTGAGGGTTCCCGGGCACAACGCTTCAACCTCCCACCCGGGGAACGGCTCGGGCCCGAGGACGTGGTCCTCGGGCCCGTGGGCTGTGCGGTGCGGCCATCCCCCGATGTCCGTGCCGCCCGGTTCAGTTGTCCGGCCCGTCGATCCCCCGACCGTGGGCCGCGGCACTGCCGGATCCCCCGATCCGCGCGGTGCCCTGCTGTCGTCCAGCCGCTTCCCCCGAAGCCGCATGGACCGCCCGTTGGCTTCCCCCGAAGCTGTTGGGCCATCGTCGGCGAGCTCCCCCGAGCACCGCCTGCGATGCCTCCACTCTGCGCCTCGCACCGGGCTCTGGACAAGTCGGCAAAGTAGTTGAAATCAGCATCAGTTCAGCTCTCCATCAGGCGATCCGTGGCTGGTGTCATGCCTCGCGTGACACGCATCTCCCACGGCAGCCCTGTGGGTACAGCATTCCCGGATCGCTGTCCCGTGATCGCGTGACACTGGTTGTTTGTTTAACTTCTTCGTCTTAACACCCCTGCTGGTTGCTCGGGGCCCCGCGCACACCGGCAGAGAGGGCCGCTGTCCCGGGCCCGGGGTTCGACCCGCCCGGGACCTCGGTCGGATCCGGGTCCGGTCGGCTCACCCTAGGCTGTGGCCAATGGAGCGCCGCAGCATCTTCGACGAGCTCGGCCACGCCACCTGGTCGCTCGACCTGGCCGTGGCCGGGCTGTTCTTCGTGCTCACGACGGTGGCCTCTGCCGGCTACGGGGCCACCGAGGACCGGCTGGTGCGCTCGGTGGCGCTGGGGATGGTCATGGCGCTGGCACTCGTGCTGCGCCGGCGCAAGCCGCTGACCACGCTGGTGGTGGTCACGGCCTGCTGCCTGGTGCACGTGCTGGTGATCCGGGTGCCCACCCCGCAGATCGCGGCCGTGGCACTGGTGGCCTACTCGGTGGCTCGTTGGGTGCCGGGGCACCGCTCCCGCGCGGTGCTCTTCCTGGGGGCGCTGGGCGCCGTGCTCGGCCCCGCGCGCTGGCTCATGCCGGCCACCGTCTGGGAGTCCGACGGCACCCCGGTGCGGCCCCCCTTCCCGTGGCCCGATGCGGTGCTGGTGGGCATCACCATGTTCGGGCTGGTGGTCAGCGTCTACGCCATCGGGCGGCGGGTGCGCGAGTCGGCGGAGGCCGGCCGGGCCCGCACCCTGGCACAGGCCGAGCGGAGGGCCCTTGAGCTCGCGGAGCGGGAGCAGGCCACCCGGGCCGTCGAGGTCAGCGTCCGTTCCCAGATCGCCCGCGAGCTGCACGACGTGGTGGCGCACTCGCTGTCGGTGATGATCGTGCAGGCCGAGGGCGGCCGGGCCCTGGCGGCGAAGAAGCCGGAGCAGGCCGCCGAGGTGCTGGACACCATCGCCGAGACCGGTCGCGAGGCGCTCACCGAGATGCGGCGCATCGTCGGGGTGCTGCGCGCCCCCACCGAGCAGGCCGCGCTCTACAGCCCCAATCCCGGTCTGGAGGAGATCCCCGAGATGGTCTCGCGCTCCGGCGAACGGGTGCGCCTCGAGGTGAGCGGGACGCCGCCGGTGGTGCCGCACACCCTGGAGCTGACCGTCTACCGCGTGGTGCAGGAGGCGGTCACCAACTTCCTCAAGCACGCCGGGGCGCAGGCCACCTGCACCGTGCGGCTGAGCTACACCCCCGCGCTGGTGGTGGCCGAGATCAGCGACGACGGGCTGGGCCAGGCGTCGACTTCCGACGGGCGCGGCCACGGGCTGCGCGGGATGCGGGAGCGCGTCGCAGCCATGAACGGACAACTGGTGGCCCAGCCCCGCAGCGAGGGCGGCTACCTGGTGCGGGCGATCCTGCCCGTGCCCACGCGTACGACCCAGGAGATGTGATGCAACCCATCCGAGTGCTGCTCGCCGACGACCAGGCGCTGGTGCGCAGCGGCTTCCGCATGCTCATCGAGGCCGAGGACGACATGGAGGTGGTGGGCGAGGCCGCCGACGGCCAGGAGGCGCTGCGGATGCTCGCGGCCCGGGGCGCCGACGTGGTGCTGATGGACATCCGGATGCCGGTGATGGACGGCGTCGAGGCCACCCGTCGGCTGGTGGCCGAGGGGATGACCACCAAGGTGCTGGTGCTGACCACCTTCGACCTGGACGAGTACGTCTTCGCCGCCCTCAAGGCCGGCGCCTCCGGCTTCCTGCTCAAGGACGCCCGGCCGGCCGAGCTGCTCAATGCCATCCGCACGGTGGCCGCCGGCGAGGCAGTGATGGCCCCCAGCGCCACCCGTCGACTGCTGGAGCACGTGGTGCCCACCCTGCCCGACGCCCCCGGCGCCGACGACCCCCGGCTGGCGCTGCTCACCGACCGGGAGCGCGAGGTGCTGGTGGAGATCGCCAAGGGCGCCACCAATACCGAGATCGCCAGCAGCCTCTACATGGCCGAGGGGACGGTCAAGACCCACATCGGCCGGCTGCTGGCCAAGCTGCAGGCCCGCGACCGGGTGGGCCTGGTGCTCTTCGCCCACGAGGTGGGCCTCACCCGGCGCTGACGGGTCATCGCGCTATGTGGGCTTTCCGGTCCCCACATCAACCAGAAATTCGCCAGGGTTCGCGCCAGAACCGGCCATTGAGGCGCTGCGGGAGCACATCGGGGCGGATTCGGGTCGATCCGTCGACGGACCGGGACGCACGAGGGCCCGCCGGAGAAGTCCTCCGACGGGCCCGGGTGAGCCGTCCCTAGCAGGGATCGGCGTCAGTCTCAGTAGCCCAGCATCTCCTTGCGGCGGGGCAGCCAGGCCAGCGCGTCCTTGATGGCGCGGGTCTCGTCCAGCTCGGCGCTCCAGCCCAGCTCGGTGCGGGCCTTCGAGCTGGTGGTGTAGACGCCGGCCACGTCGCCGGGGCGCGGGGGGCCGTCGGTGACCTGCAGCTCGCCGCCGATCACCTCGTTGAAGGCGTCGGCCAGCTCCCGCACCGTGGTGCCGGTGCCGGTGCCGATGTTGATCACCTGGTAGTTCTCCTGCGAGGTGACCTGGTCGAACTTCTCCAGCGCGGCAACGTGCGCCTTGGCCAGGTCCCAGACGTGGATGAAGTCACGGATGCCGGAACCGTCGCGGGTGGGCCAGTCGGTGCCGGTGACGGTGAAGGGCTTGCCGGCATTCCAGGCCTCGATCAGCTTGCCCAGCACGTGGCTGGGGAATTCCAGCTGCAGACCGGTGCGCAGCTCGGGATCGGAGCCGATCGGGTTGAAGTAGCGCAGGCTGATCACGTGCAGCTCGGTGGCGGCGGCCACGTCGGAGAGCACCAGCTCGGTGACCATCTTGGTGCGGGCGTACGGGCTGCCGGCGGCCAGCGGGGACTCCTCGGTGACCTGGAAGTTCTCGTCCGGGCCGTAGATGGAGGCCGAGGAGCTGAACAGGATGCGCCGCACCTGGTTGCGCTCCATGGAGGCCAGCAGGTCCAGCGTCTTGCCCACGTTGTTCTCGTAGTAGGACCACGGCTCGGCGACGCTCTCCGGCACCACGATCCGCGCGGCGCAGTGCACCACGGCATCGATCTGGTGCTCACGGAAGACCCGGTCCAGCAGCTCGGGGTCACCCACGTCACCCTGGTAGAAGGGCCGGTCCAGGGCGAACTCGCGCCTGCCGGTGGAGAGGTTGTCCAGGACCACCACCTCGTGGCCGGCGTCCTCGCAGGCCGAGCCGATGGTGCTGCCGATGTATCCGGCGCCGCCGGTGATCAGGATCTTCACTGTTCTTCCTCCACGGGGTGTGCTGGGCCCGAAGGCTTCAGGACCAGCGTATGGGGCGTGCCTGTCAGTGCTTCACAGGCTCTCACGGTCTGCTCACAGCTTGCTCGGTAGCGCTCCAGCCAGTGCTCCGCGAAGCAGTCCGCCTGCTCGTCGCCCACCAGCGCCCAGACGCTCCCGCCGAAGCCGGCACCGAAGCTGGAGGCGGCCACCGCCCCCTGCTCCAGCGCCAGCCGGACCAGCTCGGTGGTCTGCCAGACCTGGTTGCCCAGCCCCTCGGCGGCCAGCTGCTGGGAGCGGGCCACCACCGCGCCGAAGCGGGCCAGATCGCCACTGCGCAGCGCCTCGACGGCCTGCGGCACGCACCAGGTGGACTCCACGACGAACTGTTCCAGCCGGGCCAGCAGCACCGGCTCCTGGCGCGCGCTGCCGCGCAGCAGGTCGGCGGCCTCGGGCCGGGAACGCAGCGCCTCGGCCAGGCTGGCAGCCGGCGTCGGCGCATGCCGGTTCCAGCGTTCCAGCAGCTCGGTGGTGGCCCGGGAGGCCTGGTTGTAGCGCTCCCGCGCGGCGCCGGTCTTCTCGGCGGTCACGCCGCTGACCGCCACGACGAAGGCGTGGCCGGCGGGCAGCTCGACCCGCTCCACCAGGCCTGGCGGGGAGAAGCTGAAGCGGCCCAGCAGTCCGGGGCGCGAGCAGACCATGGCGGTGTGGTCCTCCGAGCCCCCCAGGGTGCCAACGCCGCCACTGCCGGCCAGCGGGCCGAAGCTACGACCGTTCTCGATGCAGGCCAGGTAGCCCGCCAGCCGCACCTCGTCGGTGATCGCCTCGCGCCACAGCGGGTGCTCGACCAGCCCCGCCTCGTGGGCCAGGGCCAGCGCGGTGGCCACCACGACGGCCGAGGAGGAGCTCATCCCGCTGGCCAGCGGCAGGTCGGAGGTGATGTGCAGCCGGCAGGGCGGCAGCTCGCCGAAGTTGTCGCGCAGCCGGGAGACCACGGTGCGGGGATAGCGACCCCAGTGACCGGGCGGCAGGGGATCGGCGCCCAGCAGGTCCACCTCGCCGGGCAGGGCCTCGGTGACGGCGGTGATGCCTGCCTTGGCGGGCTCCACCTGCACCGTGACGCCGCGGTCCACGGCACAGACCAGCACGTCGCCGCCGGCGTAGTCGGTGTGCTTGCCCAGCACCTCGATCCGCCCGGGAGAGAAGTATCCGCTCACAGTTTGACGTCCACGTCGGCCAGCTCGGCGGCCACCCGGGCCACGTCGCCGCGGCCGGACAGGTCCAGCACGCCCTCCGCCACCGGGACGACGGTGACCGGCTCACCGGCGGCCACCAGGTGGCGCACCGCGTCGACGATCTCCAGCTCGCCGCGCGGCGAGGGCTCGATGGCCGCACAGGCGTCGAAGATGCTGGGGCCGAAGCAGAAGCAGTTCATGCTCACCAGGGCGTGCTCGCCGTGGCGGGCCAGTTCCTCGGGGCCGGGCTTCTCCGCCAGGTCCACCAGGTGACCCGCGGCGTCCACCTCGAGCAGGGCGAAGGCGGCCACCCGCTCGGCCGGGATGTTCGAGCGCTGCACCAGCGCGGCGGCGTCGAAGCCCAGGGTGGCGGTGCCCGGGGCGGCCAGCAGGGCGCGCAGCGCCGCGGCCGGGTAGTGGTTGTCGGAGTTGACCACCACGAAGCGGTCGCCGCCGGCAAAGTCCCGCGCGGCGGCCACGGCGTCGGCGGTGCCCAGCGGCTCGGCCTGCGTGGCGAGGCTGATTCGCACCCGTCGGGTGGGCAGGTTGGCATAGCGCTCGCGCACCTGCTCGTGCTCGGGACCGATCACCAGGCAGACCTCGTCGATACCGGCCTCGGCCAGCTCGTGGATCACGTGCTCGACGAAGGGGCGTCCACCACCAACCGGCATCATCGCCTTCACGCCAGTGGCCGCGACGGCCTGCTGCTCCGCGCTGAGCTCCGCGGCGGCCTGGGCCCGCAGCCGGGTGCCGAGTCCTCGCGCCATGATGACGGCCTTGTGCACTGACTGCTCGCTCATGGCATCCATCATGGCCGAGAGCCCCGGCGCAGCGGCACCGGGGCTCCCATGACGGTGGGGCCAGCGGGTCCCATCGGGCGACTACTCCTTCACCGCGCCGGCGGAGGTGTTCATGATCCGCTTCTGGAAGACGAAGAAGAGCGCCGCCACCGGCAGGGTCATGATCAGCGCCGCCCCCAGCTTCAGCGGGTACTGGTTGGCCTTGCCGCCCAGGCCTCCGGAGGCCAGCGTCCCGACGCCCTTGGTGAGGGTGGTCAGGTTCGGGTCGGAGGAGGCGATGATGAAGTGGCTGTACTCGTTCCACGAGCCCTGGAAGCTGAGGATGGTGATGGTCACCAGCGCAGGGGTGGCCATCGGCAGCACCACGGACCAGAAGGTGCGGAAGGTGCCCGCCCCGTCGATCCGGGCGGCCTCCTCCACGGCCGGCGGGATGGACTCGAAGAAGTTCTTCATGATGAAGACGCCGGCGGCATCCACCAGCAGCGGGAACATCAGCGCCGGGTAGCTGTCATAGATGCCCAGGGTCTTGATCACCAGGAACTTGGGGATCAGCAGCACCACGGCCGGCACGCTCATCACCGCGATCAGGGTGAGGAAGACCAGCTTGCGGCCGGGGAAGCGCAGCCGGGCCAGGGCGTAGCCGGCCAGCGAGTTGAAGAAGACCCGGCCCGCGGTGACCACCAGGGTGACCAGCACCGAGTTGGCGAACCAGCGCGGGAAGTCGGAGTTCTGGAAGAGCCGGTGGTAGGCGGCGGTGGTCCAGACCTGCGGCAGGCCCATCGGGTTGTTGGTGGCGTCGGCGTCGGTCTTGAAGGAGCCGAGCACCTGGACCACGAAGGGGAAGACGTAGAACAGGGCCAGGAAGACCAGCACCAGCAGGGTGATCCAGCCGGTGGCCCGAGACGGGCGTCGGCCGGCGGCAGTGGTGGTGCTCATACCGATCCCTCCTTGCGCACGGTGGCGGCAACGGCCTGGCCCAGCGCACCCTCGCGGGCCGCGGCGGCCTCACGGGCGGCGCGGTCGGCGCGCTGCTGGCGTCGGGTCATCCGGGTGTAGTCCGCATCGCCCAGCAGCAGGCGCTGCAGCAGGCCCATCACGATGACGATGGCGAACAGGACGAAGGCGATCGCCGCGCCGCGGCCCCACTCCCCGTCGTTGAAGGCCTTGGTGAAGCTCAGGTAGGCCGGCGTCATGGTGGTCTTGGCCGGGCCGCCCTGGGAGCCGATGGCGATCTGGTCGAAGACCTGCCAGGTGCCGATCAGGCCCAGTGTCAGCACCGTGTACAGGGTGGGCTTGAGCATCGGCAGCGTGATGTGGCGGAAGCGCTGCCAGGCACCGGCACCGTCCACCATGCCGGCCTCGTCGGTCTCCTCCCCAATGTTCTGCAGGGCGGCGACGAAGAGCAGCATGAAGGTGCCCGAGGTGGTGAAGACGGCCAACGCGATGAAGGCGCACATCGCCACCGAGGGACCCTGCAGCCACTGGTAGGCGCTCACGCCCAGCAGGCCGGGCTTCGCCATGGCCCCGCTCTCGTGCACCCCGAGCGGTTCCAGCAGCAGGCCCAGCACGCCGCGCGGGTCCTGGAACCAGTTGGGGCCGTGCAGGCCCAGCCAGCCGAGCGCCTTGTTGACCGCGCCGGAGGCGTTGAACAGGAAGAGCCAGAGCACGGTGATGGCCACCGAGCTGGTGACGCTGGGGAAGTAGAAGGCGGTGCGGAAGAAGCCCTTGGCCCGCAGCGTGCGCCGGGTCACCATGACGGCCAGGAAGAGCGCGACGATGGTCTGCAGCGGCACCACCAGCAGCACGTAGTAGAGGTTGTTGCGGATGGACAGGCCGAAGTCGCGCCCGGCCAGGCCCTTGCCACCCAGGATGGCCTGGTAGTTCTCGGCACCGACGAAGTTCACGCCGGGGGCGAAGGGGCTGCCGTTGCCGGACCAGTCGGAGACGCTGACCCACAGCGCCATCAGGATCGGGATGAACAGGAACAGGCCCAGGATCACCAGGACCGGCAGGACGAAGAGCCAGCCCGCGAGGGTCTGCCGGTTGGCAGACCCCCGTCGGGTCCGGCGCACGGGTGCGGACATCAGCTCGTCAGGTTCTGGGATCAGCCGGCGACGATGGCCTCGAGGTTGGACTGCGCGCCGTCCAGGATGGCCTTGGGCTCCTTGGTCTTGAGCTGGCCGAGCTGGGCGTTCATGTCCTTGATGACGTCCAGGGCGCCCACCTCGGCGGGCAGGTTCTGGGCGTAGTCGGCGCCGTTGATGAAGGGCACCATGGCGGGATTGTCCTTGGTCCACTGCTCCTTGGCGGACTTGCGCGAGGGCATCACGCCGAAGGCCTTGGCGAAGGCGAGCTGCTGCTCGGTGGTGGTCAGGTGCTCCACCAGGTCCACGGCACCGCCGATGTTGTCGCCCTTGGCGGTCACGCCCCAGCAATTGGTGTACTGCAGGGTGCCCTTGGTCTTGCCCTCGGGCAGCTCGACGACGGTGTAGTCGACGTCGGAGAAGTCACCCTCCAGCGCGCCGGTGATCCAGTTGCCCTCGATCACCATGGCCGCCTGCTGCTTGCCGAAGGCCTCGCCGCCCCAGCCGGAGCCCAGGTCGGAGGAGTAGGCGGCCCAGCCGTCGGCCATCGCCTGCTTCACCCAGGTCAGCGCCTCGACATTGGCCTCGCTGTTCGCGGTGGCCTTGCCGTCGGTCTCCAGCCCGCCGCCGTTCTGCGCCAGGAAGACGCCCACGCGCTGGATCTCGGGGCCGAAGGTCAGGCCCTTGACCTTGCCCTTGGTGAGCTTCTTGCCGACGGTGGCCAGGTCCTCCCAGGTCTTGGGGTGGTCGGCCTCGGTGAGGCCGGCCTCCTTCCACAGCTTGTCGTTGATGACCAGCTGCAGGGTGGAGAAGTCCTTGGGGGCGCAGTAGAACTTGCCCTCGCTGGTGAAGGCCTGCTTCAGGCCGTCGTAGTAGTCGTCGGCATTGCTGAGCTGGTCACCGTAGGCGTAGAGGTTGCCGGCCTTCACCCAGGAGGCGAAGACGTCGGTGGCGGTGTAGACCACGTCGGCCGGGCTGTCGGCGGCGAAGCCCTGGGCGGCCTGCTGGGGCAGGTCGGCGGCCACCTGCACCTTCGCGGGGATGCCCTTCTGCTTGCTCCAGGCGGCGACGGCCTCGGTGACGGCCTTGGTCTCGGCATCGCCGGAGGAGCCGATCAGCACCGTGACCTCCTTGGCGGTGGGGGTCTGCTTGGCCTCGGCCGAGGAGCTGGCGGAGGCGCCGGAGCCGGAGTCGAAGCCGCCCCCGCCGCAGGCGGTGAGCGCCATGGGCAGGCAGACGGCGGCCAGCAGGGCGGTGGTGCGGGTGGTCTTGGTCATGGGTCTTTCCTGTTCTGTCGCCGGTCGGGCCGGGTGGTGGGATTCTGCTGGGCGGCGGGGCGCCCGGTGGGGGTCTTCAGTCCTCGACGGGGGCGTACATCTCGGCCAGCTCGCGCACGACGAGGGTGGGCTCCAGCAGGACGTGCTCGTCCTCGACGGAGCCGGTCGCGTCCTGACTGGCGGCGATCCGGGCCACCAGCTGGCGGCAGAGCACCTCGGCGGCCTGCTCCACCGGCTGGTCCAGGCTGGACAGCCCCATCGCGCGCGCCACCGGGGTGTTGTCGAAGCCGATCACGGGCGCCTCGAGCCCTTCGAAGCCCCGGCGGCGGACCGCCTCCAGGGCACCCAGGGCCAGGGAGTCGGAGGCGCAGACGAAGGCCTCGACGCCCTCGTCGAGCAGCTTCTCGGCGGCCTCCATGCCCTGCTCGATCTGGTCCACGCGCTCGGCCTGCCAGCGGCCGGTCTCGGCGCCGTAGCCGTGCTCGGCCATCGCCCGTTCCCAGCCGGTGCGGCGGTCCACGCCGGTGTCGGAGTTGCCGGGCCAGCCGATGAAGCCGATCCGCTCGTGGCCGGCCTCCAGCAGGTGGTTGGTGGCGGCGTGGGTGCCGCGCCAGCCCTCGACGTCCACCCAGGGATGGCGCTCGTCGTGGCCCCACGGACGACCGAAGGCGGCCACCGGCACACCATTGGCCACCAGCCGGGAGGGGCGGCTGTCGCCGGCGTGGGTGTCGGTGAGCACACAACCGTCGATGGTGCCGCGCACGTGCATCTCGGTGAGCACGTCCACCTCGTCGTCGAAGCTGTCGGCAGTGGTCAGCAGCAGGCTGTAGCCCTGGGCCCGCGCCGCCACCACCAGATGGTGCAGGAAGCGGTCGCGGATGGCACCGTTGATGCCGTCCTCCAGGGTGGGGTGCATCCGCATCGCCAGGGTCATGGAACGGCGGTTGCGCAGTGCCTGGGCGGCCACGTTGGGGCGGTAGCCGGAGGCCTCGATGGCGGCCTGCACGCGTTCCCGGGTCTCGGTCTTGACCAGATGGGGTGCATTGATGACGTTCGAGACGGTCTGACGCGAGACGCCGAGCTCGCGTGCAAGACTGACCAACGTTGGCCTGGCCATCCGGATCCCTCCTTGGATCGCAGATCGTCACCGGGGCTCCGATGCCCTTTTGAACGATCAAGAATGCTGATAGCGTCGCCCCCGGACGGCAGGCACGTCAAGTGTCCCGGGGAAATTGGATGGCGATGTTGCCAACCCGTGACCGCCTGTCCCCGAGCAAGAACGGTCCCCCCATGCAACAGCCCTTCCTGAACTCCCGCTGCGCGGTCGTCGCCGCCCCTGTGCAGGCCTGGTCCGCCCCCGACGGCCAGGCGGACGGTCTGGCCGCGCTCCGCGACGTCGAGGGAGTCTTCTGCGGAGACACCCGCATCGCCTCCCAGCTGCTGCTGGGCTCCCCGAGCCATGCCCTGGAGCACATCGCCACCGACGAGCGCGGCGGCGCCCGGGTGCGCTTCCAGTACGTGCTGCGCACCCCCGAGCTGGGCGTCGACCCGGCCCTGGTGCTGGAGCGGATCCGCGAGGTCACCACCTCCGGCGTCCGCGAGCGCTACGTGCTCACCACCGCCTCGCTGCAGGACCTCGAGGTGGACCTGGAGCTGGTGCTGCGACCCGATGCCACCGGCATGCAGGCGGTCAAGGGCGGCGAGACGCCCAGCCCGCTGCCGGCCGAGCAGCTCGGTGATCCCACCGGAGGCTGGTCCTGGCGCGATGAGCGCACCAGCGCCCGGCTGCGCACCGATGCCACCGTGTCCAGCGACGACGGCGCCTGGCGGCTGCGCTGGCGACTGCGGGTACCGGCCCGCGGGGTGGCCGATGCCGGCTGGCAGCTGGAGCTGCGCGACGAGGGCCTGCCCTTCGTGGGGGCCAGCGCCGAGCCGCTGGCGCTGCCCGCCCTGACCGACGCCTCCCCGAGCCTGAGGCGTCTGGTGGAGCACTCCTTCGCCGACATCAACGGTCTGCGGCTGGCCCACCCGTCGATGCCCGAGCACACCTTCCTGGCCGCGGGCGCCCCCTGGTACTTCACCCTGTTCGGCCGCGACTCGCTGATCGCTGCGCGCAACCTGCTGGCCCATGACCTGGGCGTGGCCACCGGCACCCTCAAGGTGCTGGCCAGGCTGCAGGGGACCGTCGTCGACGTGGACCGCGCCGAACAGCCCGGCAAGATCCTGCACGAGGTGCGCCAGGAGACCCTGGAGCTGGCGCTGGGCCACCTGCCCACCGACGACTCCGACGGCTCGGCGCACATCTCGCTGCCGCCGCTCTACTACGGCACCATCGACGCCACCCCGCTGTGGATCATGCTGCTGGGCGAGGCCGAGGAGCGCGGCCTGGACGAGGCCACCGTCCGCGAGCTGCTGCCGAACCTGCGCGCCGCGCTGGGCTGGCTGGCCGACCACGGCGATGCCGACGGCGACGGTTTCCTGGAGTACCGCGACGAGTCCGGCCACGGCCTGGCCAACCAGGGCTGGAAGGACTCCGGCGACTCGGTGCGCTTCGCCGACGGCAGCCTCGCCAAGGGCTCGGTGGCGCTGGCCGAGGTGCAGGGCTATGCCCATGCCGCCGCGCTGCACGGCGCCCGGCTGCTGGCCCGCTACGAGGCAGACACCGAGGCCGCCGCCTTCTGGACCGGCTGGGCCGAGCAGCTCGCCACCCGATTCCGCGAGCACTTCTGGGCCGCCGACGAGCTGGGCCGCTACCCCGTGCTGGCCCTCGACGGGGACAAGCGTCAGGTGACCGGCGTGGCCTCCAACATGGGCCACCTGCTGGGCACCGGGATCCTCACCGACTCCGAGGCCGAGACCGTCGTGGAGCGCCTGGTGCACCCGTCGATGGCCTCCGGCTACGGCGTGCGCACCATGAGCGAGACCAATGGCGGCTACTGGCCGCTGAGCTACCACGTCGGCTCTGTGTGGACCCATGACACCGCCTTCATCATCGACGGGATGCTGCGCGAGGGCTTCGACGAGCAGGCCCGCGAGCTGGCCGCCGCCCTGCTGCGCGCCGCCGAGGGCTTCGGCTACCGGATGCCCGAGCTCTTCGGCGGGATGGCGGCCGACGCGGTCTTCCCGCCCCAGCCCTACCCGGCCTCGTGCCGGCCCCAGGCCTGGGCCGCCACCAGTGCCGTGGTGGTGGCGCGCGCCCTGGGGGCATTGCCCGGCTGAGTCCACATCCTGACGGGTTGGAAGGTTCAACCCGTCAGGGCGGAGCATGGGCACATGGCAAAGCCCACCCCCGCCGCGCCCGCGGCCACCCGCAGCCCTTTCGGCTTCTGGTCCATCGTGCTGCTGACCGTGAACGGCATCATCGGCACCGGCATCTTCCTGTCCCCCGCCGGCGTCATCAAGGTGGCCGGCACCTGGACCCCGCTGGTCTACGTGCTGGCCGGCCTGTTCGCCGGCCTGCTGGCGGTCACCTTCGCCTCCGCGGCCAAGTACGTCAGCGAGAACGGTTCCTCCTTCGCCTACGCCCGACGCGCCTTCGGCGACGACCTGGGCTTCTACGTCGGCGTCACCCGCTTCATGGCGGGCGCGATCGCCTGGGGCGTGATGGCCACCGCCGTGGTGACCACCGTGCTGGGCATCGTCGGCGGCAAGGAGGCGGTCACCACCACCAGCACCACGATCGGCTTCGTCGTGCTGATGGCCGTCCTGTTGGCCATCAACCTGGCCGGCACCGGCATCACCAAGTGGTTCAACAACATCTCCACCATCGGCAAGGTCGCCGCGCTGGTGCTGGCCATCGTCGCCGGGCTGGTGGTGCTGGCCCGCACCGGGGAGAACCACTTCGGCGAGATCTCCGGCCTGCAGGCACCCGACGGCAGCCCGCTGATCCCGGCCATGTCCACCACCGTCTTCGTGGGCGCGGTGCTGAGCGCCTTCTACGCCTACACCGGTTTCGAGTCGGTGGCCACGGCCGCCAGCGAGATGGAGCGCCCGGAGCACAACCTGCCGCGTGCCATTCCGCTGGGCGTGCTGCTGGTGATGGTGGTCTACGTGGGCGTCGTGGGGATCGCCATGATGGTCAACCCCACCGGCATCTTGAACTCCACCGAGCCGGTGATCCTGGCCAGCGCCTTCGCCAACCCGGTGGTGCGCAACCTGGTGGTGCTGGGCGCGGTGGTGAGCATGTTCGGCATCAACGTGGCCGCCTCCTTCTCCACCCCGCGCATCTTCGACGCCATGAGCCGCCAGCGGATGGTGCCGGGCTTCATCAGCCGTGAGTCGCGCCGTGGCGTTCCGGTGGCCGCCTTCCTGCTGACCGCGGGCGTGGCCATCGCCATCCCGATGGCCTTCGGCTACTCGATGCGCGGCATCATGGTGATCTCCTCGGTCTCCCGCTTCATCCAGTTCCTGGTGGTGCCGGTGGCCGTGGTGCTCTTCTTCCTGGGCCGCGCCCGCCACCAGACCCTGGCGGCGCACCGCAATGTGCTCACCGACGTGGTGGTGCCGCTGCTGGGCCTGGCCGCCTCGGTCTTCCTGATGGCGCGCTTCGACTGGAAGGGCCAGTTCAGCAATCCCGACGGATCCACCAACCAGTGGGCCGTCTGGGCCATGGTGGTGGGCTACGTGGTGCTGCCGCTGGCCCTGTACATTCCCTGGAAGCTCGGCGCCTACCGCGGCGAGCCCACCGATCCTCGCGACCCCCTGGAGGCCTGATGTCCACCCGTCCCGTGATCGGCATCATCACGAACCTGGAGCTGGACCCGCACTACCTGTTCCCGGGCTATGCGCGGGTGACGGTGAACGAGGACTACCACCGCTCGCTGCTGGCAGCCGGTGCGGTGCCGGTGCTGATCCCGCCAACGCCGGAGCTCTCGGTGCTGCCGGACCAGCTGGCCCTGCTCGACGGCCTGGTGCTGGCCGGCGGCCAGGACGTCGACCCGCTGCGCTACGGTGCCCAGCCCCGGCTGGAGTGCGGCGTGCCGAACCCGAGGCGTGACGCCTTCGAGCTGGAGGCCCTGCGGCTGGCCCGCGAGGCCGGTCTGCCCACCTTCGGCATCTGCCGCGGCCTGCAGATCGTCAACACCTTCCTGGGCGGCACCTTGCACCAGGACATCTCGCACGCCGGCAGCCCTCAGCGCCACATGATGGGCGGCAACCCGGCGCTGGGCGCGCACGCGATCAGCATCGAGCCGGACAGCTTCCTGGACGACGCCTGGGGCACCCGCAGCGCGGTGGTGAACTCCTTCCACCACCAGGCGGTGGACCGGGTGGCCGAGCAGCTGGCCGTCGTGGCCCGCGCCGCCGACGGGATCGTCGAGGCCGTGGAGTACACCGGCGAGGAGTTCGACCTGTTCGCGGTGCAGTGGCACCCGGAGATGATGAGCGGTTCCGACGCCCGCGCCAAGGCCCTGTTCACCTGGTTCGTGGACCTGGTGGCCGGCCGCTGGGAGTCCTGAGCCTCGGCACGACCGACGGCGGGCGGACCCACCAGGGTCCGCCCGCCGTCTGTCAGGTCATGCGGCGTCGCAGATCACGACGTCGCCCAGGGTGAGGCTCAGAGCACCGCGAAGAGCAGCAGCGAGCCGGCGAAGCCGAGCAGCGACTCCAGGGTCTGCTGCACCGTCCAGGTGCGCAGCGTGGTGGACACGTCCATGCCGAACAGCCGGCCCACCAGCCAGAAGCCGGAGTCGTTGACGTGGCTGGCGAAGACCGAGCCGGCCGCGGTGGCCAGCGTGATGGCCACCACCTGGCCGCTGGAGTAGCCGCCGGCGGCCACCGCCGGGGCCATCAGGCCCGCGGCCGTCACCAGCGCCACGGTGGCCGAGCCCTGCGCCACGCGCATGATGGCCGCGATCAGCCAGGCGGCCACGATCACCGGCAGGCCGATGCCCTTGAGCGAGTCGCTCAGCGCCTGGCCGATGCCGGAGGCGCGCAGCACGCCGCCGAACATGCCGCCGGCACCGGTGATCAGCACCACCGAGCAGATCGGGCCGAGCGAGGAGTCGACGATCTTCTCCAGCGCGGTGCCGTTCTCGCCGCGCGCCGAGCCCAGCAGCCACAGCGCCACCAGCACGGAGATCAGCAGCGCCACGGGCGAGGAGCCGACGGCGCGGGCCACGTTGAACCAGGTGGCGTCCTTGGACACGGCACCGGAGGCGCGCAGGAAGTCCAGACCGGTGTTCATGAAGATCAGCAGCATGGGCAGCAGCAGGACCAGCACGACGGTGGACACCTTCGGCGGGTTCTTGACCTCGCCGTCGTCCAGGGTGCCGAACAGGCCGTCGGTGTCGGTGAAGGGGAACTGGCGGGCGCAGACCTTGCCCCACAGGTAGCCGGAGACGTACCAGGTGGGGATGGCCACCAGCAGGCCCAGCGCCAGCACGAGGCCCAGGTTGGCGCCGTACAGCTCGGTGGCGGTGACCGGGCCGGGGTGCGGCGGGACGAAGACGTGCATCACGGAGAAGGCGACGGCCGCCGGGATGGCGTAGCGCAGCACCGGTCCGCCGAGACGGGCGGCGACGGCGAAGATCACCGGCAGCATGACCACCAGGCCGGCGTCGAAGAACATCGGGAAGCCCATCAGCAGCGAGGTGACGCCCAGCGCCAGGGGGGCGCGCGCCTCACCGAAGAGCTGGATCAGCTTGTCGGCCAACGCCTGCGCGCCGCCGGAGTACTCCACCAGCTTGCCGAGCATGGCCCCCAGGCCCACCAGCAGGGCCACCGATCCGAGCGTGTTGCCGAAGCTGCTGGTCAGCACCGTGACGATCTGGCCGGCCGGGATGCCGGTGGCGAAGGCGGTGAGCAGGCTGACCAGGATCAGGGTCAAGAAGGCGTGCAGCTTGAAGACGATCACCAGCAGCAGGATGAGCGCAATCGCTCCTGCCGCGATGCCGAGCAGGGGCAGCGCCCCCATCGTCTGGGTCCATCCGTCGATCACGACGACTCCTTTGTCTTGTGGGCCCGGGCCCGCCGACCATCGTTGGCCGGTGCGTCCCGAACAGGCCGGGCCATCATCGCAAAGGTAGGACCAAATTGTCGCATCGCCTCCCCCCGGGGTATGAGCTGGCCATCCGGACACAGAAACCCTGGGTGGAGGTGTGGCGAGCCGACCGGGCCCTAGATTCGCTGCTGTCGGGGAACTTCCCTCCCCATCAGCCACGTCCAGGAAGGCCCGCGCCATGTCGGCACCCGCCCAGCCCGTCCCCGGTGATCCCACCGGCCCCGTCCCCAGCCGCGCCGCTACCGAGCCGGCCACCGGCTCCTCCCCGCAGCCGGCCGGCCCGCCGCACCGCCCCGGCCGCGCCGCCACCGAGGCGCGCGAGGTGGTGGCGCGCACCGTCGACCTGGTGAAGGTCTACGGCTCCGGCAAGACCCAGGTCACTGCCCTGGACCACGTCGACGTGGCCTTCGAGCGCGGCAGCTTCACCGCCATCATGGGCCCCTCCGGTTCCGGCAAGTCCACGCTGATGCACTGCCTGGCCGGGCTCGACCGGATCACCTCCGGCCACGTCGTGCTGGCCGACCAGGAGCTCAACGCCCTGTCCGACAAGCAGCTCACCACGGTGCGCCGAGACCGGGTGGGCTTCGTCTTCCAGTCCTTCAACCTGCTGCCGACGTTGACCGCCCGGCAGAACATCCTGCTCCCCCTGGAGCTGGCCGGCCGCAAGCCGGACAACGCCTTCCTGGAGCAGCTGACCGGATCGCTCGGACTGTCCGAGCGGCTCTCGCACCGCCCCAGCGAGCTGTCCGGCGGCCAGCAGCAGCGCGTCGCCGTGGCCCGCGCCATGATCACCCGCCCCGACGTGATCTTCGCCGACGAGCCCACCGGTGCGCTGGACTCGAAGACCGGCACCGCCCTGCTGGAGTACCTGCGTCGCTGCGTCGACGAGCTGGGCCAGACCATCATCATGGTCACCCACGACGCCAAGGCCGCCGCCTGGGCCGACCGCGCCCTGATCCTGCTCGACGGCCACATCGTCGACGACCTGGACCGTCCCACCGTGGACTCGGTCAACGAGGCGCTGGGCCGGGTGGACGCCTGATGTTCGCCGACGCCTGGCGCGAGCTGCGCCACCATCCCGGACGGATCGTCGCCACCCTGGTGGCGATCGCCATCAGCGTGGGCTTCATGTCCGCGGTCAGCATCTTCGTCGACACCCAGACCTCCGCGCTGGGCAAGATGATGGCGCTGCCCTCCTCCAAGGCCGACGTGGTCGTGGACATCGCCAACCCCAAGCAGGGGGTCACCCCCGCCCAGGTGGAGCAGGCCGTGAAGAAGGCCCCCGGCCTGACCGCGGTCGAGCGCTCCGTGAACGGCTTCGCCGCCCTCAGCACCGACAAGAGCTCGGCCTATGTGAACCTCTACGGCGTGCCCGGTGAGCAGTTCCGCTGGGCCGAGCTGTCCCAGGGAACCTGGCCCACCAGGCCCACCGAGGTGGCGCTCAGCCAGCCGGTGGCCGACAAGCTCGGCATCACCGCCCCGGGCCAGCAGGTGGAGGCCGGTCCGGCCAAGCTCACCGTCACCGGCATCACCGACGACGTGCCCAGCATCTTCTTCCAGAGCGCCTATGCCGCCCCCGCGGGGATCGAGGCCATGGGCTCCTCCGGTTCGCTCGGCTTCCGGATCAAGAGCTCCGACCCGCAGGCCACCATCGACGCGCTGCGCCCGGCGCTCGTGCCGCTGGTGGAGAACCCCGACGAGCGGCCCTACCCGGGCGCGGCCCCCAACCTGATGGTGGACACCGCCGAGCATGCCCAGCGCGAGGCCACCAGCCAGATGACCGGCGACTTCGACGTGATGAAGTACCTGCTGCTGGCCTTCAGCGGCATCGCGGCCCTGGTGGGGATCATCATCATCGCCAACACCTTCACCATCCTGCTGGCCCAGCGGCGCCGCCAGATCGGCCTGCTGCGCGCCGTCGGTGCCTCCGGGGCGCAGGTGCGGCGACGCTTCCTGGCCGAGGCCGTCCTGCTGGGCGCCCTGGGCTCGGCCCTGGGCCTGCTGCTGGGCGTGCTGATCGCCACCGTCGGCTCCTGGTTCACCGATGCGCTGCACTTCGGCCTCAGCCTGCCCGTCGGCGAACTGGCGGCGGAGTTCGGCGTCGGCGTGGTGCTCACCGTGCTGGCCGCCATGCTGCCCTCGCTGCGCGCCACCCGGGTGGCGCCGCTGGAGGCGCTGCAGCCGGTGGCCACCAGCGAGCAGGCCCGACGCGGATCCATCGTGCGGGCGATCATCTGCGGCGCCATCGGCCTGCTCGGCATCTTCCTGGCCGTCACCTCGCTGAGCGCACCGGTGGGCGACGGGCAGTCGGTGGTCACCGGACCGGTGGCCCGCGCCGTGCTGGGCGCCGGCCTGATCAGCCTCGCGGTGCTCTTCGGGGCCCCGCTGTTCATCCCCACCGTGCTGCGCGCCATGGGGGCACTGTTCGGACTGGCCGGCGCAACGCCTCGGCTGGCCGCCAGCAATGCGGTGCGCAACCCGCGTCGTGCCTCGGCCACCGCCACCGCCCTGATGCTGGCCTGCGGCCTGATCGTCACCCTGCAGGTGGGCACCGCCACGGCCGAGCGCACCGTGCTGGCCGAGATCGCCGCCCGCTACCCGGTGGACCTGACGGTGAGCAGCTACGGCAAGCAGTCGACCGACGGCAGGACCACCGACTACTCGCTCGACGCCGACACCATGGCGGCACTCGACAAGCTGCCCAATGTGGCCCGGCGGGCCGTGCTGCCCGGTGGCGCGGTGACCAGCGAGCAGGGCTCGGTCTCCACGGTGCTGAAGGCGACCCCCCAGGCCCGTGAGCTGGCCGGCGTGCTGCCCGCCATCGGCGACGACCAGGTGCTGGTCAGCCGCGAGACGAAGGCCGGCACCCCGGTGGAGCTGGTGGGCAACGGCCAGACGGTCACCCTGAAGGCCGTCCCCAACAGCGCCATGGGCTACAACCAGGCGATGGTCTCCGATGCCTCCTTCGCCAAGCTGGTGGCCAGGCCCGCCCCGACGGCCTACTGGATCGACGTGGCCGACGAGGACGACCTCGGCACGATCATGACCCAGCTGGGCCGCGTGCAGATGCGTGACCAGAGCCTGTCCACCTCCGGCTCGGCGACGGAGAGCTACATGATCAAGCAGCTGCTGCGGATCCTGCTGCTGGTGACCACCGGCCTGCTCGGGGCGGCGGTGCTGATCGCCCTGATCGGTGTGAGCAACACCCTGGGCCTGAGCGTGATCGAGCGGGCCCGCGAGTCGGCCCTGCTGCGGGCGCTGGGCATGCAGAAGTCATCCTTGCGGTTGATGCTGCTGGTGGAGGCGCTGATGCTCGCCCTGGCCGGTGTGCTGGTGGGCGTGCTCGCCGGCGGCTTCTTCGGCTGGCTGGGCATGAAGGCCCTGCTGCGCCAGGCCGAGATGGACAGCCAGATCCTGTTCGGCGTGAACTGGCCGATGACCCTGGGGCTGATCGCGGTGGCCGTGCTGGCCGCTGCCCTCACCTCGGTGCTGCCGGGACGTCGCGCCGCCGGAGCCACCCCGACGGAGGCCCTCGCGGAGGAGTGACGGCCCGGCCGTGCGGACAGCGGGCGCCCCACCTCGTGGCGAGGTGGGGCGCTCGTCGTCCCGGGCGGCCGACCGAGGAAGAAATTTCACAATCCCGTCGGCTGTGGACGCCCGCGCCGAGCCCGCGTCGTACCTTGTCACACCGCATCTGGACCAGGCATGAGGACTGCAGCGCGGCACTGGCCAAGAACCGCCTGAGAAAAGTTTTGTCCGTTTGGCCAAAGTTGCGCTGACCGTGCTGCATACTTGATCCATCGCAGCTCGACGGGCCCCTTCCGGGGAGAGCCCGAGCCGGCGATCCATGAACGCCCTGGAGGTCGCTGGGGGTGACCAGCGGCCTCCAGGTGCCTCTTTCTTTTGAACGAACAAGCTCCTACCACCCGTAGTCAGAGCTGTCTGAAGGAATTGCTGCCGAACTCGTCCTGCGAGATCGCTCCCATGCCTCGGCCCCCGGCCCCCAGCCCGCTGCGGCCCAGCCTCCAGGCCTAGAGTTGGCCCATGTCACAGCGCCAGGAGGACGCCCGCCGTCGCGTCGAGCTCAACGAGCAGGCGGTCCGGGCCGAGGCGGAGCGGGCCCAGCAGATGATCGACGACTTCGTCACCGAGGCCACCCGACGCGGGATCGCCCCCGAGCCGCTGCAGGCCGCCCTGATGGGCGGCGGTCAGGCCCGAACCGACAAGCAGGGCTGGTACCTGCGTCGCAACCGCTCCATCGCCATCGGCACGGACGGCGGCTACTACGTCCTGACCGTGCCGGGCGGCAGGATGGCTCGCTTCACCGGTGTGAAGCTGCAGCCCAGCCCGCCGCCGCTGCAGGTGGGCCGCGGCGGTCGCGACGGCGAAACCGGCGACCTGCGCGAATTCCTGGACTGGCGCCTGGCCACCGGCTGACCGTCGGTCTCAGCGCCAGGCGCCGCGCCAGCGCTGCGGGCGCCAGTTCACCTCGGTGGCCGCGACGCCCAGCTCATGGGCGGCACGCAGCGCGAACATCGGGTCACGCAGGGCCGTGCGACCCATGAAGACGGCATCGGCTCGACCGTCGGCGACGATCTGCTCGGCCTGCTCGGCATCGGAGATCATGCCGACACTGGCCACCGGGATGCCGGCCTCGGCGCGCACCTGCTCCGCGAAGGGCAGCTGGTAGGCGGGCCCGACCTTGATCGAGATCGGGTTGTTGCCGCCGGTGGAGACGTCCACCAGGGCAACCCCGTGCTCGCGCAGCAGCCGGCACAGCGCCACGGAGTCCTCGGCGGACCAGCCACCCTCGGTCCAGTCCGTGGCGGAGATCCGCACCATGACCGGCAGCGAGCTGGCCTGCTTCACCGCATCCACCACCTGCAACAGCAGCCGCACCCGGTTCTCGAAGCTGCCGCCCCACTCGTCGGTGCGGGTGTTGGACAGCGGCGAGTAGAACTGGTGCAGCAGGTAGCCGTGGGCGGCGTGCACCTCCAGCACGTCGAAGCCCGCCTGCTCCGCGCGTCGGGCGGCCTGGCCGAAGGCCTCGACGACCTCACCGATCTGCTCCGGGCTCATCTCGGTGACCTCGGTGGTGTACTCCTCGGACTCCCAGCGTGCGGAGGTGGGTCCCACCGGAGTCCAGCCGCCCTCCTCGGCGGGGATGTTGCGGCCCGCGACACCGGGCCACCAGCGGTCGGTGCTCGCCTTCCGGCCGGCATGGGCCAGCTGGATGCCGATCGGCACGCCCTGGGCGTGGGAGAAGTCGGTCACCTCGCGCCAGGCCGCCACCTGCTCGTCGTTCCAGATACCGGTGTCGAAGGGGCTGATCCGTCCCTCCGGCAGCACCGCCGTGGCCTCGGTGACCACCAGGCCCCAGCCGCCCAGGGCGAAGCTGCCGTAGTGCACCTGGTGCCAGCGGGTGGGGACGCCGTCCATCTGCTCCACGGAGTACTGGCACATCGGCGAGACCCACAGCCGGTTGGGCACGGTGAGCCGGTCGAGCTGGATCGGGGAGAACAGGGTGGCATCAGGGGCAGTCATGGCTCCATTCAACCGCTCCGGACAAGTACCGGGTGAACGAGCAGCGCGTAGGCTGTGGGCCTCGTCATCGGCCACAGGCAGGAGCCCCGTGAACTTCGCGCGCCAGCTGCAGCACCTGCTGCGCCATCCGAGGTTCCGCAAGCTGTTCACCATCCGCGCGCTCACCCAGACCGCGGACGGCACCCTGCAGGTGGGGATGGCCTCCCACATCCTGTTCAACCCCGCCCAGCAGCCCGACGCGGCCTCGATCGCGGCCATGTTCGCCATCACCCTGATGCCCTTCAGCATCGTGGGTCCCTTCGTCTCCGGACTGCTGGACCGCTGGTCGCGCCGCACCGTGGCGGTGGTGGTGGACGCCACGCGCTGCCTGCTGGCGCTGGTGATCGCCGGTCTGGTGGCCGGTGCTGCCAGCGGCCCGCTGCTGTCGGGCCTGCTCTTCGGCTGCCTGATGGTGGCCCTGGCCCTGAACCGCTTCGTGCTGGCCGGGCTGGCAGCGGGGCTGCAGCACACCATCGACGACGACGAATTCCTCACCGCCTCGGCCGTGATGCCGATGATCGGCCCCCTGGGGGTGCTGCTGGGCGGCGGCCTGGCCGCCGGGATCCGGCTGGCCTCCCCGTGGAGCGCGAACCTGGCCGATGCCGTGATCTTCTGCTGCGCCGCCGCGATGTGGGCCTGCTCCTGCCTGGTGGCGACGAGGCTGGGCAGCCGCGACCTGGGCCCGCTGGTTCCCGCCCCGCGCACCCGCGCCAGCGAGACCCTGCAGGCGATCGCCGACGCCGGGCGCCACCTGGCCGGGCGTCGACCCGCCCTGCTCGGCCTGGCCACCATCACGGTGCAGCGCGTCTGCTACGGCCTCACCATGGTGACCGCGCTGCTGGTCTTTCGCCGCCACCTGCATGCCCCCGACGACGTCACCGGCGCCATGGCGGACATCGGGCTGTGGATGGGTGCCTCCGGCGTGGGTTTCGCGCTCTCGGTGCTGCTGGTCCCACCGCTGGCCCGTCGGCTGGGGATGCGCGCCACCATGGTGGCGCTGCTGCTGGCCAGCGCCGTGGTGCAGCTGGGTCCGGGCAGCGTGCTGAACCGTTGGAGCCTGGTGGTGGCCAGCTTCCTGGTGGGCTGGTTCGCCCAGTCGGTCAAGATCTGCGTCGACACCGTCGTGCAGGCCCACGTCGACGAGGACGTGAAGGGCCGCGTCTTCGTGATCTATGACGGCATCTTCAACGCGGCCATCGTGCTGGCTGCCGTGCTGGGCATGGTGCTGCTGCCCGAGGACGGCGCCTCGCACCTGGTGCTGGCCGGGATCGGCGTCAGCTATGCGCTCACTGCTGCACTGTTCTGGCTGGCCAGCCGCCCGATGGGCTCGGCCACCTTCAACCGGGGGACGGACCTGGATGCCCGCGGCGCCGCCTGAGCCAGGCACTGGCAGCTGGCGGCGGCTCGGGGCCCCTGGATGGCCGATCGCGGCTGGTCGAGCTGCATCGCCCCCGTTGCAACAGCCGTGAAGCCCACGCAACAGCCGTGAAGCCCACGCAACGGCCGTGATGCCGACCCAGCGCGGTCCAGGGCCCACCGGCGCCCGGCCAGGATCTGGCCCGTGCTGAGGTCGGGCATCCTGACCCTGCCCGGCATGGTGCGCGCGGGCCTGGAACCGCTGCGGAGCCTGCCCGTCACCGGGCCATGGCTCACCAGTACTCGCGGGTGATCCGCTCCGGCAGCTGGCCGGTCTGCTCCACGGCGCGGTTGATCACCCCGGCGATCCGGGTGGCCAGCGAGAGGTCGCACTCGGTGGGCTTGGTCTTGTCCAACCGTTCACAGACGCCGGTGCTGATGATGTAGCGATGGAAGCCGTGAGAATCGGTGCTCAGCGCCACCCATGTCTCGTAGATCGCCTGCTTGTCGTCGTGCTCGGTCAGGACCAGCTCGAAGCCACCCTTGACGCGCTCTGCCGTCTCCATGTGCCACCCCCGAATTGCTTGCCTGTCAGGCATTCCAGTCTCCTGTACCGGTCCGGGGGGCGGGCGGTCGGGGTGCTGGAAAACCAGTCAACTTGTTAACTTGCGAGCCCCAGCGGGTCAGCCGCGCGCCTCGATGGCCTGGCGGTACAGGCGTCCGGCCCGGTAGCTGGAGCGGACCATGGGCCCGGACATGACACCGGTGAAGCCGATCTCGGTGGCCTCCTCGGCCAGCTCGTCGAACTCCTGCGGGGTGACCCAGCGGTCGATCGGCAGCAGGGTGACGGCCGGGCGCAGGTACTGGGTGATGGTGAGCAGCTCGGTGCCGGCGTCGAACAGGTCCTGCATCGCCTGGCTGATCTCCTCGCGGGTCTCGCCCATGCCCAGGATCAGGTTCGACTTGGTGACCAGCCCGGCCTCGCGGGCCATGGTCAGCACCTCGAGCGAGCGCTCGTAGCGGAAGCCGGGGCGGATCCGCTTGAAGATGCGCGGCACGGTCTCCACGTTGTGGCCGAAGACCTCGGGGCGGGCGTCGAAGAGCTGCTGCAGCAGCTCGGGGCGGCCGGAGAAGTCGGGGGCCAGCATCTCGACGCCGACGCCCGGGTTCAGCTCATGGATCTTGCGGATGGTCTCGGCGTAGAGCCAGGCGCCCTCGTCCTCGAGGTCGTCGCGGCAGACGCCGGTGACGGTGGCATAGCGCAGGCCCATCTTCTGCACGCTCTCGGCCACGCGCAGCGGCTCGGCGGTGTCGTAACCCTCCGGCTTGGCGGACTCGATCTGGCAGAAGTCGCAGCGACGGGTGCACTGGTCGCCACCGATCAGGAAGGTGGCCTCGCGGTCCTCCCAGCACTCGAAGATGTTGGGGCAGCCGGCCTCCTGGCAGACGGTGTGCAGGTCCTCGCCCTTCACCAGGTTCTGCAGGTCCCGGTACTCCGGACCCATCTTGGCGGTGGTCTTGATCCAGGCCGGCTTCTTCTCGATGGGGGTCTGCGAGTTCTTGACCTCGACGCGGAGCAGCTTGCGGCCTTCAGGAGCGATCGTCACAGGCTCAGGTTACCTTCCCGGGAAAGATGGGTCGTCAGCAGTGGTTCCAGCGCCGTGGCCAGCTCGTGCAGGCTGGGCGGCGGGCCCGCCATCTCGGCGGCCATGGTGGTCACCCCGGCATCGGGGATGCCGCATGGGACGATGTTGTCGAAGCCCGCGGACTCGTTGTCCACGTTGATCGCGAAGCCGTGCATGGTGGTCCGCCTGGTCACCCGGATGCCGATGGCGCAGATCTTGCGCTCCGGGCGTCCGGTGCGCGGCGCGGCGGGGGCCGGCTGGCCCAGCACGCCGGAGAGCTGCAGCGGGGCGATCGCCTCGGCGTCGGGGACGCCGGGGGTGTAGTTGCCGGTGCGCTCGGTGGACTTCGCATGGTGGCTGGCGCCGGGCACGGCGGGGGTCACGGTGGAGGGGTCGTCGGCGGGCAGCCAGACACCGGTGCGGCCCGGCACCCGCCCGGCCTGGATGCCGTAGAGGGCGAGCACGTCGATGACGGCCTGCTCGACGCGTCGCACATGGTCCACCACGCCCACCCGGTCGGGCAGCCGCACGATCGGGTAGCCCACCAGCTGGCCGGGACCGTGCCAGGTGATCTTGCCGCCCCGGTCGACGTCCACCACGGGCGTCCCGTCGAAGGGACGCTCCTCGGCCAGGGTCTGGCGGCCGGCGGTGTAGACGGCGTCGTGCTCCACGAAGAGCACCCGGTCGGGGGCCTGCCCGGTGCTCACCAGTTCGTGCACCTCGCGCTGCCGCTGCCAGGCCCGGTGGTACTCCATCCGTCGTGGTGGGAGGTGGTCCAGGCCCAGGTATTCGAACTCGACGGTCACCCGGTGGAGCATACGCCGACGTGGAAAGCCCTTCTCCACAGCCCCGGCACGCGGTATCTTGCGGCAACCCCTGCACGGCCCCCCGGGAGCTCGAAAGGCCCTTCATGAGTGACAAGCTCTACCTGATCATCGCGATGGTCATCTACATGGCTGCGATGCTGTTCATCGGCTGGTACTCCTACCGCAAGACCCACAACCTGAACGACTACATGCTCGGTGGGCGCGAGCTCTCCCCCGCCGTGGCCGCCCTCTCGGCCGGCGCGGCGGACATGTCGGGCTGGCTGCTGATGGGCCTGCCCGGCGCCATCTACGCCAAGGGCCTGGTGGAGGCCTGGATCGCCGTGGGCCTCACTCTGGGCGCCTGGCTGAACTGGAAGTTCGTCGCCCCGCGCCTGCGCGCCTACACCCAGGTGGCCAACGACTCCATCACCGTGCCCAGCTTCCTGGAGAACCGGCTGCGCGACTCCAGCCGGGCCCTGCGGATCACCTCGGGCCTGATCATCCTGGTCTTCTTCACCTTCTACGTCTCCAGTGGCATGGTGGCCGGCGGCGTCTTCTTCGAGTCCAGCCTGGGCACCGGCTACCGCACCGGCATGCTGATCGTGGCCGGCGTGACCGTGGCCTACACCCTGTTCGGCGGCTTCCTGGCCGTGAGCTACACCGACTTCGTGCAGGGCGCCATGATGGCCGCCGCCCTGGTGGCCGTGCCGATCGTGGGCCTGCTGAACCTGGGCGGCTTCGGCAATGTCAGCCGACTGGTCAACGAGTCCGATGCCGCCGCGGGGTTGAACCGGATGGCCGTCCTGCCGCACCCGATGACCGGCCTGGCGCTGATGGGCATCATCTCCGCCGTCGCCTGGGGGCTGGGCTACTTCGGCCAGCCGCACATCATCGTCCGCTTCATGGCGCTGCGCAGCACCGCCGAGGCGCGGATGGGGCGCCGGATCGGCATCGGCTGGATGCTCTTCGCCGTCGTCGGCGCTATCTGCACCGCGCTGGTGGGCGCCGCCTGGTTCCAGAAGAACGGCCAGGTGCTCGACGACCCGGAGACCGTCTACATCAAGATGGGCCAGATCCTGTTCCACCCGCTGATCGCCGGCTTCATGCTGGCCGCCGTGCTGGCCGCCATCATGTCGACGGTCTCCAGCCAGCTGCTGGTCACCTCCTCGGCCCTGGTGGAGGACATCTACAAGGCGCTCGGTGCCGACAAGAAGGCCGACGACCACCACGTGATGATGGGCCGCATCGCCGTGCTGGTGGTCTCGCTGGTGGCCGCGGCCATGGCCTGGACCCAGAACGACACCATCCTGGCGCTGGTGGCCTTCGCCTGGGCCGGCTTCGGCGCCTCCTTCGGCCCGATCGTGCTGCTGTCGCTGTTCTGGAAGAAGTTGTCCACCTGGGGTGCCCTGGCCGGCATGATCACCGGCGCCGTGATCGTGGGCTGGTTCGGCAATGTCGACGGCGGGCCCGGTCACATCTTCGACATCTACGAGATCCTGCCCGGCTTCCTGGGCTGCCTGCTGGTGGCCTGGGCGGTCAGCTCGTTCACCTACAAGCACGACCCGCAGATCGAGGCCGAGTTCGACGAGACGGTGCACGCGGTCAGGCACGCGCACGACTGAGCACGCTGCTCCGGCTGACGACCAGGGCCGGCACCATCCCGGGGTGCCGGCCCTGTCGTGTCCGGCCGGCAGGACATTCGCCCCGCGCTCCCACTGACGGCGCCCGGACCAGCGGTCCGGCCGGATCGACCCGGTCCCGCCACGATCCACCTCCAGACGCGCCGTGTCGGCCCGCGACGCGCGAATCGTGGCGCATTCTGGTTGATGCAGCGAGGACGCCCCCGGATCTCTTCAAGGCTCCGTCACCCGCTGTCCCCGGCCCACCACCCACAGTGGGGCAGCCGTCCAAGCCTGAGATCCGCACCGTCGATCGCCGAATCGGCCGAACATCGCCTGGGTCGGGCATCGAGAGTGCAGATCCCAGGGTTCGGCGGGCGCCCACACCCCGCGGCCCCATGGGTTGATGGGCGGGAAAGCACGAATCCCCCCGACCCGGTCCCCGCCTGGCAGGCGGGAGCGGGTCGAGGGGATCGTGATCGGGCGGCCCGCAGGCGCTCGGTCAGTCCTTGTCCTTGTTCCGGATGGCATCGAAGAGCGGGGGCTCCGGCGGCAGCGGGTGCTCCGCCTCCCACTCCACGTCGCCCAGGTGCTCGACATCGTGCAGCTTGGTCTCCTCGTGGTAGACGAAGCGGTTGATGGCATAGGTCACCAGGCCCAGCACGATGCCCACCAGCAGCAGCCAGCCGGCCACCTTGTAGTCACTGGTGGCACGACCCGAGAGCGGGCTGGCCAGGAAGAAGGCGGTGATGGCGCCCAGCACGGCCATGATCGTCGGGGTGTGGAAGTGCGGCTCGTCGGCGCGATCCTTGCGCAGCACCAGCACCGCGATGTTCACCACGGTGAAGACGCACAGCAGCAGCAGTGCGGTGGTGCCGCCCAGCGCGGTCAGGTTGCTGAACCAGACCAGGCCCAGGGCCAGCAGGGTGGTGAAGACGATCGAGACGTAGGGGGTGCGGGTGCGGGCGCTGACCTTGCCCAGCGAGCGGGGCAGCACACGCTCGTGCGCCAGGCCGTAGAGCAGGCGCGAGGCCATCATCATGTTCAGCAGGGCGGTGTTGGAGACCGCGAACATGGTGATGCCGGCGAACAGCCCGGTCGGGAAGTTCGGGGCGCCCACCTGCACCACCTGCAGCAGCGGGGTGGACCCGACGCCCAGCTTGTCCGGCGACACCAGCGCCACCGAGGTGATGGCGATCAGCACGTAGACGAAGCCGGTGAGGCACAGACCCAGCAGCAGCATCTTCGGGAAGGTGCGCACCGGGTCCTTGGTCTCCTCGGCCATGTTCACCGAGTCCTCGAAGCCCACCATGGCGAAGAAGGCCAGGGCGGTGGCCGCAGTGACGGCGCTGAAGGCGGTCTTGCCCTCGGACACCTTCACCTCGGTGAGGCGGGAGAAGTCGCCGTCGCCGTGGAAGATGGCCCACAGGCCCACCACGATCACGATCAGCAGGCCGGACAGCTCGATGCAGGTCAGCACCACGTTGACCTTCACCGACTCCGAGACGCCGCGCAGCACCACGAGCATCACGATCAGCAGGAAGGCGGCGGCCAGCATCTTGAGCTCGATGCCGTGCTCGTCGAGGTGCCAGCCCATCATCGCGGCGAAGTTGCCGGCGAAGGCCTTGGAGGCGGAGGCGGAGGAGGTCAGGCCGGAGCACATCACCGTGAAGGCCACGATGAAGGTGAAGAAGTGGCTCTTGAACGCACGCTGCGTGTAGAGAGCCGCGCCGGCGGCCTGGGGGTACTTGGTCACCAGCTCCAGGTAGGAGAAGGCGGTGAGCAGGGCCACGATGAAGGCGCACAGGAAGGGCAGCCAGACGATGCCGCCGATCTGGGCCGCCACCTTGCCGGTGAGGGCGTAGACGCCGGTGCCCAGGATGTCGCCCATGATGAACAGCAGCAGCAGGCCGGGGCCGATGACGCGGTTCAGCGACGGTTCGCCGCCACGGCCCTCGTCGGCCGGGGAGTGGGTGGTTTTGGCTTCAGTCATGCGCACACTGTGACCCACGGACACCCGTGTGGGGAATGACCTTTCGGTTGTGAGACACGACCGTTGCACAGCCGTAACACTGCGTGGCGCCCTCGCGGGGCCTTGTCGCGCTCCTGGACGAGGCCCCGCGGGGGTGTGCTCAGGCCTGCCGGAAGACCTTGCGCGCAATGACCAGGCCGATGATGGAGATCACCGCGATCAGCATGTAGTACCAGCTGGGCGAGGCCAGGCCGTGGTTCTGCACCAGCCAGGTGAGGAAGATCGGGGCCAGGCCACCCATCAGCGTGACGCCGATGTTGTAGGCCAGGCTCATGCCGGTGGTGCGGATCGAGACCGGGAACATGGCACTCATCAAGGAGGGCAGGGGCGCGAAGTAGAAGGCCATCAGCAGGCCGACGCAGACCTCCACCCCGGTGAGCACCAGCAGGGTCGGGTGGGTGGTGAGCAGGTGGAACAGGGGCATCGCGACGATCCCGCCCACCACCGCGGTGGGCAGCATGACGGTGGTGGAGCCCACCCGGTCCGCCAGGTGGCCCACCATCGGGGCCACCACCAGGGTGACCACGCCCGCCACGAAGGCGCCCACGTAGCCGGAGTAGGCCGGCATCCCCAGGTTCTTCTGCGCCAGGGTGGGCATGTAGGTGATCAGGTACACGCTCATGGTGGCCACGCCCACGCAGGCGGCCGCGGTCAGCACCCGTCCGAAGTGGTGGGCGAAGGTGGTGCCCAGCGGTGACTTCACCGTCTCCGCCTCGGCGAACTCCGGGGTGTCGTCCATGTGCATCCGGATGTAGTAGCCGATCGGGCCGATCAGCATGCCGAAGATGAAGGGGATCCGGAATCCCCAGGCGTAGAGCGCCTCCTTGCTGATCAGGGTGTTCAGGGCCCAGCCGAAGGCGGCGGCCAGGAACATCGAGACACCCTGGGTGGCCACCTGCCAGGAGGCGTAGTAGGCCTTCCTGTGCTCCGCGTTCTCGGTGAGGAAGGCGGTGGCCGAGCCGAACTCGCCACCGGCCGAGAAGCCCTGGATCAACCGGGCCAGCAGGATCAGCAGCGGGGCGGCGACGCCGATCGTCGCGTAGGTGGGGGCGAAGGCCATGATGGCCACGCCCAGCGTCATCAGGCCGATGGTGAGGCTGAGGGCCGCCTTGCGACCGTGGCGGTCGCCGTAGTGGCCGATCACCATGGCACCCACCGGGCGGATCAGGTAGCTCAGCGCGAAGGTGCCGAAGGTGAGCAGCAGGCCGACGTACTCGTTGCCGTGGCCCTGGGCGCCCTCGAAGAAGTTCTTGCTGATCACCACCGCGAAGAAGGCGTAGACGATGATGTCGAACCATTCCATCGCATTGCCGAGGCTGGCGGCCACGACGGCCTTGCGGGCCCGGGCGGCCTCGGCACCGGTCAGCGGGGCGTTGTCGGGGCGGGTGGCCCCGGGGGCCAGGTCGGCGCGGCTCATCGCTGCCCCTCCTCGAGCTCGCGCACCAGCGCCTCGAACCAGGCCTCGCAGGCCTCGATCTGGCTGAGCTCGACGAACTCGTCGGCGGTGTGGGCCTGGGCGATGTCGCCGGGGCCGCAGACCACCGCGGGGATGCCACCGGCGAAGAACTGGCCCGCCTCGGTGCCATAGGTGACCTTCTCGTCGGAGGCGATGCCGCCGATCTTCTGGGCCAGCTCGACGGCGTACTCGTCGGGGCCGGTGGCCAGCGCCGGGACCATGGCGTCCACCACCAGTTCCACGTCGGCGGCCTGGTTCTCCTGCTTCATCCGGGCGCGCAGGTCGTCGCAGCAGGCCTGCAGGCCGGCCAGCACCTGCTGCGGGTCGACGGCAGCCACGGCGCGGAATTCCAGCACCACGACGGCCTTGCCGGGGACGATGTTGACCGCGGTGCCGCCGGTGAACTGGTTGACGCCGCCGGTGGAATAGGTGAGCGGGAAGCCCTCCTCGAAGGGGCCGTCGGCCTTCCAGCCGTCGGTGACGCCGCGCCAGTAGCGCACCAGCTCGGCGGCGTACTCGATGGCGTTGACGCCCTGCGCGGTGAGCGAGGAGTGGGCGTTCACGCCGGTGAAGGTGATGGTGAACAGGTTCACCGACTTGTGGGTGCGGATCACCCGCATGCTGGTGGGCTCGCCCACCAGGGCGGCGCGGGGGGCCAGGCCGAGCTCGGCGATCTTCTCGACGATGTCGTCGCCGCCCTGGCAGCCCAGCTCCTCGTCGTAGCTGAAGGCGAAGTGCACCGGCTCGCGCAGCTGCGCGCCCACCAGCTGGGGCAGGATGTGCATGGCCACGCCGATGTAGGACTTCATGTCCGAGCTGCCGCGGCCGAAGAGCCTGCCCTCGCGCACCTCGGGGGCGAAGGGATCGCTGGACCACTGCTGGCCGTCCACCGGGACCACGTCGGTGTGGCCGCTGATCACCACACCGCCGGCGGTGCTGCCGTCGGCGGCGGGCACGGTGGCCACCAGGCCCTGCTTGTCGCGGCCGTCGGGGGCGTCGAAGACGACGGGCTCGATGCCCTGGTCCCGGAAGCCCTCGGCGAGGGCGGCGATGAGCGGCTTGTTCGACGCGCGGCTGGTGCTGTCGATGCTGATCAGGCGGTTGATCCAGTCCAGGCTGGCAGGAGCGTTCATGGGGTCTGTCTACCGGAGACGGCGACGGACCGGCGGCCGCGGCACATCGTGGACCATTGCCTCAGTCGCCGCCCCACCGGTGGACAGGGGGCCTGCAGCTGGTGACGGCGGGCCGGTGGGCAGGCATGCTGGTGCCATGAGCGAACCCGTGGCGCGCCGGATCGGCGATGCGGAACGTGACCAGGCCGCCGAGCTGCTGCGCGAGCACATGGCCGCCGGACGACTGGACCATGCCGAGTTCGACGAGCGGCTCGGCCAGGCGCTGTCCGCGCGCACCCAGCCGGAGCTGGACGCCCTGTTCACCGACCTGCCCGGAGAGCGCCCCGGAACCGGCCTGGCCGTGCCCTCCGCACAGCCCGAGATCGTCCCCGAGGAGCCGCAAGGACCCGCCGAGCCACGGCCGTGGTGGACCCACTGGGGCCTGTTCGCCGCGGCCATCCTGCTCTCCGCCGTCACCCGCGGCCGGGCTGGCCCCCTGATCGGTCTTGCCGCCGTCTGGGTCTTCTGGCTCGGGCCCACCATCTGGTCGCAGCAGCAGGCGGGCCGTCGCGCCGCCGAACAGCGGCGTCGCCGCGAGCTGGGCCACTGACCGGACCCTTGACCGCCCCCGGACCCTTGACCGCCCCCGGACCCTTGACCGCCCCCCGGAGCCGGACCACGAGGCAGGCATCCGCGCCGCACCGCGGTTCATCGGCCGTTGTCGGAGAGGCAGGATAGCCTCGCTGGCATGCGGGACGTGCCGGAGCTGGTGGACCAGGTGTGCGCCAGCTTCAGCCATGTCCTGAACAACTCCTCCGAGGACCTGCTGGAGGGGCTCTACCTGCGCGGCTCGCTGTGCTGGGGCGAGTTCTTCCCGGGCTCGGACATCGACTTCACCGCGGTGCTCTCCAGACGTCCCGGCACCCACGACCTGGAGGCACTGGAGGCGGCGCACACCCAGATCTGGTTCGAGTTCCCGCAGGTGGACTTCGACGGCCACCACCTGTTGCTCGACGACCTGCGCGCCCCCGCCCAGGACTGCCCGGCCGTACCGGTGGTGCACGCCGGACGCTTCGCTCCAGCCGGTGGTCAGGACGTGAACCCGGTGAGCTGGGCGGAGCTGGCCACCCGTGGGATTCGGGTCACCGGCCGCGAGCCGGGCGTGCTGGGGATCCACCACGACGAGGATGAGCTTCGCGCCTACACCGCGCAGGACCTGGCCAGCTACTGGGCCCGCACCGCCAAGGAGCTGAAGGTGGGCTGGCTGGTGGCCGGGCGCCGTGAGGAGTCGGTGGCCTGGTGCACCCTGGGCGTGGCCCGGCTGCACCACGTGCTGCTGACCGGCGAGATGACCTCCAAGAGCGGGGCCGGGCGCTATGTGCTGGAGCAGCTCGACGAGCGTTGGCACCCGCTGGCCACCGATGCCCTGAGGATCCGGGAGCGTCCCGAGGAGAGGACCGCCTACCGCTCCGCCAGCCAGCGCGGCAAGGACCTGCGCGACTTCGTCGCCTGGTGCGTGGAGGACGGGGCGCAGCGCGGCCGCGTGATCGGCGACGAGGACTTCTGAGGAGGACACGATGTTCCCGATGGGCCCCGACGAGTTCGAGGAGCTGGTGGCCGATGCCGTCGACCAGATCCCCGAGGACCTGTTCTCCCTGGTGACCAACTGCATCCTGGTGGTGGAGGACCGCAATCCGGACCAGCCGGAGATCCTGGGACTCTACGAGGGCGTGCCGCTCACGGAGCGGGCCGGCAACCATGCCGGCTACCTGCCGGACCGGATCCTCGTCTACCGCCTGCCCACCCTGGAGATCTGCGACAGCCGCGAGGAGGTGGCCGAGGAGGTGCTCACCACGGTGGTGCACGAGATCGCGCACTTCTTCGGCATCGACGACGCCCGGCTGCACCAGCTCGGCTGGGGCTGAGCGCGCCCGGACGGCAGCCGCCACACTGGTGGCATGGACACCAAGCGCCTGGCCGAGGTCACCGGCCGCACCCTGGAGCAGTGGACCGCCGAGCTGGACGCCCTGGGCTGCCAGGAGGAGGACCACGCCACCACCGCCCGTCGCATCCCGGCGATGCTGCCCAATGGGGTGGAGAACAAGGGGTGGTGGGCGCAGAGCGTCACCGTGGAGTACGAGAAGGCGATCGGGCGCCGCGTGGTGGGCCAGACCTGCGAGGGCGACTTCCAGCTGAGCGTCTCCAGGTCCTTCCACGGCAGCCGCGACGAGGCGATCGCCGCCTGGCAGCGGGTGGTGCAGGACATGTCCGAGGTGGACGGGGTGGCGCTGGCCACCGAACCGGCCATCACCCGCACCGAGAAGTGGTGCCGCTGGCGGGTCCGGCTGGCCGACGGCAGCCGCGTGGTGGCCCAGTGCTACGACAAGCCCACCCCCGATGGCACCGCCAGGGCCGCCTTCTCGGTCACCCATGAGAAGCTCGCGGACGCCGAGGCCGTCGAGCACTGGCGGGCCGTCTGGAAGCCCTTGCTGGGCCGGATGTGAGGCGCGCCGCCCAGCGCACGACGAAGGACCGGACCCCGTGGGGTCCGGCCCTTCGTGCTGTCCACTGCCCCCCGGGTGCACCGGGCGGGGAGGATCAGAAACGGTTGTCGCCGTCCATCTTGTCCTTGACGTCGGTGGTGGCGTCGGCGATCTTGTCCTGCACGTCGCCGGCGGCGTTCTCCACCTTGGCGCCCGCGGAACGCTTGCCCTCGGTCTTGTCCAGGACGGTGGCGATGACCTCCTTGACCTTGGCCACCACCCCGCTGGCCTTGCCCTGGGTCTTCTCGTCGATCACCTTGGCGGCCTTGTCCACGGTGCTGTCGATCTTCTCGCGGTTCTTGTGGACGGCCTCGCCAGCCTTGCTGGCGGCCTGGTCAGCGGCCTCCTTGGCCTTCTGGGCGGCCTCCTTGGCCTTGTCCTGGGCCTCCTTGGCCTTGTCCTGCGCGCCGGCGGTCTGGGCCTTGATCTGCTCGGCCTTCTCCTGCGCGGTGCGCCGGGCCTGCTCGGTCTTCTCGGAGGCGGTGGCCTTGGCGGCGTCGGCCTTCTGCTGCGCGGCGGCCTTGGCGGCGTCAGCCTGCGACTTCGCCTTGGCAGCGGCGTCGGCCGCAGCCTGCTTGGCGGCCTCGGTCTTGTTGGCCTCGTCGTTGTACTGGCTCATGATCGTCTCCTGATCGTGATCGATTGGCCTTGGTGGCCCTCGACAACAACGGTACTGGCGGCCTGTGGGCCTCCACCAGAACCGGCAGCCGGATTTGCGACGCCCTGAGCGAACACCCCTGGGGAGGTGGCCGGGCGGTGCGCCGCGATGCTGAGCGCAGCAGAAGATCGTGCCGTTCGGGACCGCTCCCCCGGCGTAGTCTCACGCCCGTGAACCAGACCGCTGCGGCACCCGCCGCCACCTCGAAGCCCTCCGGCAGCATGCTCACGGTGCTGATCGCGCTGGGAGCCAACACCCTGATCGCCCTCGCCAAGACGGTGGCGGCGATCATCACCGGCTCGGCCTCCATGGTGGCCGAGGCCGCCCACTCCTGGGCCGATGCCGGCAACGAGGTCTTCCTGATGGTGGCCGAGCGCAAGTCCGGCCAGGCGCCGGACGCTTCGCACCCGATGGGCTACGGCCGCGAGGGATACATCTGGAGCATGTTCGCGGCCATCGGACTGTTCACGGCCGGCTCGGTGGTCTCGATCTACCACGGCATCACCCAGCTGGGAAACCACGAGCCCGAGTCGGACTACCGGATCGCCTACATCGTGCTGGCGATTGCCTTCGTGCTGGAGGGGATCAGCTTCCTGCAGGCGCGTCGTGAGGCCTCCGAGGGCGCCCGCAAGGCCGGCGTCGGACTGCTGCACCACATCTCGCGCACCTCGAACCCCACCCTGCGCGCCGTCTTCGCCGAGGACGCTGCGGCGCTGGTCGGGCTGCTGCTGGCCGCCGCCGGCATCCTGGCGCACCAGCTCACCGGCAAGGCCGTCTACGACGCGATCGGCTCCATCCTGGTGGGCCTGCTGCTCGGCGTGATCGCCACCTTCCTGATCGGGCGCAACCGTGACTTCCTCTCCGGCCAGGCGGTGGACCCCTCGGTGCGCGCCCGGGTGCTGCAGCGGATGCTGGACCACCCCGAGATCAGCCGGATCACCTACCTGCACCTGGAGTACGTGGGTGCGGAGAAGGTCTTCCTGGTGGCGGCGGTGGACCTGACCGGCGACGAGTCCGAGTCCCACGTGGCCGACGTGCTGCGCCGGCTGGAGGCCGAGATCGAGGACCACGACCTGGTGCAGCGGGCCATCCTGACGCTGAGCTCGGCCGACGAGGCCTCGATCCTGCCCTGAGCTCAGCGCACCTCGAAGCCGCTGAAGCCCCGTGGCCCGGCCTCCCGGGCCTCCACCCGGTCCACCTGCCCCCAGCGCGGACCCTGGCGGCACCAGGCCAGCAGCTGCTCGACGGCCTCGTCGTCGCCCTCGATCCAGGCCTCCACGCGCCCGTCGGGAAGGTTGCGCACCCAGCCGGCCGCACCCACCTCCTCGGCCCGCTGCAGGCACGACCAGCGGTAGCCGACGCCCTGCACCCTCCCGTGCACGTGACAGTGGACAGCCCTCATGGCGCCCCAGTCTGCCGTCGGGTGCCGCCGGTGGCCAGGCCCGGCTGCCACGCCCGGGCGGCAGGCCCTCCCCCACCCGACCAGGGCGGCGATGGAAGGATGGGGCCATGAACTGGGTGGAGCATTCGATGTGGTGGCAGGTCTATCCGCTGGGCTTCGTGGGTGCGGACGTGACCGGTGAGGACCGCGCCTGCCGTCGGCCGGTGAGCGCCCTCATCGGCTGGCTCGACTACGTCACCGAGCTGGGACTGTCGGGCCTGGCCCTGAACCCGCTCTTCGCCTCCAGCGGTCATGGATACGACATCACCGACCACTTCGCGCTCGACGAGCGGCTGGGCAGCGAGCAGGACCTGCGCGAGCTGGTGGACGCCTGTCACCAGCGCGGTCTGAAGGTGATGTTCGACGGCGTCTTCAACCACGTCGGGCGCAACCACCCGCTGGTGCAGCAGGCCCTGGCCGAGGGCCCCACCTCCAGCGCCAACCAGTACTTCCGGATCACCTGGCCCCAGGACTGGCAGCCCGGCCAGCCGCCCAGCTCGGTGGACTGCTTCGAGGGCCACGAGGCGCTGGTCAGCCTGGACCACTCCTCGCCGGCCGTCGCCGAGCTGGTGACCGAGGCGATGTGCCACTGGCTGGAGCTCGGGATCGACGCCTGGCGGCTGGACGCGGCCTATGCCGTGCCGCTGGACTTCTGGACCCGGGTACTGCCCCGGGTCCGTGAGCGCCACCCGGAGGTCTACGTGGTGGGTGAGGTGCTGCACGGCGACTACCCCCGCATCGTGCAGGAGTCCGGCATGGACTCGGTCACCCAGTACGAGCTGTGGAAGGCCATCTGGTCCGGGCTCAGGGACCGCAACTTCTTCGAGACCGCCTGGTCGGTGGGCCGCCACGACGACTTCCTCGACAGCTTCGTGCCGTGGACCTTCATCGGCAACCACGACGTCACCCGGCTGGCGAGCCAGGTGCCCACCCCCGAGCACCAGCCGCACGCGCTGGTGATGCTGATGACGCTCGGCGGCACCCCCGCCGTCTACTACGGCGACGAGCAGGCCTTCACCGGAGAGAAGACCCAGACCTGGCACGGCGACGACGCGATCCGCCCGGCCATGCCCGACTCGCCGCAGGAGCTGCTGCCCTACGGCTGGCCCACCTACCGGCTGCACCAGGAGCTGGTGGCGCTGCGCCGTCGGCACGCCTGGCTGCACCGCGCCCGCACCCAGCAACTGCACCTGACCAACACCCAGTACGCCTACCGCACCAGCGGCGAGGGCGGCTCGCTGGTGGTGGCGCTCAACCTCGACGCCACCCCGGCCGGGATCCCGGTGGACGGGGTGCACCAGGTGGAGGCCGGCAGCGCGGACATCCAGCAGGACGGCCACCTGGTGGTGCTGCCGCCGAACGGCTGGGCCGTGCTGGGATGAGCCGCACCCTGGAGGTGGACGGCGTCGAGGTGCTCTTCTTCGACGACGCCGCCGAGTGGTCGGCCTGGCTGGCGGCCAACCACGCCAGCCGTACCGAGCTGTGGATGGGCTTCAACAAGGTGCACGTCCGCCCGCGTGGTCTGGTCTGGGCCGATGCCGTGGTGGAGGCGCTGCGCTTCGGCTGGATCGACTCCACCGCGCGCCGGATCGACGCCGACAGCACGCGGCAGCGCTGGACCCCGCGCAAGCCGGGCAGCAACTGGTCGGCGGTGAACCTGGCCACCGTCGAGCGGCTGCGGGCCGAGGGCCGGATGGAGCCCGCGGGCCTGGCGGTCTGGCAGGCACGGCGCAGCGACCGCGAGGCGGTCTACTCCTTCGAGTCGGACCAGCCCACCTGGACCGAGGAGCAGCAGGCGGCGCTGGAGGCCGATCCGGTGGCGCTGACCTTCTGGGAGCAGGCCACCGAGGGCTATCGCAAGACCTGCCGCCACTGGGTCAACCAGGCCAGGCAGGCCACCACCCGGGAGCGCCGGCTGGCCGAGCTGGTGGACGACTGCCACCACGGCCGGCTGGTCAAGCCGCAGCGCTACGGGGACCGGCCGGCCTGGCTGGCGCGGGCCCGGGCGGCGATCGGGCTGGCCGCAGAGGGCTGAGCAGCGGCCCAGCAGGTGGCGGGTGGTCTGCTGCCGAGACGACGACGGCGCCCGTTCCCCACCGGGGACCGGGCGCCGTCGCGCTGCGGCTCAGGCCTGCTTGATGGCCGAGACCTCGAACTCGAGGGTGATCTTCTCGCTGACCAGCACGCCGCCGGTGTCCAGCGCGGCATTCCAGGTCAGGTTGAAGTCACGACGGTTCACCTCGGTGCTTCCCTCGAAGCCGATGCGGGTGTTGCCGAAGGGATCGACGGCCTCGCCGGTGAACTCGAAGGGGATGGTGACGCTCTGGGTGACGTCCTTGATGGTCAGGTCGCCGGTGATCTCCACGGTGCTGGCGTCGGTGACCGCCACGTTGGTGGAGGCGAAGGTGATCTTCGGGAACTTCTCGGTCTCGAAGAAGTCGCCGCTCTTCAGGTGGCCGTCGCGATCGGCATTGCGGGTGTCGACGGAGTTCACGTCGATGTCGACGTTCACGCGGGAGGTCTCGGGGGCGGAGCCGTGGATCTCGGCGGTGCCGGAGAAGTCGGTGAAGGAGCCGCGCACCTTGGTGATCATGGCGTGGCGCGCCACGAAGCCGAGGGTGGAGTGGGTGGGGTCGATGACGTAGGTGCCCTCGAGGGCAGTCATGTCGGTCATGGTCTCTCCTGATGTCTCTTGGGGGACTGGCCGGGTGCCCGGTCAGGCATTGGGCTCGTCGTCCAACGGTTTCGACTCTAGCGCAATGTTATTTGAAAAATCAACTACCTTGCGAAACCTTCAATCCGGGCTCAAGGATTATGACGCTTATCATGCCGTCCAGGCCGCCGCGAAGAGGGCCCCGAGCGCCCCGACACCTATGGTGGAGATGATCACTCACCCGGATCCGAGGTTTCCATGAAGAAGTTCCCCGCCGTCCTGCTGGCGCTGGCCTGCCTCGTCGGCGCCGCCCCGACGGCCGCGGCCCAGCCCCTGCCGACCGACCGCCAGCAGCCCCGGCAGCGCTTCATCGTGCGCTGGGACTCCGCCGGCGCGCAGCGCGTCCAGGCCCGCGGCATCGAGCGGCGCGGCGAGCGCGTGCGACGCCACTTCAGCCACGTCTTCAACGGTGCCGTGGTGGAGATGAGCCCGGTCCGCGCGGCAGCCCTGCGCCGCAGTCCCCACGTCCTCTCCGTGGAGCCCGACGCCCGGATCAGCGTGGCCGGGGTGCAGACCAACCCCCCGGGCAACCTGGACCGCATCGACCAGCGCACCACCAGCCCCAGCAGGAGCTACACCAGCACCTTCACCGGCAAGGGGGTCAAGGTCTACGTCGTGGACACCGGCCTCAACCTGGCCAGCCAGGACCTGGCGGGACGGATCGTCAAGGGCCCCAACTTCGTGGAGCCGGGCAAGGCCCCCGCCGACTGCCAGGGTCACGGCAGCCATGTCACCGGCATCGTGGCCGGCACCCGCTTCGGTGTGGCCAAGCAGGCCACCGTGGTGCCCGTGAAGGTGCTGGACTGCGAGGGTGGCGGCTACGTCTCCGACACCGTCGCCGCCATGGACTGGGTGGTGGCCAACCACACCGGTGGCCCGGCCGTGCTCAACCTCAGCCTCGACGGGGACCGCTCCGCCGCCATCGACGCCGCCGTGCAGCGGGCGCTGAACGACGGCGTCACCGTGGTCACCGCCTCCGGCAACATCGAGGAGGGCGAGGCGCCCGGCACCTCCCACGACGCCTGCAACTACAGCCCCTCGCGCGTGGCCGGGGCGCTGACCGTGGCCAATGCCAGCAACAGCCGTCGCCCCTACTGGACCTACACGGGACGCTGCGTCGACATCTTCGCCCCGGGCGTCTCGGTGCTCTCGGTCGGCATCGGTTCGGCCACCGCCACCGCCACGATGAGCGGCAGCTCGATGGCGGCGCCCCATGTGAGCGGCGCCGCCGCCCTGGTGCTGCAGGCGCGCCCCACCTGGACCCCGGCCCAGGTGGGCACCCAGATCCTCAACCAGTCCACCCGCAATGTCATGACCGGGCTGCCCACCGGCACCCCCAACCGCCTGCTCTACACGCTCGGCGGCATCACACCCGGCGCGCTGGAACGGATCGGACGCCCGACGATCAGCGGCACGCCGCGCGTGGGTCAGGTGCTCACCGCCAACCCCGGTGTCTGGGGCTCGGGCACGGTGGCACTGGGCTACCAGTGGTACCGCATCTCCAGCACCGGGCGCTCCACCGCGATCCCCGGCGCCAGGGCTCGCACCTACCGGCTGACCACCGCGGACCGGGGCTCGAAGGTCATGCTGCGGGTGACCGGGCACAAGCTCGGCTACGCCGCCAGGACCAATCCCACGGCCCCCACCAGCACCGTGCGATAGCCCCGTGGATGACCGATTTCCCGTTTCGCGGGGAGGCGGTATCGTGTGCCCCATCCGCCGGCAGTGGTGCCGGCGTCCGCACCAAACCAGTCTTGACCACATGGTCGGAGTCCGACGGGTCTCCGGTTCGAGGAGGAACTGTTCATGACCGAAAACGCAACGTTCACCATCGGAGACAAGAGCGTCGAGCTTCCCTACGTGGAGGCCACGCAGGGCAACAACGGCCACGACATCGTCAAGCTGCTGGCGCAGACCGGTGACACCACCTACGACCAGGGCTTCTCGTCCACCGCCTCCTGCAAGTCGGCCATCACCTACATCAACGGTGACGAGGGCGTGCTGCAGTACCGCGGCTACCCGATCGAGCAGCTGGCGGAGAAGTCCACCTTCCTGGAGACCGCCTACCTGGTCATCTACGGCGAGCTCCCGACGGCCGACCAGCTGGCCACCTTCGAGGACCGCATCACCAAGAGCATGATCATCGACGAGCGCATGCGTGACTTCTTCCGCTGCTTCCCGCGTCGTTCCCACCCGATGCCCGTGCTGGCCGCCGGCATCATGGGCCTGAGCACCTTCAACTCCGAGACCACCGGCCTGGACGAGGACTCCGTCGAGGAGGCCACCATCCGCCTGCTGGCCAAGGTGCCCACGCTGGCCGCCTACGGCTACAAGAACTCCATCGGCAAGCCGACCCTGTACCCGGAGCACTCGCTGAGCTACATCGAGAACTTCGAGCGGATGAGCTTCGGCACCCCCGCCGAGCCGTACCAGATCGACGACGCCATCACCCGCGCCCTCGAGGTGCTGCTGATCCTGCACGTCGACCACGAGCAGAACTGCTCCACCTCCACCGTGCGCCTGGTCGGCTCCTCGCAGGCCAACATCTACGCCTCAGTGGCCTCCGGCGTGAACGCCCTGTCCGGCCCGCTGCACGGCGGCGCCAACCAGGAGGTCCTGGAGATGCTCCAGGCCATCAAGGACTCCGGCATGAGCGTCCAGGAGTACGTGCAGCAGGTCAAGGACAAGAAGGCCGGCATCCGCCTGATGGGCTTCGGCCACCGGATCTACAAGAACTACGACCCGCGCGCCAACATCATCAAGAAGCACGCCGACGAGGTGCTCAAGCTCAAGGAGGGCCGTCGCGACCTGCTGGACATCGCCCAGGAGCTGGAGCAGACCGCCCTGAGCGACGACTACTTCCAGAGCCGCAAGCTGTACCCGAACGTCGACTTCTACTCGGGCCTGATCTACGAGGCCATGGGCTTCCCGGTGAACATGTTCACCGTGCTCTTCGCCATCGGCCGCCTGCCCGGCTGGATCGCCCAGTGGCGCGAGCAGAACGCGGACAAGTCCACCAAGATCGGCCGTCCGCGCCAGATCTACGTGGGCCAGACCGAGCGCAGCTACGTCCCGATGGACCAGCGCTGATCGCAGCAGCTCCACGCGACGGGGCCCTCACCTTCGGGTGGGGGCCCCGTTCCGCTCGCGGCGATAGGGGCTGGCGGGCCGGCCGGAGGGCGGCCCATGATCGATGACATGAGCCAGTTCAACGAGAACGAGACCGAAGCCATCCGCGGTGGCGTCATGGGCGCCATCGCCCTCGTGTCGCAGGCCGAGCCCGGCTTCTTCGCCACCTTCAAGGAGTCCATGGCGGCCTCCAACGCCCTCAAGGGCGCTCCCGAGGACTTCCGCAAGCTGATGACCGGCGGCATCGTGATGCCCCCGCAGGCCGGCAGCAAGGAGGAGATGACCTCCAAGCTCCTGGCCAACCTGGGCACCGCCGTGCAGACCGCCAGCAAGGATCCCGCCACCCTGCAGGCGCTGCAGCAGTACGTGAACGCCGCTGTCCAGGAGGTGGCCCAGGCCGCCAAGGGCGTCTCTCCCGAGGAGACCGCGGTGATCGAGCAGGTGCAGCAGGTGCTGCAGCAGGGCGGCCAGGCGCAGCAGGCCTCCCCGCAGCTGCAGGCCGACCCCTCGCAGCAGGCCCCGGCCGCCGGCGCCCCGCAGGTGCCCAACCAGGCCCCCGGCGCCCCGCAGGCCGAGAGCCCCTTCCAGCGTCCGGCCGACCAGGCCTGATCGCCTCGCCACGTCAGCACGGGCCCGCATCCTTTCCGGGGTGCGGGCCCGTCGTCGTGCTCAGAAGCTGAAGTCCTCGCGGTGCAGCTGCTCGCCTGGCACTCCCAGCGCCAGGGCCTCCGCCTGGACCAGGGCGGCCCAGTCCCGCGGGCCGCACACGTAGAGGTCGGCCTCCCGGACCCAGGGAGCCAGCTCGCACAGCCCCACCCCCTCGCTGCCCGCCGGGGTCCACCCCTCGCCGCGGGGTCCCACCAAGGTGACCAGTGCGATGCCTCGGGCCCGGCACAGCTCGCGGAACTCCTCGAGGTGGTGCAACTGCCCGGGTGCCGAGGCCCGCAGCACCACGAGCGCTCGGCCCGGCAGGGTGCGGGTGTCCTCCAGCAGCGCCCGGATCGGAGCGATTCCGGTGCCGGAACCGATCATCACGACGAACTCGCGGGTGCGGGCCACGTCGCTGAAGCGGCCATAGGGCCCCTGCAGGCTCACCCGGGTGCCGGGCCGCAGCCGCAGCATCCGGGCCGAGCCGCGCCCCAGGCCGCGCACGGTGATGCGCAACTCGTCGCCCCGGGGCATGGCGGACAGGCTGAGGGGGTGTTGCTGCCAGACCAGGCCCGGGGTCCAGAAGCGCCAGTGGGCGAACTGCCCGCCCCGGATCCGCAGCGAGGCCACATCCCTGCCGCGCATCGTGATGGCGGCCACGTCGTCGTCGAGCTCCTCCACCCGGGTGACCACCAGACCTTGGCGCAGCGAGACCAGCAGCGGGAGCAGCACACGCCAGGTGAGCAGGCAGAAGGCGGTGAGGCCGTACAGACCGATCCACCAGGCCCGGGCCCAGCCGCTCTCGAAGAGGGTGGCGGTGGTGAACTGGTGCGGGATGCTCAGCGCCACCGCCAGGTAGGTGGTCAGGTGCACGCCGTGCCACAGCTCGTAGGGCAGGTGGCGGCGCAGGGCGAGCACCGCAGAGCTCAGCCCGACGACCAGCAGCAGCGCTGCTGCCATCACGGCCAGCGCCACGTCGCGCACGCCCCAGAGCAGCACGAACTCGTCCAGCCAGCCGGTCTGCTGGCTCATGGCATAGCTGCCCACCAGCAGGATCCCGTGCGCCATCACGCCGCCCACCACCCAGCTGCCCAGCCCGGAGTGGCGAGCCAGCGCCCGGTCCTGGCCGAGCAGACGCTCCAGCCAGCCGATGCGCGCAGCCAGCAGCAGCATCAGGCACATCAGGTCGGCCGAGACCAGGCCGGTGAGGATGCCGACGCTCTTCAGCACCCCCTTGGCGTCGTCCCAGCCCGACAGCCCGCGGTCACCGAGGTAGATCGCCACCACCACCGCCACCGAGAGCCAGGCGAGCAGCTGGACCCCCGTGAGCTCCAGGGCGCGGCGACGGCGGTTTCCGCGAAGCGGATCATGTCCTGCGCCGTCACGCAGGAGGGTGGCCGCCGGCTGCGGAAGACGAGCCGCAGCCCCATCACGCGACGACCGGGTGAGCACGTTCGAGGTCATGCTCCAACGCTCGGCCCACCGGCTGTGCGGAGGCTGTGCCAGGCATGTGTCCCGGATGCGAGCCGGCCCCGGGCAGCACGACGGCCCGGGACCGCTGGGTCCCGGGCCGTCGTGAGCGACTAGCGCGTGGCGCCCTCGGTGTCACCGGCCGAGTCGACATCACCCATCCCCGGGGCGACGATCTCGGTCTTCTCGCTGGGGGTGGCCATGCCCTCGCGCTTCGGGATGTTCAGCACCATCGGCTTGTTCACCTCGGCGAAGAAGTCGTTGCCCTTGTCGTCGACGACGATGAAGGCCGGGAAGTCCTGCACCTCGATGCGCCAGACCGCCTCCATCCCCAGCTCGGGGTACTCCAGCACCTCGACCTTCTTGATGCAGTCCTGGGCCAGGCGAGCGGCCGGACCACCGATCGAGCCCAGGTAGAAACCGCCATGGGTCTTGCAGGCGTCGGTGACCTGCTGCGAGCGGTTGCCCTTGGCCAGCATCACCATGGAGCCGCCCGCAGCCTGGAACTGGTCCACATAGGAGTCCATCCGGCCGGCCGTGGTGGGGCCGAAGGAACCGGAGGGCATGCCCTCGGGGGTCTTGGCCGGGCCGGCGTAGTAGACCGGGTGGTCCTTCATGTACTGCGGCATCTGTTCGCCGGCGTCCAGACGCTCGCGGATCTTGGCGTGGGCGATGTCGCGCGCCACCACCAGGGTGCCGCTCAGGCTGAGGCGGGTCTTGACCGGGTGCTTGGTCAGCTCGGCCAGCACCTGCTCCATCGGCTGGTTCAGGTCGATCTTGACCGCGGCGCCCTTGCCGGTGCCGGAGATGCCATGGCTCTCGGCGTCCAGGTCCGCGTCGACGTGGTCGGGCATGTACTGCGCGGGCTCGAACTCGAGCTGCTCGATGAAGACGCCCTCCGGCGTGATCTTGCCCTTGCACTGGCGGTCGGCGGAGCAGGAGACGGCCATCGCGACGGGCAGCGAGGCGCCGTGGCGGGGCAGCCGGATGACGCGCACGTCGTGGCAGAAGTACTTGCCGCCGAACTGGGCGCCGATGCCGAGCTTGCGGGTCAGCTCGAGCACCTGCTCCTCCAGCTCGCGGTCACGGAAGCCGTGGCCGGTGATGTCGCCGTGCTCGGGCAGGGTGTCCAGGTACTTGGCCGAGGCGTACTTGGCGGTGCGCAGCGCCCACTCCGCCGAGGTGCCGCCGATCACGATGGCCAGGTGGTAGGGCGGGCAGGCGGCGGTGCCGAGGCTGCGGATCTTCTCCTCCAGGAACTTCATCATGGAGTCGGGATTCAGGATGGCCTTGGTCTCCTGGTAGAGGTAGCTCTTGTTCGCCGAGCCGCCACCCTTGGCCATGAACAGGAAGCCGTACTCGTCCTCGTGACCGGGATGGGTGTCGGCCTCGATGTCGATCTGCGCCGGCAGGTTGGAGCCGGTGTTCTTCTCCTCCCACATGGTGATGGGGGCGTTCTGGGAGTAGCGCAGGTTGAGCTTGGTGTAGGCGTTGTAGACGCCCAGGCTGAGGGCCTTCTCGTCCGGTCCCTCGGTGAGCACGTGCTGACCACGGTGGCCCGAGACGATCGCGGTGCCGGTGTCCTGGCACATCGGCAGCACACCGCCGGCGGCGATGTTGGCATTCTTCAGCAGGTCGAGCGCCACGAACTTGTCGTTGGCGCTGGCCTCGGGATCGTCCATGATCTTGCGCAGCTGGGACAGGTGGCCGGGCCGCAGGTAGTGGGCGATGTCGTGCATGGCGGTCTCGGCCAGCAGGGTCAGCGCCTCCGGTGCCACCTGCAGGAAGCGACGTCCGCCGGGACCCTCGAGCACCTCCACCCCCTCGGTGGTCAGCAGGCGGTAGGGGGTCTCGTCCGTGCCGAGCGGCAGCATGTCCTCATAGGCGAACTCAGCCATCTTCACTCCTTCGTAGCAGGCTGCAGACAGTCTTTCACGCGTCCCTGCCCGACGGGGAGCCGGGCCGGTGCTGGAGCTGCGCCTCAGGTGCGGGTGGTTCGACGGGAGGTTCAGGGCGTGGTCAGGCTGCTGATCACCGTGGTCATCGGGTCCACGAGAGAGGGCAGGTTCCCCACCCTCGTGCCGCCCAGCAGCAGCACGTACTCCTGGCCGTCGGGCACCACCCAGGCCAGCCGGTCCAGGCTGTCGTCGCCCGACTGCGCCGCCGCGATCTGCCGGTCGCCGCGCAGCCCCGGGGAGGACCGCAGGATGCCCACCTGGGCCGTCTGTTCCTCCAGCACGGCCAATGCCACGGCCTCGGTCGTGGGCTCGTCGCGACGACTGCGCGTCAGGCGCAGGGTGTCGTCCTCGGCGGGACCCTGGAGCACGACCCAGTCGCCCTCGACGCCGCTCAGGCTCCAGCCGGTGGGCAGCAGGAAGTTGCCCTGGTCCGACTCCACCTGCTGGCCGGCGGAGTCCACCCGAGCCTCGGGCTCGCGGGTGAAGTCGCCGAGCAGTGTCACCGCCACCGGCACGCCGGCCGCGATCCCCACCAGGGCGAGAAAGCCGCGACGACTGGTGGGCGTGGAGGTGACGCCGACGCCGGGAGCCGGCGGCCGGGCACGCGGGACCGACTGCTGCGGGACGGCCCGCTGCGGGTGAGTGCCCGGGTTGTTGCGGGCGGTCCACAGGGCCGTCACGTCCTTGCCGAACAGGCGCTCAGCGAGCTGCAGCAGCTCGGGTTGCTGCCCAGACGTCGCTGCCCGCTGGCCCGCGTGGAAGCTGGCGCTGCGCACCGGGGTGCCGGGGTCACGGTCCTGCCCGACGGGCTCACCGAGAGCGCGAGGCGCCGGAGCCTGTCGTGGCGGGACCTCCGGGGGCGCGGCTGGGGCGGGAGGCTCGTCGACGGGCCCGCTCGCAGGGTGGTCGAGGCCAGGCCCGTCGCTCGTCGACTGGCGCGCCACTCGCGGCGGGGACTGGTGGCCGGTCTCGCGCGGCGTGATGCTCGGGCGAGCCGGGGTTGTGGTGCCTCCCGTGGTGCGATCGGCAGCCCTGGGGGCACCCGCGTGCCGGTCCGGCCCCGGGTCGAAGAGCGAGGAGACCGGGCGCTCGGCCACCAGCATGCTGGGCGACACCCACTCGTCGCTGGCCATGGTGGCGCTGGGCCGGGTGAAGCTCCACTGCTCGTCCATCGGACCCCCTTGTCGGCGCCAGTCTGCCACGCAGCCGGCCCGTCGGGAGCCTCCACCCCGCGAGCCAGGATGGTGTCGCCCCGACGACGAGCGGTGCCCGCCTCGAGGCACGAGGCGGGCACCGCAGGTTCACCGTGGCGCGGCTGCGACGGCTGCGCCAGCTGGTGATCATTCGGAGGCGGGCTTCTCCTTGTCCTGCTCCGCGGACTCCTTCTCGGCGTCCTTCTGCTCGCGCAGCGCATCGGCGGCGGCCTCGTCGGCAGCCTTCTCCTCGCGCACCAGGGTGGTGAGGATCTTGACCACCTCCTTGGCGACGCCGGCGGCGGAGGCGGGGTTCTGGCCGGTGACCAGCAGCCCGTCGACGCTGACCTGCTCGGCCCAGTTCTCGGCCTGCTGCAGCACGGCGCCCTGGGCCTCGAGCTCACTGGAGAGCAGGAAGGGCATGGCCTCGGCCAGACCGATCTCGGTCTCCTCGGAATCGGTGAAGGCGGAGACCTTCTTGCCCTCGACGATGCGCAGGCCGTTGGCCAGTTCCACGTCGAGCAGGCCGGACGGGCCGTGGCAGACCGCGGAGACGACGGCGCCGCCGTCGGCCATCGTCGAGACCAGGCGGGCCAGGTGCTCGTTGCCCCGGAAGTCCACCATCGTGCCGTGGCCACCCACCAGGTAGACCGCGTCGTACTGGTCGGGCTCGACGAACTCCAGCTTGGCGGTGTTGGCCAGACCGGCCTGCACCGTCGCGTCGTCCTGGTACTCCTCGGTGATCTCGTCGGCCTCGCTGTTGGGGTCGATGGGCGGGGTGCCGCCCTTGGGGGAGGCGAAGTCCACCACGTGCCCGGCGTCCCGGAAGACCTTCCAGGGGTGGGCGGCCTCGCTCAGCGTGTAGCCGGTGGGCGCGCCATTGATCTCGTCGGCGCTGGTCAGCACCATCAGTACCTTCTTCATCCCTCCATGAAAGCCGCCCCCGGGTGGCCGGGTAAAGCCGCTACGCCTGAGGTGAACAGCAGCGCGGGGGGCCTGGTACCCGGCTGGGGCGTGCGGACGGGCCCCGGCACCGCGAGGGTGCCGGGGCCCGCCGTCCTGCAGTGGTTCAGCTCCGGTCAGGACGGGCGATCACTTCTTCTTGCGGCCCACGAAGGTGCCGGCGAAGACGATCCCGCAGATGCCCGCACCGAGCCCGAGCGGCGAGAAGCCGTCCGACTGGTCACCGGTGTGGGGGAGACCGGAAGGACGCTCGTTCTGCGTCTGGGGCATCGGCAGGTCGGCAGGGGCCTGCGGGTTGACGACGACGATGGTGCGGGGGGTCTCGCTCGGCTGGGGCATCGGCAGGTCCGAGGGGCTCTCGGAGGGCTTCTGCGAGGGAGCGGGGTCGTCGGAGGGATCGTCCGAGGGGGTCTGGGACGGGTTGGGCATGGGCAGATCCGAGGGGGTCTCGGAGGGGGCCGGGGTCTCCGACGGGGCCGGGGTCTCCGACGGGGCCGGGGTCTCCGACGGGGCCGGGGTCTCCGACGGGGCCGGGGTCTCCGACGGGGCCGGGGTCTCCGACGGGGCCGGGGTCTCCGACGGGGCCGGGGTCTCGGAGGGAGCCGGGGTCTCCGGCTCGCACTCCGGGCCGTACAGGATGGTGCTGTCCTGGTAGATCTCCGAGTCCTCGCCCGGGGTCAGCACGCCGTCGCCGATGACGTCGTCGATCTGCTCCTGGGTTCCCTTGTAGTGGTCCACCTGGACATTCCGACCGCAGGGGATGTCGGAGCCGACGGGGATGCGCGTCTGGGTGTACTCGTGCGCACGGCTGGGCTCGGCGCCCTCGGGCAGCAGCCACCAGACGGTCTCGGTGACCTGGCCGGGCTTGGGGGCGGCGGAGGTGGTGGGGTCGGCAGGCTTCGGGCTCTCGCTGGGCACCGGCTCGGCGGTCTTGCTGGGCTCGGGAGCAGTGGTCTTGCTGGGCTCCGGATCAGCAGTCCTGCTGGGCTCCGGAGCGGTCGTCCTGGTCGGCTCCGGATCAGCGGTCCTGGTCGGCTCGCTGGTGGCCGGAGTGGTCGGATCGGTGGTGCCCACCGGCTTCACCGGACCGCAGTGGTCCTCGTTGACGCCGCCGGTGTTGCCGTGCTCCTTGCAGTCCTTGCCCTTGTCGGCATTGGGGTCTTCCTTGGTGGGCTTGCCGGTCTTGCCGTGGTCGCTGCCGTCCGCCTGCTCCTTGCTCTGGTCGGTCTGCGTGGAGGTGGCCGTGGGCTTCGCGGTGGCGTCGGGGCTGGCGTCGGTGTCAGCCATGGCGTAACCGGTGCCGAACCAGCTGCCGCCGGCGAGGACCAGGGCGCCGATGCAGGAGGCGGAACGGATCGAGGTACGAGAGATGGAGCGCATGTGCGCAGTCCTTCCTGACAAATCCGTGGATCGTCACGCTCCCCCGAGCGCGAGACATCGATCCACTGTTTGCCCGGGTCACTCCCCTCGGCCTGGGGCCGATTTCCCATGGTGCTTGCGCCGGGCAACTGCCCCCATCCTTGACGAGTTCCCGGGAATTCGCCACCAATTCCCAAAACCCATTCACTAGGGAATTCATTTCATAACCCCTAGTCAGAATGATTCTGATGCGATCCTGAAAAGCATTCTCATTAATCAGATGACCCACATAGTAAATAGGATATGCGTCATATTAACTAGTCATATGTACGTCATAATTGCTGGGAATGAGGAGGCCATTCCCGCGAATTGGGTGCGGCAGGGAACCCCATCGCGCCTCGGCCACCGAGCTGCGACGCTCGTCCGTGCCCCTCGGCCGGCGGACGTGCGACGGCCCCCGCCGGCTGGTGCCGGCAGGGGCCGTAGAGCCGCTGCACCCGGGAGTGGGGGGTCAACGCGCGTCCCCTGGGAAAACCGGGGCGGGACTGCGGAGAGGTGCGCGGCTCGCGAGAACAGTAGACCCCCGGTGCGGAGGTGACCAAGCCGGGCTTGTCCGGCCCGGGTGGGGGCTCCGCTCAGGCGTTGACCTGATCCCGGGAGGCGGCCTGGCTGGCCGCCCGGCGCGCCAGCGGCAGGGTCATCTCGAAACAGGCCCCGATCCGTCGGGGCCGCCCGTCCTCGTCCAGCGGGACGGCCGCCTGCACGTCGTTGACGTAGACCACGTCGCCGCCGTGTGCGCGGGCATAGCCACGGGCGATCGGCAGCCCGAGGCCGGAGCCCTTGGTGGTGGAGGCCGTGCTCGACAGCCGCACCAGGCGGTCGAAGACGCGCTCCTGGTCAACCGGCTCGATACCCGTGCCGGAGTCCACGACGCTGACCACCGCCATCTCTGCCCCGGTCGCGCAGTCGGTGCGCGTCGAGAGGTCCACCAGCACCCAGCCCTCGCTGCCGGCGGCGCGGGCGGCATTGTCCACCAGGTTGCGCATCACGCTGGTGATGCCCTGGCGGTCGGCGTTCACCAGCAGGTTGGGTCCCTGGACGATCGCCTCCAGGCGGGGATAGGTCAGCGAGAGCCGGCGCTGCTCGGCCAGCGCCAGGTCGGCCAGGTCGAGCAGCTCGCGGTGCAGCACCGGGCCGGCATCCACCCGGGCCGCCTCGAGCAGCGAGTTCACCAGGTGGCCGCCCCGGTTGGCCTCCCGCGCCAGCAGGAAGGCCAGCTGCTCGCGCTCCTCGTCGGAGTCGGAGGGCAGCTGGATCAGCGACTCGGCGGCAGCCTGGATACCGGCCATCGGGGTCTTCAGCTCGTGGGCGGCATCGGACAGGAAGCCCTGCATCTGGTCGGCCGAGGCCCGGGCATTCGCCTCGGCCGCGCGGGCGCGGATCTCGGCGCCCTCCAGCTCGTCGAGCATCTCGTCGATGGCCATGGCGGTGCGACCCACCTCGGTGGTGTCGCTGGGGGGCGCCATCCGGATACCTCGCTCCCCCTCCGCGATCCGGTTGGCCCGGTTGGCCATCACCTCGAGCGGCTTCAGGGCGACGTCGGTGATCGCGACGGTGAGCATGGTCCCGCCGGCCACGCCGAGCAGGCCCACCAGGCCCAGGGCCCGGTCCAGGGAGTGACGCGCACTGGTCATCGGGTCGGTGGACTCCCAGACGGTGACCACCGTGCCGCTCAGCTCGCCGGCGGTGTCCAGCGGCTCCGACAGCTGCCGCGAGCGGTCCGTCGGGGGCGCCTCCCCCACCAGGCTGCCGTCCGCGAGCCGGAGCTGCACCCGCTGCTCGCGCTGCGAGAGCTCGCTGATCAGCTCCTGCGGGTCGTTGGTGCCGGACAGCGTCTGGGCATGGTCGAGCCCCTCGCGGAGGCGCGTGTCCATCTCGTGGATCTGGCGGTTGATGAACAGTGCGTCGGTGACGATGCCGACCGCCAGCATGGTGAGTGTCAGCACCACGAACATGGCGCCGAGCACCCGGACCCGGATCGATCGGTTACCGATCACCGGGACCAGCTCTCATGAGGTGCCGAGCCGGTAGCCGCGGCCGCGCACCGTGTGGATCACACGCGGTCCGTGGGCCTCGAGCCGGCGCCTCAGGCTGGAGATGTGGACCTCGACGATGTTCTCGTCGTAGCCGTCATATCCCCACACGGCCGTCAGCAGCTGGGTCTTGGACACCACGCGCTCAGGGTGCTTGGCCAGCTGGCTCAACAGTCGTCGTTCGGTCTCGGTCAGGTCGACGGTCACTCCGTCACGGGTGACGATGGCGGCATCGTCGGCGATGGTCAGGTCTCCCACCGTGACGCTGCTGCCGATGGCGCCGGTACGACGCAGGATCGCCTCGATCCGTGCCATCAGCTCCACCATGGCGAAGGGCTTTGCCAGATAGTCGTCCGCGCCCTGGCTCAGGCCGCGGATCCGGTCGGTCATCTCGTCACGCGCGGTCAGCATCAGTACGCCGGCACGCGAGAGCTTGCGCACCACGCCCAACAGCTCGAATCCGTCCCGCCCCCCGGGAAGCATGACGTCGAGGATGACCAGATCGGGCTGGCTGGAGGTGATGGCACGCTCCAGGTCAGTTCCATCCGGCAAGGCTTGTGCCATGTGGCCCTGCGAGCGCAGGGCGGACACCACCGAAGCCCTGATGACCTCGGAGTCCTCAACAATCAATACCTTGCTCACATTGACATTCTGCACGGTTGACCACGTTTGTGCGAGCATCAGACCGGCATCCCACCCCTCGGCCAAACAATCCCCTTCCGGTGGCCAAATACGGCTGCGACGGGTTCATTCGAGCGGCAGGGTGGCGCGCAGCACCCACTCGTCGTCCTCGAGGCCGGCCCGGCAGCTGCCGCCCATCAGCTCCATCCGGTCGGCCAGCCCGCGCAGGCCCAGGCCGTTGGACAAGGGGGAGGGCGGCCGGGGCGAGTCGTCGTGGCGGTTGGCCATCCAGAAGTCGACGCCGCCCGCCTGCCGACGCACCCGGACCAGCACCGGGGCACCTGGCCCGGCATGGCGCAGCACATTGGTGGTGCCCTCCTGCAGCAGGCGGACCAGGCTGCGGCGCACGCTGACCGGAAGCTGGTCGAGCCGGTCCAGCTCCAGCACCACCGGGTGGCCCTCGGCGGCGAGCTCCTCCGCCATCCGCTCGGCGACGAGCTCGGGCTGCAGCACGCCCCCCACCTCCTCGCCGGTGAGCACCACCCGGCCGAGCGAGGACAGCTCGGCCCGGGCCTGGTCGGTGGCGGCCTGCACCCGGTCCAGTACCAGGTCCAGCTCGGCCGGCTCGCGGCTGTGCCGGTGGCCCATGATCTGCAGGGTCACCACGGAGAGCTGGTGGGCGACGACGTCGTGCAGGTCCCGCGCCAGGTCCTGACGCACCTCGGCGAGCATGTCCTCGCGGCGCTCCTCCAGCTCCAGGCGGCGACGACGCTGGGCGCCGGTGCGCTGCTGCTGCAGCAGCAGGGCGTAGCCCAGCGCGGCGGCCGGCAGGCAGACCACCAGGTCGTCCAGCAGCAGGCTGCTCTCCTCAGTACGCACCCGCAGCACCAGCTGGGCCAGACCGGCCAGCGAGAGATAGGAGGCCAGCCGGCGTGCATCCAGCGACTGGATGGCCACCAGCACCGCGGCGGCCAACCCCAGGCCGGGCGTCGCGAACGGCCAGGCGGCCGCCAGCCAGAGCCAGCCCATCATGGCCACCAGGCCCAGGTCGCAGCGCACCACCAGCAGCGCCATGGCGGCACTCTCGAGCCGGGCGGGCAGGGTGATGTGCTGCAGGTTGATCACGCCCAGCACGGCCAGCAGGACGAGGCGTACCACCATCCCCCAGGGCACCCGGCGCGGCTCGGGAGCGGCGTCGAGCACGTTCTCGCCGCGTGGCAGCCGCACCAGCAGCTGGGAGCCCCCGGTGGGCGTGGCCCGTCGCTGCACCCTGCCACCCAGCAGTTCCAGCCGGGCGTCGAGCGCATCGGTGCGCAGCAGCAGCGGTTCGGCCAGCTGCACCCTCACCTGGGCCTCCCGCTCCGCCAGACCCACCGTCACCAGGGCCAGGTCGGGGCGCCGTGTGCTGCGCAGCAGGGGAACGACGGCTTCACGCACCACCCGCGCCAGCGCCCGCTCCGTGGCCAGCTCCAGCTGCTCCAGGTCATCGGGGACAGGCACCTGGGCCGCCACACCGCGCTCCGTGAGCTCCTGGTTGGCCTGGTCGATGGCGGCCGTCAGGCTCTCCGCCCGTGCCAGGTCGCTGTGCGCCAGGTCGTCGGCCTGGGGTCCGGCGCTGTCCACCAGCACCTGCATCACCAGCCGCATCTCCACCAGTGCCGCGCGGGTGGCCAGGTCGATCCGGTCCAACAGGTCGATCCGGCCGGGGACGTCGTCTCCCCCGGGACGGTGACGCAGCAGCCGCTGGATGTCGGAGAGCCGGGCGCTGACGGTCTGGTGGAGCTCGTCCACCAGCCGGGAGCGCTCCCGGTCACGGACCGCGGCCAGCGAGGCCTCCAGTTCCACCAGCTCGTCGTCGGTGCTCACCAGCCGTCGCAACTGCACCCGGCGCGCCCAGCCCGCCACCAGGGCCAGCGGCACCAGGGCAGCGGCGGCCATCGCCCCGGCCAGGCCGGCGGAGCCGTCCCCACCGGTGAGGGGCCAGGCCAGGGTGCCGACCGTGCCCAGCAGCAGGGCCACCACGGCCACCAGTCCGCGCCGCCCGGCCCGGGGCAGGTGCACCACGGTCAGCACCACCGACAGGATCGACAGCGCGCCCATCGCCTCGGGCGCTCCCGACCAGGCCGCCACCAGGCCGATCGCCAGCGGCAGCCAGGTCCAGCGCGCAGCCAGCACCAGGGTGAGGGCGGCCACCAGTGCCATCGCCACGGCCACCAGGTGGATCGGGCTGGTGGTGCCCCAGCCCTGGAACTCGCGCACCACGAAGGCCACCGCTGCCAGGCAGAGCACGACCCGCACCCAGACCCGGCGGGCGGCGCTGTGCTGGCGGACGGAAACAGTCATCGTCCGACAGCCTGCCGCGCGCAGGCCGGTGGCGCCAAGCGGGGGTCGAGTCGGCCTTGTGGACCAGGACGTGCTTGGATCGACGGCATGCAGCAGCCTGTGAGGATCCTGGTGGTCGACGACGACGAGCTGGTGCGGGAGGCCTACCGCTCCTTCTTCGCCAGCCGTCCCGACATCGAGGTGGTCGGCGAGGCGGGCGACGGCGCGGCCGCCACGGAGGCCACCGACCGGCTGCGTCCGGACGTGGTGCTGATGGACCTGCAGATGCCCGTGATGTCGGGCATCGACGCCACCGCGGCGATCATGGCGCGTCATCCCAATGCCTGCGTGGTGGTGCTGACCACCTTCGGCACCCGTGACCACGTGGTGCCGGCGCTACGGGCGGGTGCGGCCGGCTACCTGCTCAAGGATGCCGGTGCGGAGGCCCTGCTGCTCGCGATCCGCCAGGCCCTGGCCGGGGAGATGCCGCTGTCCCCCAGCGTGCGGCGTGAGCTGGTCCGCTCGGTCACCCAGGAGCCCTCCGGCCCCGACGAGGGCGCCCCGTCGATGAGCGAGCGGGAGCTGGAACTGCTCGGCTGGCTGGCGCACGGACTGTCCAATGCGGAGATCGCCGGACGGATGTACCTCTCGGAGAGCTCGGTGAAGCAGTATCTGGGCAACATCGGCACCAAGCTGGGCTGCAGCAGCCGCACCCAGATCCTGGTGCGCTCGATCCAGCTGCGGTTGGTGGACCCGCACGCCCTGCCGCCGTTGCTGTGAGCCCTTCGGTGCTGGCCGGCCGACTCCTCCTCAGGACGGAGGTCCGGGCCGCGGCAGATGGCTAGGGTCGGCGCATGGACTGGTTCGCGTGGTTCGGCGCCGAGGACGACTGGCAGCGCCCCCGTCCCCGGCTGGAGCGCGCGGACTGGCTGGTGGCCGTGGCGCTGCTGGCCTTCCAGGCCCTGAGCCTGGAGCTGGTGCGCTCCTTCGCCGACTTCAGCGGCGCCCGTCCCGCCTGGGTGCAGTACCTGGTGCTGGCCTGCCTGGCTCCGCTGGCGCTGCTGCGTCGTCGCTTCCCACTGCTGGTGGGGATGGCCTGTTTCGCGCTCTTCTTCGTGGCCGGCACCTGGGTGGTCGAGGTGGGGTACCTGATGAGCTTCCAGGTGGCCTGCTTCTTCCTGTTCTACTCCACGGTCTCCTGGGGCCAGGACCGTCGCCAGGTGGCGCTGGTGGTCGCGGGGCTGATGGTGCTGCTCTTCGCCTGGGTGGCGGTGGACTTCGCGATCGGGCAGGGCATGGAGGTCTACCGACGCAGCCTGGACGGCGGCCACCCGCGGGGCCTGCTGCCCGCCATCCCCTCCTACGTGGTCTACAGCTTCCTGCTCAACACGCTCTGGGTGGGCGGCTCGCTGGCCGTGGGGCAGTCCGCCTGGCGCCAGGCCCGCAACCAGGCCCTGCTGGCCGACCAGGCCGCCACCATCGGCGCCCAGGCCGAGGCCCTGCGGGAGCAGGCGGTGGTGGACGAGCGGCTGCGGATCGCCCGCGAGCTGCACGACGTGGTGGCGCACCACGTCTCCGTGATGGGCATCCAGGCGGCCGGGGCGCGACGGCTGCTGGAACGCGACCCGGCCACCGCCGCCGACGCCCTGGCCCACGTCGAGAACTCCTCCCGCGAAGCGGTCAACCAGATGCGGGGCCTGTTGGGAGCGCTACGGGGCAGCGAGCCCTCCCCGGCCGAGGAGGGACGTGAGCCCCAGCCCACGCTGGCCGGGCTGGAGCAGCTGTGCCGCAGCTCCAAGCCGCCGGCCGAGCTCACCGTGGTGGAGCACCGCGAGGGTGCCGTGGCGGCACTGCCGCTGCCGAGGCAGCTGGCGCTCTACCGGATCGTGCAGGAGGCGCTGACCAATGTGGCGCGCCACTCCACCGCCAACCGGTGCTCGGTGACGCTGCGCACCACGCCCGGCTGGGCCGAGGCGGAGGTGCTCGACGAGGGCAGCCCGCGCGGCGGAACCTCCGGCACCGGGCTGGGCCAGCTGGGGATGCGCGAGCGGGTCACCGCGATGGGCGGCGTGGCCGAGATCGGCCCCCGCGCCACCGGTGGCTACCGGGTCCGGGTCCGTTTCCCGATGGAGGGTGAGAGATGATCCGCGTCCTGCTGGCCGACGACCAGCCGCTGGTGCGCACCGGCTTCGCCATGATCCTGTCGGTGGAACCCGACCTGGAGGTGGTGGGCCAGGCCTCCGACGGGCAGCAGGCGGTGCAGCTGGCCCGCGAACTGCGCCCCGACGTGACCCTGATGGACGTCCAGATGCCGCGGCTCGACGGGGTGGGCGCCACCGCAGCCCTGGTGGCCGAGGACCTGGGCAAGGTGGTGATCCTGACCACCTTCGACCGCGACGACTACCTCTTCGACGCCCTGCAGGCCGGCGCCAGCGGCTTCCTGCTCAAGAATTCCGAACCGGAGCGGCTGGTGGAGGCGATCCATGCCGCCGTCGAGGGCCATGCCCTGCTCTCGCCCGAGGTGACCACCCGGGTGATCGCCCGGATGGGTCGCGACCGGACACGGCCCGGAACCGCTCCCGGCGCCCGTCCCGGGCACCACGGAGGTGCTGGCCACCCGGAGCTGACCGCCCGGGAGCGCGAGGTGCTCTGCCTGATGGCCCAGGGCCTGTCCAATGCCGAGATCGCCGGCCTGCTCTTCGTGGGCGAGGCGACGGTGAAGACCCATGTCTCCAACGTGCTGGCCAAGCTGGGCCTGCGCGACCGGGTGCAGGCGGTGGTCTGGGCCTATCGCCACGGACTGGTCGATCCCGCGACGGACTGAGCAGCACCCCTCCCCCCCTGAGGAGGAGACCGGCGGATCCGTCGCGCGGGCGATGTGCGTGGCCCAGCCGCTTGGGAGGCTGGTAGCACACCAACACTTTCAGGGGGAGAGATGCTCGAGGTCCAGGGCCTCACGCGACGCTACGGCGAACGCACCGTCGTCGACGACGTCAGCTTCGACGTCGGCACCGGCCAAATGATCGGCTTCGTCGGCGGCAACGGCGCCGGCAAGACCACCACCATGCGGATGATCATGGGGCTGCTGGCCCCCGACGCCGGCACGGTGCAGTGGCAGGGCCGACCCGCCGGCTACGCCGACCGAGCCCGCTTCGGCTACATGCCCGAGGAGCGCGGCCTGTACCCCAAGCAGCCGATCGTCGACCAGCTGGTCTACCTGGCCCGGCTGAAGGGCCAGGCCAGCGATGCGGCGCGCACCGAGGCGCTGGAGATGCTGGAGCGTTTCGACCTGGGCGCTCGCGCCAAGGACAAGCTGGAGACCCTCAGCCTGGGTAACCAGCAGCGGGTGCAGATCGCCGCCGCCATGATGAGCGATCCCACCTGCCTGGTGCTGGACGAGCCCTTCAGCGGCCTCGACCCCACCGCCATCGACCAGATGGCCGCCCTGCTGCGCAGCCGCGCCTCCGACGGCGTGCCGGTGCTGTTCAGCAGCCACCAGCTCGACCTGATCGACCGGCTCTGCGACGGGCTGGTGATCCTGTCCCGCGGACGCGTCGTGGCCCGCGGATCCAAGCAGGAGCTGGAGTCGCGGGGGCGGGTGCGCCACCGCCTGGTGGCCGATGCGGACACCGGTTGGGTGCGTGACCTGGCCGGCGTCGTGGTGGTGGACGTCGACGGCCCCACCGCCCTGCTGGAGCTGGACTCGCCCGAGGCGCGTCGTGCCGTGCTCACCGAGGCGCTGCGCCGCGGCGAGGTGCACGAGTTCAGCCCGGTGCGGGCCTCCCTGTCCGAGATCTACCGCGAGGTGACGGCATGACCACCCAGACCACTGCTCCCCAGCCTGCCGCCGGCAGCACGGCGCCTCGCAGGCGCGGCGAGGCCCCGTGGCGCACCGTGATGGTGCGCGAGATGATGGTGAAGCTGACCGACAAGTCCTATGTGATCGGCACCCTGGTGACCCTGCTGCTGGTGATCGGCTCGGCCGGGATCAGCGCCCTGATGGCCAACCGTGGCGACCACACCGACCTGGTGGCGACCAGCCCGCAGGCCCAGTCCTTCGCCGACGGCCTGGCCACCGCGGTCCATGCCGCCGACGACAAGGACGAGGTGAGCGTGCACCGCGCCGCTGACGTGGCGGCCGCCGAGCAGATGCTGCGCGCCGGCGATGCCGACGCGCTGCTGGAGCAGGTTGACGGCCGCTGGCGCCTGGTCTTCAAGGACTCGGTGGACGACGGTCTGGTGGCCTCCGTGAACGCCGTGCTGAACCAGCAGGTGCTGGAGCAGGCCGCGAAGTCCGGCGGCACCTCGGTGGCCGAGCTGAACCAGGCCAGCACGGTGCAGACCCGTCAGCTGGACGGGGACTCCCAGCGCGGTGGCCTGGGCAAGGTGATCGGCCTGGTCTTCGCGGTGCTCTTCTTCATGTCGGCGCTGACCTTCGGCATGCAGATCGCCCAGTCGGTGATCGAGGAGAAGCAGTCGCGGATCGTGGAGATCCTGGTGGCCGCCATCCCGGTGCGCCAGCTGCTGGCCGGCAAGGTGCTGGGCAATACCGTGCTGGCCCTGGCACAGATGGCGCTGATGGTGGGCGCGGGCCTGGTGGGCGCCAGCTTCGTGCCCCAGCTCAAGGCCTTCCTGCCCGAGCTGGTCCAGGCCTCCGGCTGGTACCTGCTGCTCTTCCTGGCCAGCTTCATGGCCCTGGCCTGCGTCTGGGCCGCGGCCGGTGCGATGGCCACCCGCAATGAGGACCTGCAGCAGACCAGCTCCCCGCTGATCTACCTGCTGATGATCGCCTACGGCGCCGGCTTCATGGCCAGCGGCGTGTGGAAGGTGGTGCTGAGCTATGTGCCGATCATCTCCGGCATCCTGATGCCCACCCGGATCATCGAGGGCACCGCCCACTGGTGGGACGGCGTGATCGCCCTGCTGGTCAACATCGCCTTCGCGGCCGTGACGGTGCTGCTGGGTGAGCGGATCTACCGACGCGCGCTGCTGCGCACCCAGGGCCGGCTCAGCTACCGCGAGGCGCTGAAGCTCAAGGCCTGAGATCGCCATCCCTGACAGACGAAGAGCCCCGGTCCGTGACCGGGGCTCTTCTGCGTGCTGGGTGCGTCGAGGCAGCATGTCGTCGCAGGCTCCCGGCCCATGTCCTGCAGGGGCTCAGGCCGGTTGCGGATCGCTCTCGTCGAGGCCCTCGGCCACGGTGGCGATACCGTGGACGAGGTGCCCCGTGCTCAGCGGCGTGAGCAGCGCGCTGAGCCGACGGAAGAGGCCGCCGAGGCGCCCGAAGCCGGGGGCGCCTCGGGTGAGGCGCAGCCGAGTGCCACCGGGAGCCGGCGTCAGCACGAGGTGCAGGTAGAAGCCGTGCTGCTCCTTGTCGTCCCCGGTCCAGCGCTCCTGCCAGGCCACCGTGGTCCGGTCGGGGGTGGACTCGTCGACCACCCGGTGCAGGGCCTGGGTGAAGCCCTTGGCCCGGGCACGCTCCTGCTGCGCGGCGGGCGGCAGAACGACCTCGCCGGAGGCCTCGGCCTCGGGCCCATAGGGGCCCCACTGCGCCATCAGCGCCGGTTCGCGAACCACCCGGCAGGCGAGCGGGTAGGCCACGGGGAGGAAGCGCTCCACGACGGTGGTCGACTCGGGCTGCCCATCGAGCAGGCCCGGCACTGGTGCGGTGCGCTCGTGGCCGGTGGCGAAGGCGCCCGGACCCGCCGCCTCTTGACGCAGCGCGGCCACGTCGACCCCCGCCTTGTCGAGGGCGACGGCCGGGCCACCCGACGGGTGCTCGAGCAGCTGGCGCAGCATCTCCTGCTCGCCCCAGCGCAGCGGCAGCGCATTCAGCAACCGCTCCACCTCGGGGTCGAGCACGAGCTCGCGCGGCGCCGCAACCGTCTCCCGCAGCGAGCGACGCGGCCGCGGGGCAGGTGGCGTGATGCCCAGGGTGGCCAGGTCGTCGACCTCTCGGCCCCGGATGGCGGCGCGCAGACTCGGGAGCGTGGCGCCGTGGCGGGCGAGCAGTTCGGAGGCCGGGCCCCCGGCGGCGAGCAGGGACAGCAGCAGGTGGTCGAGCGTGATCCGCTGGGCGTCGGCGGCCTGCGCCTCGTGCCAGGCGGTGGTGAGGAGGGTGAAGGTCCGGGGCAGGGCGAGGCGAAGACGGGTGAGGCGGATCATGGCGTGCTCCTGGTGGTGTCAGCGAGAGGGCAGCAGGTCGGGGCGGACCCGGTTGCGGAACTTCTTGTGCACGGCCTGCCGGGTGACCCCCAAGCAGGCGGCGATCTCGGCCCACCCCAGCCCGGCGGCGAGGGCGGCCTCGACCTGGCGCAGCTCCAGGTCGTCGGTCAGGTGGCGCAGCGCTGCCACCGCGCGCAGCCCCTGACGGGGGTCGCTGGTGTCCCCAGCGGTCTGGGCGAGTCGCGTGCTGTCCATGTGAGCAACTTTGGTTGACATGTGGGCGTTTGTCAACCCAGGTTGCTCGGCTAGGGCGGGTGTCGCACGGTCATCCTCCGATCCTGATCGGGGCGCCCCGGCCGGCACCTCGCGCCCCGTGGGTTGACCTCGCGCTCATGGTGCAACCTTGCGCCTGGCATGACGCGCGCAAGGTTGCTTCGCGGGCGCGCCGTGGGTTCCAGGCGCGCACGGTGCACGCGAGAGGCGCGAAGCCGCCTGTGGCGTGACGGGCAACTCGTCGTCGAGGCACCAGTGCCTCTGGCAGAAAAACAGAAGGACCCCCAGTTACCTGGGGGTCCTTCTGCGTGGGCCTAACTGGACTTGAACCAGTGACCTCTGCCTTATCAGGGCAGCGCTCTAACCGACTGAGCTATAGGCCCGCAGCTGCTTTCGCAACGTTGAGGAACAATACTCCACCTTGGGCCCCCGGCTCAAATCGAGTCGGTCGGGCCCGGGCAGAGCCGCCCTCAGTCCTCCGCGAGGGTGACCTCGAGGCCGCCCATGACCGTGGCGGCCAGGTTGTAGAGGAAGCTGAACAGCGTGGCCAGGGCCGTGATCAGCACCACATTGATGGCGCTGATCAGGGCCGCGAAGCCCAGGATGCGCGGGGTGTTGACATAGGACTCCAGCCGGAAGGTGGACTCGCTGGTGGGGCTGGCCACCAGGTCGTTGACCGCCTTGTTGACGCTGTCGAAGACGCCCGAGGCGTTGATGACGCCCCAGATCACCCAGGTGGCCACGAAGAAGATGATCGCCCCGGCGATGGAGAACAGGAAGACCGTCTTCATCACCGACCACGGGTCCAGACGGGACAGGCGCAGCCGTGCCTTGCGGGTACGACGGTTGATGGACGGGCGTCCGGCCGCACCGGCGGAGGAGGTGGTGCCAGCAGCGGCACTGGTGGCACCGCTGGCGGCCATCTCGCCTCCGCTGACCCCGGTGGTACCCGGGTCGGCGTCGGGGCGACGCAGGTCACTGACCTTGTCGCTGACCGCGGCCCCCAGGCCGGTGGCGCCGGCGGAGATCTTCTTCAGGCCGCGCTGCCACGACGACTCGGCGGGCGCCTCGGCCGTGGCGGCGTCGACCACCTGGGTGGTCTGCTCAGCCTTGGCCTGGGCCGCCTGGGCCCCGATCTTCGCGGCGTCGGTGGTCTCACTCACCGGATTCCTCCTGGGTTTCCTCGGCCACGTCGGCCGATTCCTGCTCGTCAACGGTATCGCCCATCGACTCAGCATCCGGGTTCGACGCGTCGGCCGGGGCGTCGGAGCCGTTCACGGCCCCGTCGGAGGCCTGCTGCTCGCCGCCTTCGGGGGCTGTGGACTCGGCGCCCTCGAGGGCCTCATCGTCGTCGTGGTGCTCCGGGTTCAGCGCGATCAGCGAGACCGCGTCCTCCCCCCGCACGCCCACGAACTTCACGCCCATCGTGTCGCGTCCCTTGGCGGGCACGTCGGCGACCGCGGATCGGGTGACCTGGCCGGAGGTCTTGATGGCGATCACCTCGTCGTTCTCGCTGACCACCAGGCCGCCCACCAGGCTGCCGCGGTCCTCGGCCAGCTTCATCGCCTTGATGCCCAGGCCGCCACGGCCCTGCTGGCGGTACTCGCTGACGGCGGTGCGCTTGCCGTAGCCGCCGTCGGTGACGGTGAAGACGAAGCGGTCGTCCTCGGGCATGTCGGCGTCGATGATGGCCATGCTGAGCAGCGAGTCGCCCTCGCGGAACTTCATGCCGGTGACGCCGGAGGTGTTGCGGCCCATCGCGCGCAGCTGCTCGGCGTCGGCGCTGAAGCGGATCGCCTGGCCCTTGCGCGAGATCAGCAGCACGTCGTCGGCCTCGCTGCACAGCCCGGCACCGATCAGCTCGTCGTCCTCCTCGCGGAAGTTGATGGCGATCAGGCCCGCCTGGCGGGGGCTGTCGTACTGCTCCAGCGCAGTCTTCTTCACCAGGCCGTTGCGGGTGGCCAGCAGCAGGAAGTCGGCGTCGTTGTAGGAGCGCAGGCTCACCACCTGGGCGATCTTCTCGTCGGGCAGGAAGCTCAGCAGGCCGGCCACGTGACCGCCCTTGGCGTCACGACCACCCTCGGGCAGCTGCCAGGCCTTGATCCGGTAGACCCGGCCCATGTTGGTGAAGAAGAGCACCCAGTGGTGCGCCGTGGTGGCGAACAGGTGGGCCACCTCGTCGTCGCTGCGCAGGCTGGCACCCTTGACGCCCTTGCCGCCGCGCTTCTGCACTCGGTAGAGCTCGGTCTTGGTGCGCTTGGCGTAGCCGCCGTGGGTGATGGTGACCACCACGTCCTCGTCGGGGATGAAGTCCTCGTCGGAGAAGTCGCCGTCGGCCGCGATGATCTTCGTGCGACGCTCGTCGCCGTACTTCTCGGTGATCTCGGCCAGCTCGTCGGCGATGATCCGGCGCTGGCGCATCTCGTCGGCCAGGATCGCCTTCAGGTCGGCGATCAGGATCTCCAGCTCGGCCAGCTGGGCCCGGATCCTCTCGATCTCCATCGCGGCCAGACGACGCAGCTGCTGGTCGAGGATGTGGGTGGCCTGGTCGACGTCGATGTCCAGCAGCTCCATCAGACCGTCACGGGCCTGCTCGGTGGTGCGGGAGGCACGGATCAGCGCGATCACCTCGTCCAGCATGTCCAGCGCCTTGACCAGCCCTCGCCACAGGTGGGCCCGCTTTTCGGCCTGCGCCAACTGGAAGGCGGTGCGACGCTGGATCACCAGGATCTGGTGCTTGATCCAGTAGCTGATGAACTGGTCCAGGCGCAGGGTGCGGGGCACCTCGTCCACCAGGGCCAGCATGTTGCAGCCGAAGGTGTCCTGCAGCTGGGTGTGCTTGTACAGGTTGTTCAGCACGACGCGCGGCTGGGCGTCGCGCTTGAGGATGATGACCAGGCGCTGGCCGGCGCGCGAGGAGGTCTCGTCGCGCATGTCGGCGATGCCGTTGATCTTGCCGGCGTTGACCAGCTCGGCGATCTTCTGGGCCAGGTTGTCGGGATTGCACATGTAGGGCAATTCCTTGGCCACCAGCATGGTGCGCCCGTTCTTGTCCTCCTCGATGTCCACCACGGCGCGCATGGTGACCGAGCCACGGCCGGTGCGGTAGGCCTGCTCGATGCCCTCGCGGCCGACGATGGTGGCGCCCAGCGGGAAGTCGGGGCCCTTGATGAAGCCCATGGCGGCCTCGAGCAGCTCCTCCTCGCTGGCCTCGGGGTGCTCCAGCGCCCACTGCACGGCCTCGGTGACCTCGCGCAGGTTGTGGGTGGGGATGTTGGTGGCCATGCCCACGGCGATGCCGGTGGAGCCGTTGACCAGCAGGTTCGGGAAGCGGGCCGGCAGGACGCTGGGCTCCATCTCCCGGTTGTCGTAGTTGGGGCGGAAGTCGACGGTGTCCTGGTCGATCTCGCGGACCATCTCCATGGCCATCGGCGCCATCTTGCACTCGGTGTACCGCATGGCGGCGGCCGGGTCGTTGCCCGGGGAGCCGAAGTTGCCCTGGCCGTTGATCAGCGGCGCGCGCATCACCCAGGGCTGGGCCAGGCGGACCATGGTGTCGTAGATGGCCGAGTCACCGTGCGGGTGGTACTTGCCCATCACCTCGCCGACCACGCGGGAGCACTTGTTCCAGCCACGGTCGGGGCGGTAGCCGCCGTCGTACATGGCGTAGAGCACGCGGCGGTGCACCGGCTTGAGGCCGTCGCGCACGTCCGGCAGGGCGCGGCCCACGATGACGCTCATCGCATAGTCCAGGTAGGACTTCTGGATCTCGTCGTTGAGGTCGATCGGCTCGGTGCGCCCGTGGTTGGGCGCGTCGATCTCCTCGACGGTGCTGATCTGTCCCTCGGCCGGGGCCTGGTCGCCCTCGCCCGTGATCTCCTCGACGGGCGAGAGGTCCTCGGAATTGGCCTCGGCGTCGTCCCCGATGGGGCCCTGCGGAATGTCAGTCATTGTCTTCCCTCGTGACTACGTACTGCTTGAGTTCGTGGTGGGCCTCGACAAGCTCGGCCGCCGGTGAGGACCTACCCAGACCCTTCCGATCCGGAGCGCAGGCCCTGAGCGAGCTTGCGAGCGGCCGGGCCGGTGCGCGCGACGGCGCGGGGGTCCAAGGGGGTCGTCCCCCTTGCTGTCCTAGATGTCCAGGAAGCGGACGTCCTTGGCATTGCGCTGGATGAAGCTGCGTCGCTGCTCCACGTCCTCGCCCATCAGGATCGAGAACATCTGGTCGGCGCGGGCGGCGTCGTCCAGGGTCACCTGCAGCAGGATGCGGCCCTCGGGATCCATGGTGGTGTCCCACAGGTCCTGCGCGTCCATCTCGCCCAGACCCTTGTAGCGCTGGATCGGGTTGACGTTCGGCAGCTTCTTGCCGGCCTTCTGCCCGGCGTCGCGCAGGGCATCGCGCTCGGCATCGGAGTAGGCCAGCTCGTGCGGGGCATTGGTCCAGCGCAGCCGGAAGAGCGGCGGCTGGGCCAGGTAGACCTTGCCGGCCTCGATCAGCTTCGGCATGAAGCGGAAGAGCAGGGTCAGCAGCAGGGTGCGGATGTGCGCACCGTCCACGTCGGCATCGGCCATCAGGACGATCTTGTGGTAGCGCAGCTTGTCGATGTCGAAGTCCTCGTGCACGCCCGTTCCCAGGGCGTTGATGATGGCCTCGACCTCCTTGTTCTGCAGGATGCGGTCCAGCCGCGCCTTCTCGACGTTCAGGATCTTGCCGCGGATCGGCAGGATGGCCTGGGTGCGCGGGTCGCGGCCGCCCTTGGCGGAGCCACCGGCGGAGTCACCCTCGACGATGAAGACCTCGCACTCCAGCGGGTTGTTGCTGGAGCAGTCGGCCAGCTTGCCGGGCAGGCCACCGCCGCCGAGCAGGCCCTTGCGGTTGCGGGCCATGTCCCGGGCCTTGCGGGCGGCGATCCGGGCCTGGGCCGCGGCCTGCGACTTGCGGACGATGTCCTTGCCCTCGGCGGGATTGCGCTCGAACCAGTCGCCCAGCTTGTCGTTGACCACGCGCTGCACGAAGCTGCGCGCCTCGGTGTTGCCCAGCTTGGTCTTGGTCTGGCCCTCGAACTGCGGCTCGGCCAGCATGATCGAGATGATGGCGGTGAGGCCCTCACGGATGTCGTCGCCGGAGACGCGGTCCTCGCGCTTCTTGATCATGCCCCAGGCCTCGCCCCACTTGTTGACCGTATTGGTCAGTGCGGCGCGGAAGCCCTCCTCGTGGGTGCCACCCTCGATGGTGTTGATGGTGTTGGCGAAGGTGTGGACGCTGGAGGTGTAGGAGGTGTTCCACTGCAGCGCCACCTCCACGCCCATGCCGGCGTCGGGCATGTGGGCCTCGACGTTGACGACGCTGGGGTGGATCGGCTCGCGGGTGCCGTTGATGTACTTGACGTAGTCCACCAGGCCGTCGTCGTACTTGAAGGTGTCGCTGTTCTGCTTGCCCTCGTCGTCGACGCGGTCGGGCCGCTCGTCGGTGATGGTGATCTCGAGGCCCTTGTTCAGGAAGGCCATCTCGCGGAAGCGGGTGGCCAGGGTCTCGTAGGAGTAGTTGGTGGTCTCGAAGATGTCCGGGCTGGCGAAGAAGGTGACCTTGGTGCCGGTCTCCTCGCTCTGCTCGCACTGCTTGAGGTCGTAGTCCGGGTCGCCCAGGCTGAACTCCTGCTGCCAGCGGTAGCCGTCGCGCCAGACCTCCACCTTGAAGTGGCTGGACAGGGCGTTCACCACCGAGGAGCCGACGCCGTGCAGGCCGCCGGAGACCTTGTAGCCGCCGTCGCCGAACTTGCCGCCGGCGTGCAGCACGGTCAGCGCGACGGTGACGGCGGGAAGCCCGTGGGTGGGGTGCATCTTCACCGGGAAGCCACGGCCGTGGTCAGCCACGGAGATGCCGCCATCGGGCAGGATCGAGACCTCGATCTTGTCGCCGTAGCCGGCCAGGGCCTCGTCCACGGCGTTGTCGACGATCTCGTAGACCAGGTGGTGCAGGCCCCGCTCGCCGGTGGAGCCGATGTACATGCCGGGGCGCTTGCGCACCGCCTCGAGCCCCTCGAGGACCTGGATCTGACCGGCGTCGTAGCTGCCGGCGGCCACCGAGGTGTCGCCGGAGTCCGCCAACCCCTCAAGCCTGCCGGCGTCGTTGACGTCGGGCTCCTGCTCCTGGGCCGCGCCCTCGACGATGCCTGTGCTCTCGCTCACCTGGTGGTGCTCCTGTCCTGCCTCGGCCCCGGGCGTCCCGGGACGGGGCTCGTGGGGGCACTGTGACCAACGTCCAAATTCTAGCCGACGCGTGGAGCCAACGCCCAGTCGGCGAGGGGTGCGTCGCGAGGAATGGCTCTGGGCGGCATCTGGGGCCACCTCTCGCGCGCGATCAGGACCCTCACCTGGGCCCCCTCGCACCCGGGGTCCCCACAGCGCCCCTGTGGGCCGTTTCCGGACACGGACCGCTCACCTCCATCAGCCCGCAAGCGGCCGGGGCGCCGGGGGGGGTGGCCAGGCTCAGCCGTAGGTGTCGCGGGGGCCGCGCCCGTCGCGCACACTGCGTGAGCCGTGCTTCCAGGAGGGGGCGGTGGGTCCCAGGATGGTGATCCGGGTGACCGTGCCGTCCCCCAGCTCGCGGTTCAGCGTCGCCACCAGGCTTGGGGCCAGCTGGCGCAGGTTGGTGGCCCAGGCGGTGGACTCGCAGCGCACCGTGAGCACCGTGCCGGAATAGGCCTCCGGCTGGGAGTGCGCCGCATTGGTGGGCCCCACCAGGGACTCCCAGCGGTCCAGCAGGTTGCGCACGTTCACCTCACGCTGCCAGCCGCGCTCGTTGATCACCCGGCCCAGGGCGGCGCCGAGCAGCTGCGGGTCGCGCGCGTCGGGACCGGCACCGGAGCGCACCGTCGACTCGGTCCACTCCCGGCGACGACGCGGCTTCTTGCGCACGCCACGCGAGGGCGGCAGCACCGCACGGGTGCCCTCGGCGATCTGGCTGGCCAGGTCGAGGCCCAGCGGGTCGTGGTTGGCCAGCACCTCGCGGGCCGCCTGCAGGTCTTCCTCGGTGGGTCCGGATTCCTGCTCCCATTCGGATCCAGGGATCTCGCTCATGCCTCGTCCCCAACCGGAGCGTCCTCGTCCACCGACTCGTCCACAGCGTTTTCCACAGGCTGTGGAGTGATCCGTGTCACATCGGCACGTTCTGACTGCGGCTGCAGCGGCTCCCCGTCCAGCCCGGCTGGCACCACGGTCCCGGCCTGCACCCGGTAGCGACGCCCGGTGGGGCGGCCCTCGTCGTCGACGGTGAGGAGCTCAGGCACGTCGGTGGCCACCGCTGCGGTCACCAGCACCTGCTCGGCGTCGCGGACGTGCTCGGCCAGCCGGAGGCGGCGGGTGGCATCCAGCTCGGCGAAGACGTCATCCAGCACCAGGACGGGTTCGATGCCGTCGGCGCGCAGCAGCTCGAAGCTGCCCAGCCGCAGGGCCAGCGCCAGACTCCAGCACTCGCCGTGGCTGGCATAGCCCTTGGCGGGCAGCTCGCCGATGTAGAGGTGGAGGTCGTCGCGGTGCGGGCCCACCAGGCTCACGCCGCGGGCCATCTCCTCGCGGCGCCGCTCCGCCATGGCCTCGCGCAGCCGTCGCTCCAGCAGTTCTCGGCCGTGCTCCTCGGCCGGGCCCGGCTCGATGTCGAGGCTGGTGCGGTAGTCGGCGCGCACCACGTTGTTGGTGGGGGCGATCTCCGAGTAGGCGGTGGTGACATGGGGCATCAGGTCGGTGATGGTGTCCAGCCGGGCGTGCAGCAGCTCGCTGCCGATCCGCGCCACCTGCTCGTCCCAGGCCTCCAGGGTGGCCGCCGCATAGTCGTCGTCGGGCCGCTGGCCACGTCCGGACAGCGACTTGAGCAGGGCATTGCGCTGCTTCAGGGCGCGCTCGTAGTCGCTCTTCACCCCGGCCATCCGCGGCCAGCGGGTGATCACGATCTGGTCCAGGAAGCCCCGACGGTCGCTGGGGTCGCCCTTGACCACGGCCAGGTCCTCGGGGCTGAAGACGACGGTGCGCAGCACGCCGCAGATCTCGCGGGCCCGGGGCAGGGCATTGCGGTTGATCCGGCTGCGGTTCGCCTTGCCGGGGTTCACCTCGATCTCCAGCAGCAGCTTGCGCGGATCGTCCGAGGCGGCCTGCACCCGGCCGCGCACGATGGCCTGCGGCGTGCCGGCCTTGACCAGCGGGGCCTCCGAGCTGACCCGGTGCGAGCCCATGTGGGAGAGGTATTCGACGGCCTCCACCAGGTTGGTCTTGCCCTGCCCGTTGGAGCCGACGAAGATCGTCACACCCGGCCCCAGCTCCACGTCTGCGCTGGCATAGCAGCGCCAGTCGGTGAGGCTCAGGTGGTGGACGAACATGCTCCCGAGTCTATGGCCGCAGCGGACACGCTCCGTCCCTGCGCGTCGTTCCACGTGGAACGACGACGGGGCCCGCGTCCGTGACGGACCGGCGATGAGACCCGGGGTCACCCCTCCCCGTTGTCCATGAACCGTCGCCAGAACCAGTTGACGGCGGCCGCCAGCACCGAGAGGACCCCGAAGGACAGCAGGAAGACCAGCACCACGTGGAGGAACCACAGCAGATCCGGGGACTCCTGGTCCAGACCCGATGTCCAGAGCACCACCAAGGAGCACAAGAGACTGCTGAGCAGCGTCTTGGTCCTGCCGATCATGCACACCTCCAGGGGGTGGAACGACGACGGGGCCCGCGTCCGTGACGGACGCGGGCACCGCAGGTCATGGCTCAGTGGCCCTTGGGGTTGCCACCCTCGCCGGGAGTCATGGTGCCGTCGGGCTGCGCGGCGACCACGGCGTGGCCGCCGAACTCGTTGCGCATGGCGGCGATCATCTTCATGGCCGGCTTCTCCTCCTGCTGGCTCACGAAGCGGGCGAACAGGCTGGCCGCGATGGTGGGCACCGGGACGCCCAGGTCGACGGCGGCGTTCACGGTCCAGCGCCCCTCGCCGGAGTCCTCGGCGATGTCGTCGATCTTGTCCAGGTGCGGGTCCTTGTGCAGGGCATCGACCATCAGGTCCAGCAGCCAGGACCGGATCACCGTGCCCTCCTTCCAGGACTCGAAGGTGGCGGGCACGTCGGTGACGATCTCGGCCTTCTCCAGCAGCTCCCAGCCCTCGGCATAGGCCTGCATGATGGCGTACTCGATGCCGTTGTGGACCATCTTGGCGAAGTGGCCGGCGCCGTGGTTGCCGGCGTGCACGAAGCCGTACTGGCCCTCGGGCTTGAGCGCGTCGAAGACCGGCTGCACCTTGGCCACGTCGGCCGGGTCACCGCCCACCATCAGCGCGTAGCCGTTGTCCAGGCCCCAGACACCGCCGGAGACGCCGACGTCCAGGAAGCCGATCTGCTGGGTGGCCAGCTGCTCGGCGTGGCGGGAGTCGTTGGTCCACTTGGAGTTGCCGCCGTCGATGATCACGTCGCCGGGGCTGAGCATCTCGGCGAGCTTGCCGATGGTCTCGTCGACGAACTTCACGGGGAGCATCACCCAGACCACCTTGGGGGAGTCGGTGAGCTGGGCCACCATCTCCTCCAGGCTGGCGACGTCGGAGACCTCGGGGTTGACGTCGTAACCGATCACGGTGTGGCCGGCGCGGCGAATGCGCTCGCGCATGTTGCCGCCCATCTTGCCCAGGCCGACGAGTCCGATCTGCATGGTGGAGCCTCTCTTGGAAGAACTGTTGCGTGGCCAGCCTAGGTGGCCTCCCGCTCACCGGGCAGGCTTTTCGACCTCGGCCATCCAGTGGTTTCGCGGATGGGGAAACCACTCGACGGCCAGCCCGCCGCTCAGGCTTCGGTGGGCAGCGGCACCGCGGCCTCCTGCTGGGTGAGCAGCCGCGAGCGGGTCAGGAAGCGCAGCCCCTCCGGCCCCTCCAGGCTGAAGCCCGCGCCCCGGCCCGGCACCGCGTCGATGCACAGGTGGGTGTGGCTCCAGGCCGGGTACTGCGCCCGGGAGATCCACACCGGCACCTGCGCCTGACCCAGCTCCGCCAACCCGGGCACCACCAGGTGGCCGAGCAGCACGTCGGCCTCCCCGGTGAGGAAGTCGCCCTGTGGATAACACATCGGCGCCGAGCCGTCGCAGCAGCCGCCGGACTGGTGGAAGATCACCGGGCCGTGACGATCGACCAGCCGGACCAGCAGGTCGGCCGCCGCCTGGGTGAGACCGACGCGTCCCGGCGCGGGCTGGGGCAGCTCGCTCCACCAGGCCTCGCCGGTGGCGCAGGCCGACGCCGGGACCACTCGCTCGGGTCCCGTGGCGTCGGCCTGCAGCGGCTGGTCCATCGGCTCAGAAGAAGCCGAGCTTGTCAGGGCTGTAGCTCACCAGCAGGTTCTTGGTCTGCTGGTAGTGGTCGAGCATCATCTTGTGGTTCTCGCGCCCGATGCCGGACTGCTTGTAGCCACCGAAGGCGGCATGGGCGGGGTAGTGGTGGTAGCAGTTGGTCCACACCCGGCCGGCCTGGATGGCGCGGCCGATGTGGTAGGCGCGGTGCATGTGGCGGGTCCACAGCCCGGCGCCCAGGCCGTAGATGGTGTCATTGGCGATCTGCATCGCCTCGTCGTCGTCGGCGAAGCTGGTGAGCGCCACCACCGGGCCGAAGATCTCCTCCTGGAAGATCCGCATCGAGTTGCTGCCCTCGAGGATGGTGGGCTGGATGTAGTAACCACCCGACAGGTCGCCACCCAGGTCGGCCCGGTCGCCGCCGGTGAGCACGGTGGCGCCCTCCTCGCGGCCGATCTTGAGGTAGCTCATGATCTTCTCGAACTGGTCGTTGCTGGCCTGGGCGCCCATCATGGTCTCGGTGTCGAGCGGGTTGCCCTGCTTGATGGCCTCCACCCGCTTGATGCCGTCGGGGACGAAGCTGTCGTAGATGCTCCTCTGCACCAGCGCTCGGCTGGGGCAGGTGCAGACCTCGCCTTGGTTGAGCGCGAACATGGCGAAGCCCTCCAGGGCCTTGTCGTAGAAGGCGTCGTTCTTCTCGGCGATGTCCTCGAAGAACAGGTTGGGGCTCTTGCCGCCCAGCTCCAGGGTGACGGGGATGATGTTCTGGCTGGCGTACTGCATGATCAGCCGGCCCGTGGTGGTCTCGCCGGTGAAGGCGATCTTCGCGATCCGCGGATTGCTGGCCAGCGGCTTGCCGGCCTCCACACCGAAGCCGTTGACGATGTTCACCACGCCGGCGGGGAGCAGGTCACCGATGATCTCGAAGAGCTTGAGGATGCTCCACGGGGTCTGCTCGGCAGGCTTGAGCACCACCGCATTGCCGGCGGCCAGGGCGGGGGCCAGCTTCCAGACCGCCATCAGGATGGGGAAGTTCCACGGGATGATCTGTCCCACCACGCCCAGCGGCTCGTGGAAGTGGTAGGCCACCGTCTCGGCGTCGATCTGGCTGATCGAACCCTCCTGGGCCCGCAGGCAGCCGGCGAAGTAGCGGAAGTGGTCGATGGCCAGCGGGATGTCGGCGTTGAGGGTCTCGCGCACCGCCTTGCCGTTGTCCCAGGTCTCCGCGACGGCGATCTCCTCCAGGTGCTGCTCCATCCGGTCCGCGATCCGCAGCAGCACATTGGCACGGTCGGTGTCGGAGGTGCGCCCCCAGGCGGGAGCGGCTGCGTGGGCTGCATCGAGCGCCTTCTCGATGTCGTCGGCCGTGCCGCGGGCCACCCGCGTGAAGACCTGGCCGGTGACCGGCGTGATGTTGTCGAAGTACTGACCCGAGGCCGGTTCGACCCATTCGTTGTTGATCCAGTGCCCGTAGGACTCCTTGACGCTGATCTTCGACTCGCTGGAACCGGGCTGTGGATAGACGGCCATTCTGGATCTCCCCCATCGACGGTGACGGTTGTGCCGAGAGCGCTCCCGGCTGTGATGTTCACCACACTGTAGGGAGGCTCACCCCGAGACGGAAGACCTTGGGGAGATCGACGCCTGTCCCCAGCCCGGGGGACTTGTCCACAGGTGCTGTGGACAAGTGGGTGCCGGTGGAACGTGCCACAGGCGGCCTCCCCACCCAGGGTGGGGAAACCGCCTGTGGACAAGTCGTGCCGGGGTCAGCTGGGCAGGCGCATCAGCATGATCACGTGCTTGTAGTCGGGCAGCGGGTCGCCGTCCAGGTCAGCCAGGCCGGTCACCAGGCAGGGCTTGCCCGGGGCGGTGAAGGCGAAGTGCACGTAGGGGGTGTCCAGCGCGTTCAGGGCGTCGGTCAGGTAGTGCGGGTTGAAGCCGGCCGCGGTGATCGGCTGCTCGCCGCCAGCATGGTTCTCCACGACGGCCTCGATGGCCTCGCTGGCCTGGGCCTGGTCGCCGGTGGCGGCCTCCAGGGCCACCTGGCCGTCGCCGATCATCATCCGCAGCGGGGTGTTGCGCTCGGCCACCAGGGCCACGCGCTTCACCGAGGAGATCAGGTCGGCCGTGTTGACGCGCACCGAGAGGGCGGCCTGCACGTTCATCAGGTGGCGCACCTTGGGGAACTCGCCGTCGAGCAGCCGGGTGGTGATCTGGCGGGTGCCGCCGGAGCCCTCACCCTCGAAGCCGATCAGGCCGTCGCCGGCCGAGGCGTTGGACAGGCTCATGGTGACGCTCTCGCCGGCCACCATCGACTTGGCGGTCTCGCTGAGCACCTTGGCCGGCACCAGGGCGGCGCCGGAGGCCTGGGAATTGGCCGGACGCCAGGTGAGCTCCTTGAGCGCCATCCGGTAGCGGTCGGTGGCCAGCAGGGAGAGCGTCTCGCCCTCGATCTCGACGCGCACGCCGGTGAAGACGGGCAGCAGCTCGTCGCGACCGGCGGCCACGACCACCTGGCCGACGGCGCGGGCGAAGTCGTCGCTCTCCACGGTGCCGGTGGCGGCGGGCATCTCCGGCAGGTTGGGGTAGTCGGCCACCGGCAGGGTCTGCAGGGTGAAGCGGGCCGAGCCGCAGACCAGCTCCATGCGGTTCTCGTCGCTGGTCAGCTCCACCGGGCGGTTGGGCAGGCTGCGGGCGATGTCGGCCAGCAGGCGGCCGGAGACCAGGGCCTCGCCCGGCTCAACGACCTCTGCCTTGACGTTGATCTGCGCCGAGGTCTCGTAGTCGAAGCTCGACATCGTGACGCCGGACTCGTCGGCCTTCACCAGCAGGCCGGCCAGGATCGGGACGCTGGGGCGGGTCGGCAGGCTTCGTGCGGCCCAGGCCACGGCCTCGGCCATCACATCGCGTTCCAGACGAATCTTCACGGCGTCCCCTTCTGGGTACTGGTTGGTCAGCTGGTTGGCACCCGACGGTGTCGGCAGGTGGCGCGTGGGCATCATATCCATGCCCGACAGGGCCAGGGCAGGCCACCGGCTGCTTCTCTCGTCCTGCGGTTGAGAGTCCCGGGGTCGAGAGTCCCAGGGGCTCCTGCGGCGGTTCCCCTCTGCCGACACCTGATGGTGGGTCACCGATTCGGTGACGTCCCCATGGTCAGCTCCTTGGTGCTGGTGCACCTGGGTCCTCGACGGCCCGGGTTTCCCACAGATCCGCGCCCCCCAGACTTTGAAGACCTTGGAGATGTATGGATAACCGTCATGGTCATCACTTCTGTGGATCCTGTGGAAAAGCCTCGTCACAGCTTGCCAGAGTGCAGATGGTCGGTGTGGACGGAGTGTGGGCAGCGTGGAATCACACGGGTGGAAGTTGTGCATCACCGGCGGGGTGCTCGAGCTGCGTCCACCGGCTCTCAACAACGGTGGCCCCCGCCACCCACCGTTTGTCCACAGTCCTGCCCCCAGTTGTGCACAGCCGGTAGGTCGAATGGACCTGCCCTGTGTGCGGCGTCATACTGGGCTCAGTCGACGGCCAGACCAGCCCCGACCAGCGAAGGAACGGAACGGCAGTGAGCGGAGCAGACCAGCACGAACCGAGCGCCAAGGGTGACCGTCGCCGGGCACAGATCCTGGACACGGCCGTCCAGCTGTTCGGTGAGGTGGGCTACCGCGGCACCTCGCTGCGCGACATCGCCACCCGGGTGGGCATCACCCACCCCGGCCTGCTGTACCACTTCAAGAGCAAGGAAGAGCTGTTGCTCGAGGTGCTGGCCCGGCGCGACGACGACAACCGGATCCGCTTCCACTTCGACGACGACATGACCCCCCTGCAGCACGCCCGTGCCCTGGTGGAGCTGGCCCGGCACAATGCCGAGCGCCAGGAACTGGTGGAACTGTTCGCCACCCTGTCGGCCGAGGCCACCGACCCGGGCCATCCGGCCCACACCTACTTCACGCTGCGCTACGAGATGATGTGCGAGCAGAACACCGCCCTGTTCCGACGCCTGGGCGAGGCCGGCCTGCTGCGCGAGGGTGTGAGGCCCGACCGCGCCGCCCGGGGGCTGATCGCCCTGATGGACGGCCTGCAGGTGCAGTGGCTCTACGACCGCGGGAGCATCGACATGTCCGCCGACCTGACGGCCTGGCTGGACGCGGTGCTGGTGCGCCCGCTGGCGGTCCTGGAGACCGAGGCGGCCGACGCCGCCTGAGCGGCTCGACGACGAACGGGCCGCTCCCCCGGTGGGGAACGGCCCGTCGTGCTGCTGTGGGACTACTGCCCCTGCTGCTTGATCCGGTTGGTCAGCTCGGTGACCTGGTTGAAGACGCTGCGACGTTCGCGCAGCAGCTCGCGGATCTTGCGGTCCGCGTGCATCACGGTGGTGTGGTCCTTGCCGCCGAAGAGCTGCCCGATCTTGGGCAGGCTCATGTCGGTCAGCTCGCGGCACAGGTACATGGCGATCTGGCGGGCGGTCACCAGCACGTGGGTGCGCGAGGCGCCGGTCAGCTCCTCCATGGTGATGCCGAAGTAGGCGGCCGTCTCGTTCATGATCAGCTGCGGCGTCACCTCGGACTCGGTGCCCTCGGGGATCAGGTCCTTGAGCACGATCTGCGCCAGCTCCAGGTCCACCTCCTGGCGCTGCAGCGAGGCGAAGGCGGTGACCCGGATCAGCGCGCCCTCCAGCTCGCGGATGTTGGTCTGGATCTTGGAGGCGATGAACTCCAGCACCTCGGGACCGGCCGTGAGGTTCTGGGTGGCGGCCATCCGCTTCAGGATGGCGATCCGGGTCTCGAGGTCCGGCGGCTGGATGTCGGTGATCAGACCCCACTCGAAGCGGCTGCGCAGCCGGGGCTCCAGGGCCTCCAGCAGCTTGGGCGGCCGGTCGGAGGTCATCACGATCTGCTTCTGCGCATTGTGCAGGGTGTTGAAGGTGTGGAAGAACTCCTCCTGCGTCTGGATCTTCGACTCCAGGAACTGGATGTCGTCGATCAGCAGGACGTCGACGTCGCGGTAGGTGCGACGGAACTGCGCGGTGCGGTTGTCGCTGATGGCATTGATGAAGTCATTGGTCAGCTCCTCGGTGCTGACGTACTTCACGCGGACCCGGTCGTAGTAGTTGCGCACGTAGTGGCCGATCGCGTGCAGCAGGTGGGTCTTGCCCAGGCCGGACTCGCCGTAGATCATCAGCGGGTTGTAGCTCTTGCCGGGGGCCTCGGCGACGGCGGCCGCGGCGGCGTGCGCGAAGCGGTTCGAGGAACCGATGACGAAGGTCTCGAAGGTGTACTTGGGGTTCAGCCGGTCGACGTCGCCACCGGAGGCGGGTGCCGGGGCCGGTTCGCCGGTGGCGCTGCCCGGACGGGGACGCTCGGTGTCGCTGCGCGGGATGAACTGGGCCGGCTCGGGATCCAGCTCCTCGGGGTCCTCCTCGCGCTCGGGCACCTCGAGGCTGAGCTCCAGGTCCGGCTCGACGGTGATGGCCAGGCGCATCTGCCGGTGGAAGAAGTCACTCAGCGACTCCTCGATCTGGACCCGCAGCCGGGTCTCGATCCGCTCGCGCGTGAACTCGTTGGGGACGGCGATCATCACCGTCGACTCGTGCATGGTGAGCGGCTTGGTGTTCTTCAGCCAGGCCTTGTTGGGGCCGTCCGCGCTGGTCTGGATGTGCTTCCAAGCCTTGGTCAGCTGTGCCGCCGGGTCCTCCGGGGCCTTGTGCACTGACGTATTGCTCACTTCACACCCATCTTCGCCCCACGAACTGTGGGCCGTGGTCCTCGCGGGGGGACGAGGTGGCCCTTGCTCCCCGTGCGGGGAAACGCTGTACGACAACGCTGTCCACAAAGTTTTCCACAGCTTGTGCGCTGCGGCCAGTTCGACGGCGCTCCCCCGAGCGGCGTCCTGTGGAAAACCGGTGGTACAGGGGCATGACGATACTTTCGCTTCCTCGAGTCGGGCAAGCCGAGGGCGAAGAATGTTTGCCGTCCTGCGGCGTGTCGAGTGGACTACACCGTTGTGATTCGTTCGCTTTCCGGGGCTGGGGTCGGCGCGGGTTTGGCAATCGCGGCCCGGTGCCCGTATCGTTGACAGGTCGCCGGAAGTCGGCGACGACTTCCCCGCGCCAGGGCGGACGTCACATCCGTCCGCCCGGGTATCCAACTTCGAAGACAAAGGGAGTAATCCCCGTGACCAAGCGCACTTTCCAGCCCAGCAACCGCCGTCGTTCGCGTACCCACGGCTTCCGCGCCCGCATGAGCACCCGCGCCGGCCGCGCCATCCTGGCTGCGCGTCGTCGCAAGGGTCGCGCCGAGCTGTCTGCCTGACGAGTCCGGGTGCTGCCCGCCCAGACCAGGATGCGTTCTGCATCCGACTTCCGTTCCACCATGCGTGGCGGTGTCCGGGCGGCCAGACCCACTCTCGTCGTGCACGCACGAACCACCAACAGCCCCCCGTCCCGGGTGGGCTTTGTTGTGTCCAAGGCCGTGGGCAATGCGGTCACCCGGAACCGGGTGAAGCGTCGCCTGCGGCATCTGGTGGTTCCGCTGCTGGCGGCCTCCCCCGACCTCACCGTCGTGGTGCGAGCCCTGCCGGCCGCGGCCACCGCTCCCGATCGGCTGGCCGACGACCTGGCCGGTGCCTGGCAGACCTGCCTGGGCCGGCTGGAGCGTCGTGGCGAGCGACCCACGACCGTCGCGAGCACTGGGGGTGTGCAGTGAGGTACCCGTTGGTCGCCTTCGTGAAGCTCTGGCGACGTCTGCTCTCCCCGCTCTACGGCGACGTCTGCAAGTACCATCCCTCCTGCTCCGCCTACGGGCTCACGGCGCTGGAGACGCACGGTGCCATCTACGGCAGCTGGCTCACCGTCTGGCGCATCCTGCGCTGCAATCCCTTCTCGAAGGGTGGCTACGACCCGGTCCCGGGCACCGCGGAGGACGCGGCCTGGCAGACCGAACAGGCCGAGCGCCGCCTTCCCACCACCACAGTCTGGTCCGACGCCCTGGCGTCGGGCATCTCCCACAACACCCGAGGTGAATACTGATGGCCCTTCTGCAAACGGCCCTGCTGCTGTTCGGCATCAAGGACACATTCATGGACATGGGCAGCGCCATCATGCAGCCCATCTACTGGGCCGTCTCCGGCCTGATCGTGCTGGCCCACAAGATCTGGTCCCCGCTCTTCGGTGCCGACAGCGGCCTGACCTGGGTGCTGTCGATCGTCTCCCTGGTGGTGGTGATCCGGACCCTGCTGATCCCGCTGTTCGTGCAGCAGATCAACACCTCCCGCAACATGCAGCTGGTGCAGCCCAAGCTGAAGGCGCTGCAGGACAAGTACGGCTCCGATCGTGAGCGGCTGGGCCAGGAAACCATGAAGCTCTACCGCGAGGAGGGCGTGAACCCCGCGGCCTCCTGCCTGCCGGTGCTGCTGCAGATGCCCATCTTCCTGGCCCTCTTCCGCGTGCTGGAGGGTGCTGCTCGCAATCCGATCATCCCCCGCGGTCACTTCTTCAAGACCAATCCGGAGCTGGTGCAGTCGCTGCACGACGCCCAGTTCATGGGTGCCCGCCTGGCGGGTCGCTTCCTGCCGCTGGACAACTTCGGCGCCACCCAGATCACGGCCATGGCGCTGATCCTGGGCATGACCGCGGTGCTCTTCATCCAGCAGCGCGAGCTGATGCAGCGCAACATGCCGCCGGAGGCCCTGACCGGCCCGATGGCGCAGCAGCAGAAGATGATGCTGTACCTGTTCCCCTTCATGTACCTGTTCACCGGTCTGGCCATCCCGATCGGCGTGCTCGTCTACTGGATGACCACGAACCTGTGGACGCTGTGCCAGCAGTACATCCTGATCCGCAACAACCCGACGCCCGGAACCCCTGCCCACCTCGACTGGCAGGAGCGGATGCGGGCCAAGGGCAAGGATCCTGACGCCATCGAGGCTGAGCGACGCGCCAAGCGCTCCCGCAAGCCGGTGGCCGCCACGGCTGCCGCCAGCTCATCGAGCTCGGAGTCCGAGGGTGGCGCCACCGCCGCCCGCCCGGGTGTGGCTCGCCAGAATGTCGCCCGGCAGACCGTCCGCAAGGCGAACGACGGGGGCCGGCAGGTGGTCCAGCGTCAGCAGCCGACGCGCCAGCCGCGCCAGGCCCGCAAGAAGAAGAAGTGAGCCGGTCGGCTCCCCTCTGATTTTCCCGGCCGGCACCCCGGTGCCGGTCCTCCCTTCCACCAAGGAGAACCACCATGAGCGAAGAGCTCACCACCCCCGAGCCGGCCATCGAGGTCACCGACCCCGCTGCCGTGGTCACCGACCCGACCCAGCCGGCCGAGCAGACCGTCGAGGATGCGGTCGAGGAGCAGGACGAGGCCGTCACGACCGACGAGTCGGATGATGACTCCGACGGCGACGAGGACCCGTTGGAAGCCGAGGGCGACATCGCGGCCGACTACCTGGAGGAGCTGCTCGACATCGCCGACCTGGATGGCGACATCGACACCTTCGCCGAGGGCGGTCGGGCCCACGTCTCCATCGTCACCGAGAGCGAGGTCCTGGTCGGCAAGGACGGCGAGGTGCTGGACGCCCTGCAGGAGCTGGCGCGCCTCGCGGTGATGACCGAGACCGGTCACCGCAGCCGTCTGATGCTGGACGTCGCGGGCCACCGTGACCGTCGTCGCAAGGAGCTCCAGGTGCTGGCGCACGACGCCATCGCCGAGGTGAAGACCTCGGGCGAGGCGGTGCGCATGACGCCGATGAACCCCTTCGAGCGCAAGATCGTGCACGACGCCGTGGCCGAGGCCGGTCTGGTCAGCGAGTCCGAGGGCGTGGAGCCCAAGCGACGCGTGGTGGTCCTGCCGGCGAGCTGATCGCTGCAGACGACCGAGCAGGGGCTGGACGGGACTCACCGTCCAGCCCCTGTTGCATGTCCGACGGCGACGGGTGGGTCATCGGCCCGCATCCGTGCTGGTGAGGGCGCTGCTGCACCGACTAGGCCAGTCTCGACGAGTCTGTCGGCGCCCGGCTGGTGACCAGCTGGGCCGCGTGGTCAGCCCACGGTGCGGTCCAGGAAGGCCAGCACGTCGGCGGTCACCTCGTCACGGTTCGTCTCGTTGAGCAGCTCGTGGCGTGCCTCGGGGTAGAGCGTGACGGTGACATCGGTGAGGCCGACCTGGCGGTAGCGCTCCCCCACCACCTGGGGCCCGAGTGCGCTGGGGCCGGCCACCGGGTCCTGGTCGCCGGAGATGATGAGCACGGGCAGGTCGGTGGGGATCGCGGCCAGGCGCTCCGGGTCGGCGGCCTGCGCCAGGGTCTCGATCCCGACGAAGGGCTCGGGCTGCCAGCCACAGGCCTCGTCGACGACATAGCGGTCCACCTCGTCGGCATCGCGAGAGAGCCACTCGAAGCCGGTGCGCTGCTCGAACTGCTCGTTGAAGCTGGTGAGGTCGGCCGGCTCGTCCCCACCGAGGGCCTGGGCCATGCCGGCGGGCTCGGTGGTGCCGGACAGAACGACCGCGTCCACCAGGTCGCCATGGTCGAGCAGGAACTGCTGCGTGCCGAAGGAACCCAGGCTGTGGCCGAACAGGGCCAGCGGCAGGCCGGGCTCGTCCTGATGGATCCGACGGGCCAGGACAGCGATGTCATCCACCCACCCCTTCCATCCGTCGGGGCCCCACACGCCGTAGCCGTTGCCGGCACTGCGGCCGGAGGCGTGCGAGTCGGGGGCACAGACCAGGTAGCCGGCCTCGGTGAGTGCCTCGGCGAAACGGCGATAGCGTCCGCCGTGCTCCCCCAGTCCGTGCTGCACCTGGACGACGGCTCGTGGCGTGCCCGAGGGTGCCCAGCGGTAGACCTGCAGGTCCTGCCCATCGGCAGTCGTGATGGTGAAGGTGGTCTCGTCCATGTACAGATGCTCCCACCGGTGAAGGCCTGCTGCCAGAGTCCTGGGTCCTGCTTATTACGAAGCTGCGCCTGTCATGCCCAGATGCGAGCAACCCGCCGGGTGGGCCTCCACCACCAGTGGTGGCCCCGTCCATCGCATGGAACGGGTGGCCAGGTGCATGTGAGTGGGATGGTGCAGCGGCGCATCCTGGGCGATGAGTCCGACGACCCTTCCGTGGGTTCGTGGGGTGCGGCCAGGGACGTCCGCCAGGGGTGTGGTGCGGGTCTCGCTCCGGTGGGTGCGATGCTCAAGTTTCCTCCCACGGAAGTGCAGCGCCTGCCAGTGCTGGGGCATCCACCGCCACCGCTCACGTCACCACACGTGGCGGGTTCACCTGATGGCCCCTGGCGGGAGCCTCGTGGGGTCCTCCTGCAGGGTGCAGCCGGTTTCACGTGGAACCAACTGCTGTCTCGGTAGGCTGGTGTCTCACCGCAACGAGGAGAGTCGTGGACGCCCAGGCGCAAGCAGAAGCCGTCTATCAGGATAGCTACAAGACAATTAGTAAATATGTCGACATTCTTGCCAGCAAGGGTATCGACTGGGGACTTCTGGGTCCCCGCGAGAAGGATCGCTTGTGGGACCGCCACATCCTCAACTCCGCAGCTCTGGCCGGACTGATTCCCGACGGGGCACGGATGGTCGATGTCGGCAGTGGTGCCGGACTACCGGGTATCCCGCTGGCCATTCTCCGACCTGACCTCGAGATCGCCCTGCTCGAGCCCCTGCTTCGCCGGCACACCTTCCTCAAGGAGACGGTGGCGGAGCTGGGGCTGGATGACCGGGTCACGGTGGTGCGTGGTCGGGCGGAGGACTCCGACGAGGTCTACGACGTGGTCACCTGTCGGGCCGTCGCCAACCTCAAGAAGCTCCTGGGCTGGTGCACTCCCCTGTTCTACCCAGATGGACGGCTGGTGGCCCTGAAGGGCGAGAGCGTCTACGACGAGATCGATGACGCTGCCAAACTCCTGGAGGCCAGCAAGCTCCGCGCCGAGGTCTTCCAGGTCCGCGCTCATTCTGAGGCCGAGGTGACCCAGGCACTCGTGGTGCGGCGCTCGGCCTGAACCGGCCCGGCCGTCCCTCGACGCGGGTCTCGCCGTTGGGTTTCACGTGAAACGTCAGAATCGCGGTACCCGGACCTGTCTGCCCCTCCGTCCGTTTCAACGTCGGAATGTGGCCGTTGACCAGTGACGCCAGTGGACGCTGCGGGCGTGGGTTCTGTGGGGGAGGGACGCCAATGGCCTGCCTGGATCGTGGTGTTCCTTGGCCGGGTGGCCTGGGCGAAGGCGGCCCGGCAGCACGACCTCAGCACGGAGTGAGGGTCGGCTCGCTGGGAACAGCCCCTGGGGGCCTAGGCACAGCCAACGTGGTCGCACTGCACGTGTGAGGCTGCGGATCCCTACGGCCCTCGGTGCGCCGTGCCGCCTGCTGCGGTTACTGCTCCGAGGAGCGTCCGCGGACAGTGATGGCTTTTCATCGTTGGTCCACCGACCGGTCGGCGCAGCCCGATGACAAGCCACCTCCAGACCCAGCTGGCTCCAGGCGGCAGATCACCAGGCGGCGACCGTTCGCGCGGGCGCGATCTGACAACCGGGCCTGCATCACGCCGATCTGTAGACGGGGCTGTCCACCAGGTGACACCAATTGCGCCCGTCCACGATGAGTGGGCAGCATGGCCAGCGTCGGCGCCCAGACATCGCGCTCGGGCCCTGCTCGGTGGGCTCGCGGGCGCCCGTCCTTGGGGTAGTCGCCGCCGCCGCAAACGTCTGGGCGGTTCACTCACCCGAGAGGCATGGCGCCCAAGGTTTCACGTGAAACTCGATGACAGAACGGCTACCGTCGTCCGCTCTTCCTGTGAGCCCGAGGTGACCAGTCACGACGCCAGCCCGAATGGCCGAGGTGCCCGTGCCCGTCGCGGCATCGGCAGCGCTCAACTGCATCTCCCGCAGACGCCGACCCCCGCAAGCTCTGCTCCACCCCAACTCCCACGCTCGGACTCGGACCATCACCACGAGTCTGCGGGCACCACGCGCCTTCGACGTCACCGCGCAGCGACGACACGCTCCCGCGAGACCGATCCGTGGCCCTTCGCTGAGAAGCACAGCCATGTGATTCCCGTGAGCTGATCTTGTAGACTGAAAGCCCATCAACGAGGGTGCAGTTTCACGTGAAACGCGGCCTCACGAGTGCAGGAAGGTCGCAACGCGTGAGCACCGCCACCACCGAAACCCAACGGGTTCCCGGTACCCCGCGCATCATTCCCCGGGACGTGAAGCGCGACTTCCCCAAGCCATCAGCACCCCGAGTCATGGTTGTCGTGAACCAGAAGGGTGGCGTCGGAAAGACCACCACCACGGTGAACCTCGCGGCCTCGCTCGCCGAGGGCGGGCTGCGTGTCGTGGTGCTGGACCTGGATCCCCAGGGCAACGCCTCCACCGCACTGGGTGTGGAGCACGGGCCAGGAACTCCTGGCACCTACGAGGTGCTTCTGGACGGCGTGGCGATCGAGGACGTGTTGGTCGACTCCCCCGAGGCTCTCAATCTGCGCGTGATGCCGGCGACGGTCGACCTGGCCGGCGCCGAGATTCAACTGGTGCAGCAGGTCGGCCGAGAACAGCGTCTGGCGCGGGCCATCCGCAACTTCCTCAAGACCGCCGAGGTCGACTACGTCCTGATGGACTGTCCGCCGTCGCTGGGCCTGTTGACCTTGAATGCCCTGGTGGCCGCCGGGGAGATCATCATTCCGATCCAGTGCGAGTACTACGCGCTGGAGGGTGTCTCGCAGCTGATGAACACCATCACTGTGGTCCAGCGGGAGCTCAATCCTGATCTTGATCTGTCCACCGTGCTGCTGACCATGTTCGACGCCCGCACCAAGCTCTCGGCACAGGTGGCCCGCGAGGTGCGCAAGCACTTCTCCGACCAGACCCTGGGCTCACAGATCCCCCGCAGTGTCCGTATCGCCGAAGCTCCCAGCTACGGCCAGACGCTGCTGCAGTTCGACCCCACCTCCGCCGGCGCCAAGGCCTACTGGCGTGCCGCCCAGGAGATCGCCAACCGTGGAAAGGCCCGTTGATGCCCGCGAAGCACCAGTCCGGACTCGGCCGTGGACTGGGAGAACTCTTCCAGCGCACCGATGTGGACGAGACGCCCCGCAAGACTCCGCAGCCGACCGATGACCAGGATGAAACCCCTAGTCAGCCCTTGGAAGACGGCTCATACTTCCAGTTGATTCCGGTCTCCGCGATCCGGCCCAATCCGAAGCAGCCGCGTACCGTCTTCGACGAGGAAGCGCTCAACGAGCTGGTGGAGTCGATCCAGGAGGTCGGCGTCCTTCAGCCGATCGTGGTCCGCGCCGTGGGCGACGACCAGTACGAGTTGATCATGGGCGAGCGTCGCTGGCGAGCCACCACGGCCGCCGGGCTGGAGAAGGTCCCCGCGATCGTGCGCGGCACCGACGACGGCGACCTGCTGCGCGACGCGCTGCTGGAGAACCTGCACCGGGCCCAGCTCAACCCTCTGGAAGAGGCCGCCGCCTACCAGCAGATGCTGAGCGACTTCGGGTGCACCCAGGAAGAGCTGGCGACCAAGATCAAGAGGTCACGGCCGCAGATCAGCAACACCATCCGTCTGCTGCGTCTGCCGGCTCCGGTGCAGCGACGCGTCGCCGCGGGCGTCCTCTCCGCCGGCCATGCCCGGGCCCTGCTGATGGTGGAGGACCCGCTGGCCCAGGAGCGGTTGGCGCAGCGCATCGTCGCCGAGGGGCTGTCGGTCCGCGCCGTCGAGGAGATCGTCGCCATGGGGGACGGCACCACGCCGGTGCAGCGCAAGAGCCGTGGACCCAAGGAGCCGACACCTCGGGCCATGGAGCTCAGCTCGTCGCTCTCGGACCACTTCGACACCCGGGTGAAGGTGGACATCGGCCGCAACAAGGGCAAGATCACCATCGAGTTCGCCAGTGAAGATGATCTTGAGCGCATCCTCAACATCGTGAACGCCAAGGAGTTCTGAGACTCTCCAGGACGACGATCGCCCCGGGTGCCATCTTGGCGCCCGGGGCGATTGCGTCTTTGGTCAGCGGCGTCCGCCGGAGGCAATTGTCGATAAATTCCCTAAATGACAAGTATGTAATTCAGGTGTCGGTGCTGGTCACAGCTGCACGGCAGAGCCGAGCACACGCTGTTCCCAGATCGCCAACTTCTCACGCACATCCTTGCGGGCGAAGTGCTCGGCCACGAAGGACAGGAAGGGGATGGTGCCGGCCAGCGCGATGGAGAGCAGCTGCGGCCAGGACCAGCGAGCCCGCCGACCAAGATCGTAGGCGGTGATCAAGAGGCCCATGTAGAGCCAGCCGTGGGGGATGCCGGTCCAGGTCACCACGCGGTCGTCGTGGGCCAGGTACTTCATAGGCATGCCGACGCACACCAGCAAGATCAGCAGCACGCCGGTGGTGTAGGCGAAGAAGCGGTAGCGGGACAGGGCACCGCGGATGCCGCGGAGGTCCTGTTCGTCAAGCTCGGCCACGTAGTCGTCATCGGAGATGGTCACGACCCCAGCCTACCCAGCGGCCACCAGGGCTCGGCGGCCCAGGGCCGCAGCCAGACACCCACCGGGCCTAGCGGTCCGAGCTCAGTCCTCGTCGCGGGGGCGGAGGTTGCGTACGGCGATGGTGGTCAGCACCGCACCGAAGCCCGCGAAGGCCCACCACTGGAGTGCATAGCCCTGGTTGCGGACGCGGCCGCCCTCGGTGTCGGGAACCGGTGCCTCGGTGGACACCAGCCCCTGCTGCTCGCTCAGGGCTGGCTTCAGGGTGACGAAGCCGTCCAGCATCGGGGTGGGCCACTCCTGCACCAGCTGCTCGAGGCGCACGGTGCTCATGGTGCCCGCCGGGACCTCGGTGGAGACCGGGCCCCCGTCGGAGCCCTGGGTGGGCAGGATGATGCCCTCGACGGTCTGCTGGCCGGTGGGGGGAGCGGGGGCCTCATCAGCGTCAGTGGTGCCGCGGACCACGGCCAGGGTTCGTCCCTGGTCCGTACGGAAGGCGGTGAGCACCCGCAGCGGACGTTCGGTGCCCACCAGGTGCTGGGCAGCGGGGAGGTAGTGGCCGCTCACGGTGACGGTGCGACCGTAGAGGTCGCCGACCTTGCCCTCGGCGGTGAGGTTTGCCTCGAGCTCACGAGGCGGCTCAGCCGCACGCTGCGCGGTGCTGTCGCTCTTCTGCGACTCGAAGACCTGCATCTGCCACAGGCCCAGGAAGACGAACAGCAGGCAGATGGCGCCGCCACCGAGCGCCACCAGGAGCTGCTTGAGCCGCTGGGTCATGGCTGCTCCGCACGAGCACGCCGACGGGCGGTGTCCTCGGCCGCCTGCTCCACGAAGCGGCCATAGACCTCGCCCAGGTCCAGACCGGCGGCCTCCAGGGCCATCGGCACCAGTGAGGTCTCGGTCATGCCCGGGGCGACGTTGGCCTCCAGGAACCAGGCCTGGCCCTCGTCGTCCACGATCATGTCCACGCGCACGGGTCCGTCGAGCTTGAGCGCCTCCACCACACCGCGGGCCAGCGCGTCGACGTTCTCGGCGCCGGTGCGGTCCAGGCCCGCGGGGACGATGAAGCGCGTCGAGCCGGCGGTGTAGCGGGCGCTGTAGTCGTAGATGCCGGACTCGGGACGGATCTCGATGGCGGGCAGCACCTGCAGCTCGTCATTGCGCACCAGCACCGTGACGGCCACCTCGGTCCCGGGGATGTACTCCTCGACGACGGCCGTGGGGCCGTAGGCGTAGGCGGCCACCAGGGCCTGCGGCAGTTCGTCGAGCGAGTTGACCTTGGTGGTGCCCAGCGCGGAGCCGCTGCGGGCCGGCTTGACGATCATCGGGAAGCCGAGCCGCTCGGCCAGGGCCTCCACCAGGCGGGTGGCGCCCAGCTCGCGGAAGATGTCGTGGGGCAGCGCCACCTGCTCGGGGGCGTTGAAGCCCCGACGGGCCACCACGGTGCCTGCCACGGACTTGTCGAAGACCACGCGGCAGACGTCGCCGGGACAGCCCACGAAGGGAACGTCGAGCAGTTGCAGCACTTCGCGCAGGGCACCGTCCTCGCCGGGACCGCCGTGCAGCATCGGCACCACGACCGGGTCGTCCAGCCGGGCGATCAGGTCCACCACCTCGGAGTTCATGTCCGACTCGACCACCTCGTAGCCGGACTCGCGCAGCGCCTGGGCCACCCGGCGACCCGAGCGCAGCGAGACGTCACGCTCGTGGGACAGGCCTCCTGCCAGCACGACCACGGGATGGTTCTTGTTCTCTGCCATGTCTGCCTCCGGGGACGGGACGAGGGTGGTCACTGCAGGTCCGGGCCGGGGCCCACGCTGCGGCGATGGGTGGGGGAGGTGTCCAGGCCGAAGGTCTGGTGCAGCTCGAACTCGCGGTTCACGACATCGGCCAGGCGCCGCACGCCCTCCCGGATCCGGTCGGGCGTGGGGAAGCAGTAGGACAGCCGCATGTTGCGCGAGCCCAGCCCGTCGGCATAGAAGGCGGTGCCGGGGGTGTAGGCCACCCGGGCGGTCACCGCGCGTGGCAGCATGGCCTGCGAGTCCAGGCCCTCCGGCAGCGTCACCCAGACGAAGAAGCCGCCCTTCGGCTCGGTCCAGGTGGTGCCCGGCGGCATGTACTCGCGCAGTGCCTCCAGCATGGCGTCGCGACGGGAGCGGTACATGTCCTTGAAGGAGACGATCTGCCCCTTCCAGTCATGGTTGGACAGGTAGGCGCTCACGGCGAACTGGCTGAAGACCGGCGGGCACAGCGTGGCCGACTCCTGGGCCAGCACCAGCTTCTCGCGCACCGCGTGCGGGGCCAGCACCCAACCCAGCCGGAAGCCGGGGGCGAAGGTCTTGGAGAACGAACCCAGGTAGATCACCTGCTCGGCGTCCAGCGAGCGGATCGCGGGCACCGGATCGGAGTCGAGGGTGAGCAGGCCGTAGGGATTGTCCTCCACCACCAGGATGTCCAGCTCGCGACAGACCTGGAGCACCTGCTCGCGGCGCTGCATGGTCATCGTGATGCCGGAGGGATTGTTGAAGTTGGGGATGGTGTAGAGGAACTTCGGCTTCTGGCCGGCCCGGATGCAGGCCTCGGCGGCGGCGCGCAGTGCGTCGGGCTGCAGGCCGTCGTCGTCCATGGCGACGTGAACCACCTCGCACTGGTAGCTGCCGAAGGTGCCCAGCGCGCCGACATAGCTGGGGGCCTCGGCGAGCACCACGTCGCCGGGGTCGCAGAAGATCCGCGTCACCAGGTCAAGCCCCTGCTGGGAGCCGCAGGTGACGGTGATGTCATCGGGGTGCGCGCGGATGCCCTCCAGCGCCATCACCTCGCAGATCTGCTCGCGGATCATCGGCTCGCCCTGGCCGGAGCCGTACTGCATGGCCTGGGTGCCGCGGGTCAGCACCAGTTCGGACAGGGTCTGCGAGACGACGTCGAGTGGCAGGTCCGCGATGTTCGGCATGCCGCCTGCCAGGGAGACCACCTCGGGCCGGTTGGCCACGGCGAACAGGGCGCGCACGGCGGAGGCACGCATCCCCTGGGTCCGCTCGGAGTAGCTGGACACATAACGGTCCAGCCGGGTGTCTCGGCGTTCTGGTTCAGGCAGGCTCACGCCCCCTACTCTGCCACGCGCCGCTCCACCCGTGGCCGACCGACGTAGCCTTGGGGACGGCAGAGGAGGGAGTCGACGTGGGCAGAACCAGGCGCGTGCGGCCGATGGTGCCGCAGGACCTGACGGTGGGCCCGGGCACCTGCCGCGGCCACGGCGGGCTCGACCCGCTGCTCCACGACCCCCAGGCACTGTGGGCGCGTTCCGCCCAGGACCAGTGGGGGCTGTGCGGCATCGCGGTGCTCGACGAGCACGACGAGGTCCTCGCCCAGCTGATGGTCTGTCCGGTGCTGCAGCTGCCCGCGGGACATCCCCTGGAGCACTGGAGCAAGACCCCGGACTCCGCCTGCCTGCTGGCGCTGGTCACCACCCGGGCGGAGGGCGAGCGGCCCGAGCACCTGGTGAAGCTGATGGTGCAGCACCTGGCCCGCCGCCTGGTGGGGCAGGCCGGCAGCGTGGTGGCACTGGGGCTCACCCAGGGTGGCAGCTGCCTGCAACCGCCCGCGGCCTGGCTGGAGGAGGCGGGTTTCCAGAGGGTGGAGGAGCACCGGGTGGACGGCTGCCGTCGCCTGGAACTGCGGCTGGACGCGACCGCGCGCTGGCAGCCGGACCTGAACCGGGCCTGGCAGCTGCTGGCCGGGCTGGTGCCGCGGCCGCTCCCGCCGGCCGAACCCACCGGGCGTGAGGCCGGCCGGAGTCGCTGATCGGTTGCCGTCGGACCGGCGGCCGCTCGGCAGGGGCAATGGCACGGCGCAGGGCTGGCGGGTGCGAGTGGTCGGTGGTGTGGACAGCGCGCCCGTCGGGCATTCCCTGGACAGGCAACGACCCCCGGCCGTGGGGCCGGGGGTCGTGGTCAGACGTGCTGGATCAGGCGACGCGGATCTTCTGGCCGACCTTGATGACATTGGGATTGCGCACGGAGGCCTTGTTCAGGCTCCACACGGACTGCCAGGACTTGCCATTGCGCTTGGCGATCTTGGACAGGGTGTCGCCGCTCTTCACGGTGACGTAGCGCGCGCCCTTGACGGCCGGGGCGGCCTTCTTGGCGGTGGCCTTCTTGGTGCTGGTGGAGGCCTTCTTCGCGGTCGCCTTCTTGGCGGGCTTCGCGGTGGTGGTGCTGCCGGTGTAGGCGGCCAGGCCGTTGGCGCGGGTCAGGCCGGCCTTGCGGGAGCAGACGGGCCACGCGCCGGGGCCCTGGCCCTGCAGGGTCTTCTTGGCGATGGCGATCTGCTGCGCCTTGGTGGCGCGGTTGGCGGTGGGGGCGTACTTGCCGCCGCCGTAGGCCAGCCAGGTCTGGCGGCTGAACTGCAGGCCGCCGTGGTAGCCGTTGCCGGTGTTGATGGACCAGTTGCCGCCCGACTCGCACTTGGCGACGCGGTCCCAGACGGTGCCGGCGGCCTCGGCCGGGGCGGCGGTGGCGAGGCCGACGCCGGCGCTCAGCGCGGTGGCGGCGACCATGGAGACGATGGTGGTGGACTTGTTCATGGGAGCCACCGTAGGCAAGTCTGAGCGTTTCTCAAAATGAATCGGTCAGTTTCTCAGTATTGCCGGCCGACGTCGCGCGGCGCGCCGCCCAGGATTCGTTGTGGACAAGCGATCCAGACGGGGAACCGGAAACTGTGAATTTCCTCGCCGAGGCCTCAGTCGGTGGGCCGGCCGTCCACCGTCATGGTCACCGGGGTGCCGAGCTCGATGGTGCGTGAGACCGTGCAGTCCTTCTCGTGGGAGGCGCGGACCAGGCGCGGGACCAGGCGTTCGGCCTGCTGGCCGGCCTCGCCCTGGCCGTAGTCCAGCCGGAAGTCGACCGAGAGCTCGGACATCCGCACCCCGCCGGTCTCGTCGGTCACCTTCTCGCCCGCCACCAGCACCTCGAAGGAGTCGGGCTCGCCGCGTCGGCTCATCACCGTGTCCACGTCGATGGCGCTGCAGGCGCCCAGAGCCGCCAGCAGCAGCTCCACCGGGCTCATCACACCCTCGTCCTGGCCCACCTCGACGCTGACGCCGTCGGGACTGGTGGCCCGGTAGTTGCCGCTGCTGGTGCGTTCCAGGCGGACCTCGCGGCGGCTCATCGGTCCAGCTCGTCGGCGAAGTCGTGGGTGAGCTCCATCAGGTCGGTGCGGGTCAGCCCCACCAGGTCCACCAGCATGATGGCGGTGTTGCCGCGCACGATGGCGCAGCCGTCACGGTTGGTGTCCACCGAGGTGCCGCAGTAGCCGTCCTCGGTCTGGATCACGGTGTTCATGCCCATGTCGGTCATGAACTTCTTGACGTCGGCCTCCGGGCGGCTCATCAGCAGCACCACGCTGTTCTGGCCGCCGCGGGCATAGGTGGCCGCGATCGCCGACTTCTTCGTGGTGGGGTTCACCGAGGGCTGGTCATTGGCGCTGGCATCGCGCGAGTACTCGCCCACTGCGAGCGGTGGGACCAGCGCGAAGGGGGTCTTCGACGGCCCGGCCGTGATCACCACCTGCGGCTTGGCGGCATTGATCCGCCAGGCGGTCAGGCCGGCTCCGCCCACCACCAGGGCGCCGAGCAGCACGCCCATCAGGACCAGCAGCCACTTCGGGAAGCGGCTGCTGCGCAGGGCCGGGGCCACCTCCAGTTCGTCGGGTCCGGTGCTGGAGTCTGACCAGTGCGGTGTGTGGCTCATCGTCGGCCCTGGCTCAGAGGTACTCGTCCAGCACCTTGAGCAGGGCGCCCTTGGTCTTGGCGCCCTGGATCACCTTCACCACCTGGCCGCCCTGCCAGACCTGGAGCGTGGGCAGCGAGAGGATGCCCTGCTCGGTGGGGATCTGGGTGTTGGCGTTGGTGTCCATCTTCACGAAGTTGATCCGGTCGCCGTGGCTCTGGGCCAGCTCGTCAATGATCGGCGAGAGCTGCTTGCAGGGGCTGCACCAGTCGGCCCAGTAGTCCACCAGGGTGGGCTTGGGGTTCATCACGACCTCGTCGACGAAGGTCTTGTCGGTGACGTCCTTGACTGCGCTCATGCTTCTCTCCTCGTTTCGGGGGATGGGGACTGTGCTCGGGAAGTTCAGGCCTGGACGTTCTCGTCGGCCAGATCGGCCAGGAAGTGCTCCGCGTCCAGGGCGGCCTTGCAGCCGGAACCGGCGGCCGTGATGGCCTGGCGGTAGGTGTGGTCCACCAGGTCGCCGCAGGCGAAGACGCCGGCCAGGTTGGTGCGGGTGGAGTCGGGCTCGGTCAGCACATAGCCTGCCTCGTCCAGGTTCACCTGGCCCTTGACCAGCTCCGAGCGGGGATCGTGGCCGATCGCCACGAACAGGCCGCTGACCGGCAGCTGCTTGGTCTCGCCGGTCTGGGTGTTGCGCAGCGTGACCGACTCCAGCGCCTTGTCACCGCTCATCGAGACCACCTCGGAGTTCCACTCGAAGGAGATCTTGGGGTCGTTCATGGCGCGGGCGGCCATGATCTTGCTGGCGCGCAGCTCGTCGCGGCGGTGCACCAGGGTGACGCTGGAGCCGAAGCGGCTCAGGAAGGTGGCCTCCTCGACGGCGGAGTCGCCGCCGCCCACCACGACGATCGGCTTGTCCTTGAAGAAGAAGCCGTCGCAGGTGGCGCACCAGCTCACGCCGCGGCCGGAGTACTTGTCCTCGTCGGCCAGGCCCAGGCGACGGTAGCCCGAGCCCGTCGCCAGGATGACGGCCTTGGCGCGGTAGACATTGCCCTCGGAGTCGGTGACCTGCTTGATCGGCCCGGTGAGGTCCAGCTCGACGGCGTCATCGGTGACCAGCTCGGCACCGAAGCGCTCGGCCTGGGCGCGCATCGACTTCATCAGCTCGGGGCCCATGATCCCCTCGGTGAAGCCGGGATAGTTCTCCACCTCGGTGGTGTTCATCAGCGCACCGCCGGCCTCGAAGGCGCCCTCGATCACCAGGGGCTTGAGGTCCGCGCGGGCCGTGTAGACGGCGGCGGTGTAGCCGGCCGGCCCGGAGCCCACGATGATCACCTCGCGCACCTGGCCGGACTGCTCGGCGGGCTTCGCCTCGGTGGTGATGTCGCTCAACTCGATCATGGTGTCCTCTCACGCCTGCTGACTGCAGGCAACTCTACCCAGCGCACCGCCCGGCCCGGACGTGCGCAGCCCCTGCTCAACCATCGGCGCGTCGGCTCTATTCCGGCTGCCAGGCCCGGGCGGGGCTCCGCGCTGAAGCGTGGCTGAAGAGGGCGCGCCGCGCCGCGGCTGCCGAGGCCCGGCTCACGGCGGATGCTCAGCGGCCGTGGGGAAGAATGGCGCGGACACGAGACACGGGGGACACGTGAAGATCAAGGACGTCACGAAGGCGGTCAAGCCGCTGGTGAAGCAGGCCGCAGCGGCCGTGGTGCTGCGTGAGCAGCAGACCAACCGGCTGGGCCCGGCCGACTGGGGGCTGGAGCGCGACGAGCAGGGCCAGCTGCTGGTGCAGGGCCGCACGCTCGAGGGACTGGTGGAACGGCACGGCAGCCCGCTGCACGTCGTCGACGCCGACCAGGTGCGCGCCAATGTGCAGCGCTTCACCCAGCCCGGCCCCGACGGCCGGCCGCTGGTGGAGGTCTACTACTCCTACAAGACCAATCCGGTGCCGGGCGTGCTGCAGCTGCTGGACCGGCTCGGGATCGGCGCGGAGGTCACCAGCCACCTGGAGCTGTGGCTGGCGCTGCAGCTGGGCGTGGAGCCCTCGCGGATCATCTTCAACGGCCCCGGCAAGAGCGACGAGGCGATCCGCCTGGCCATCACCTCGGGCATCCAGATCATGAACATCAACCAGCGCGAGGAGGTGGACCGGATCGCGGCCATCGCCCGCGAACTGGGCGCCGAGCGGGTGCCGGTGGGTGTGCGGGTGTCCACCTCCAACACCTGGCAGGGCCAGTTCGCCACCCCGGCCTCCCACGCCCTGGAGGTCTTCCGGGCGGCACGCGAGACCGGTGTGCTCGACGTCATCGGGCTGCACCAGCACATCGGCGGCCACATCGGCAGCGTCGAGCGACTGGCCGGGCCGATCGACGAGGTGCTGGGCTTCGTCGACCAGTTGGCCGCCGAGGGCTTCGACCTGCAGGTGCTCAACCTGGGTGGCGGCCTGGCGGTCTCCACCACCTACAACTTCAGCGTCAGGGACCACAAGCACAACGTCCACTACGGCAAGCCGCTGCGCACCCCCTCGGCCACCGAGGGGCTGAGCATCGAGGACTTCGTCAGCGTCACCCACGAGCACGTGCGCGCCCACTACGAGCGCGCCGGGCGGGCGATGCCGCGGATCTTCCTGGAGCCGGGCCGTGGCCTCACCTCCAGCACCCAGTTCCTGGCCACCCGCGTGCTCACCGAGCGCAGCACCCCGGAGCGCGACTTCCTCTTCCTGGACGCCGGCATCAACGTGCTGCCTGGCCTGGTCAGCGAGTACCACCACATCCTGGTGGCCGGCCAGGCCGAGGGCGACGAGCAGCACGACTACCGCCTGGTGGGGCCCACCTGCGCGCCCTGGGACACGCTGCTGCACTCCTGGAAGGGACCGGAGCTGCACACCGGCGACCTGCTGGCCGTGATGAACACCGGCGCCTACTTCGTGCCGATGGCCACCACCTTCTCCTTCGCCGAGCCGGGCGTGCTGCTGGTGGACGGCGAGAAGGAGACCATGCTGCGTCGCACCGAGCAGTTCCGCGACATCGTGGCGCTCGACGTCGATCTCGACGGCCGGCCGATCGGCTGAGCGCCGCTAGGCCTGGGTGTGCTGCACCCGGGCCAGCACGGCGCGGGCGGTGGCCTCGTCGACCACCAAATCCGTGGCCACCCTCGCGCGCAGCGCTCCCAGCAGCGGGGCCGCCTTGGCCACACCGGCCACGATGCAGATCCGTCGACCGATCCGCTGCAGGTCGCGAGGGGTCATGCCGGAGGCGCGGGCATTGATCGGGATGTCCGCCCAGGAGCCGTCCTCGCGCAGGAAGACGGTGTTCACGTCGCCGACCACGCGCTGCTCGCGCAGCTGGCGCATGTCGGTCTCGTCGAGGTAGCCGGCGCTGTAGACGTGGGAGGGCAGCTCGGCGTCGAGGGCGCCCACCCCGAAGAGCGCCAGGTCGATGCGGCCGTGCAGGTCCACCACGTTCTGCACGCTGCGCTCGCGCCACATCGCCTGCTTGGTCTCGGCGTAGTCGAAGAAGGTGGGCACCGGGAAGTGCACGAATCCGGAGCCGAAGGCGTCGGCCAGCTGGGTCATGATGGCGCCGACGTGGGGCAGCCCGGAGCTGGTGGGGCTGGCGCCGCCGTTCATCTGCACCACGGTGGTGCCCCGCACGTCGCGCGGGCGCAGGTGCTGCACCACGCTGGCCAGGGTGGTGCCCCAGGCAGTGCCGATCACCATGTCGTCGTGCACCGCGTCGCTGATCAGGCTCCCGGCGGTGCGCGCCACGCTCTCCAGCCGGGTGACGTCGGAGACCCCGTCACGCACCGCGACGATGTGGGCCCGCACCCCGAACATCCGGCCCAGGGCGTCCCCCAGCGGCGAACGGGGCCCGGAAGGGCGGGCCAGGGTGATCTGAACCACGCCGGAATCCCTTGCCTCCTTGAGAAGGCGCGATACCGTCGAACGCGAGACCTGGAGCTGGTGCGCGATGGACTCCATCGTCTCGCCCTGCACGTAGTAGAGCGAGGCGGCGGAGTAGAGCTGGTCGGATCGCTCGTTCATCCTGGAGAGCCTCCCCTGCACGTATGTTCAGGCCGGTGGTGCACTGGTGCACCTGATGCTGAAGTGTATGGGACCGCGACCGCCGACCCTTCTCCCTTCGGGCACGAGGCTGCAAGATGGGACCAGGTTCGCTGCCCCCGGCCGCTGGGCCATCGACGTCCAACACAACGAAGTGGAGCAACACCGCAATGAGTGAGACCAAGTACATCCTCGCCATCGACCAGGGCACCACCAGCTCTCGCGCGATCATCTTCGACCACGCCGGCCAGATCGTCTCCACCGGCCAGATGGAGCACGAGCAGATCTTCCCGCGCGCCGGCTGGGTGGAGCACGATCCCGAGGAGGTGTGGACCAATGTCCGCGAGGTGGTGGCCAGCGCGCTGAGCCGCGCCAGCCTGAACCGCCACAACATCGCGGCCGTGGGCATCACCAACCAGCGCGAGACCACCGTGGTCTGGAACAAGGAGACCGGCAAGCCGGTCTACAACGCCATCGTCTGGCAGGACACCCGCACCCAGAAGATCGTCGAGGAGCTGGCCCAGGGCGACAACGACCGCTACAAGGACAAGGTGGGCCTGCCGCTGGCCACCTACTTCTGCGGCCCCAAGGTGAAGTGGATCCTGGACAACGTCGAGGGTGCTCGCGCCGACGCCGAGGCCGGCAAGCTGCTGATGGGCACCATGGACACCTGGGTGCTGTGGAACATGACCGGCGGCGTCGACGGCGGCGTGCACGTCACCGACGTGACCAATGCCTCGCGCACCATGCTGATGGACCTCAAGACCCTGCAGTGGGACGAGGAGATCGCCAAGGACATGACGATCCCGATGTCCATGCTCCCCGAGATCAAGAGCTCCGCCGAGGTCTACGGCAAGGGCCGCGCGCAGGGCATGCTGATGGACATCCCGATCGCCGGCATCCTGGGCGACCAGCAGGCCGCCACCTTCGGTCAGGCCTGCTTCGAGGTGGGCATGGCCAAGAACACCTACGGCACCGGCTGCTTCATGCTGATGAACACCGGCGAGGAGATCGTCCCCTCCAAGAACGGCCTGCTCACCACCGTCTGCTACAAGATCGGTGAAAACAAGCCGATCTACGCGCTGGAGGGCTCCATCGCGGTGGCCGGCTCGCTGGTGCAGTGGCTGCGCGACAACCTCAAGATGTTCGACTCCGCCCCGGAGATCGAGCGGCTCGCGGCCAGCGTCGAGGACAACGGCGGTGCCTACTTCGTGCCGGCCTTCTCCGGCCTGTTCGCCCCCTACTGGCGCAGCGACGCCCGGGGTGCCTTGGTGGGCCTGACCCGCTACGTGAACCGCGGCCACATCGCCCGCGCGGTGCTGGAGTCCACCGCCTACCAGACCCGTGAGGTGCTGGACGCCATGGAGGCCGACTCCGGCGTGCAGCTGGCCGAGCTCAAGGTGGACGGTGGCATGACCGCCAACGAGACCCTGATGCAGTTCCAGGCCGACCAGGTGGGTGTGCCGGTGGTGCGGCCCAAGGTGGCCGAGACCACCGCGCTGGGTGCCGCCTACGCCGCGGGCATCGCGGTGGGCTTCTGGCAGGGCGAGCAGGATGTGATCGACAACTGGGACGAGGACAAGCGCTGGGAGCCCGACATGGACTCCGACGAGCGCGAGCGCCTCTACCGGCAGTGGAAGAAGGCCGTCACCAAGACCTTCGACTGGGTCGACGACGACGTGAAGTGAGCTGATCCGGCCGACGGGCCGGAGGATGCGCGACGGGGCGGGACCTGCGGGTCCCGCCCCGTCGGCGTGCGCGGAGATACACGCCGGCGGCGTCGATTCATGATGATTCGCCAACTCTTCCCGACCAGTCTTTCACACTCATTAACTTGAAGCCCTCCGGGGCGCCACGCCCGTCAAGGGGCCGCCGGATTTTCTTGTGCAGTACAATTCTGACGACAGACCTAGTCGGTGGGGAGCGGTTCGGCCGGTCCCGCGGCACCGGCCAGCGGACTGGTCCGGGGATTCCTTGAACCGGATGACCTGCATAGGTCGTGGGGCATAGTGGTCTCGTCCCGGTTGTCGGGGCACCACAAACTTTGTTCGGGGGGACAAAAATCATGGCAAAGGACGTGCGCGAGCGCATGGTGGCGGGGGCCACCCGACTGCTCGCCACCAAGGGCCTGCAGGCCACCAGCTTCAGCGAGGTTATCGAGCTGACCTCCACGCCGCGAGGCTCCATCTACCACCACTTCCCCGGGGGCAAGGACGAGCTGGTGCTCGCCGCCCTCCAGGAGAGCTGCACCATCGTGCTCGACGGCCTGGGCAAGGCCGAGGGCCAGGACGCCGCCGTCGTGCTCGACACCCTGGTCACCGGCTGGCGGGAACTGCTCGAACGCAGCGAGTACTCGATGGGCTGCGCCGCCGTGGCGGTCACGGTGGCCACCGACAACGACGAGCTGCTCGAGGCAGCCGGCCAGGTCTTCCATGACTGGGAGGGGCGTCTCACCGAGCTCTACACGGCCGGCGGCCTGTCCGTCCAGGACGCGGCCGATTTCGCGGCCCATTCGCTGGCCACCATCGAGGGTGCGGTCATCCTGTCGCGCGCCGAGCGCTCCATCGCCGTCTTCGACCGTGCGGTGCGCGTCCTGCCGCGCCTGCTGGAGGCGCTGCGCTGAACCGGTGCCGGCCCGGAGCACCGGGCCAGGCATGACGAAGGGCCCCGGTCACGGCGGGTTCTAACGGTCCTCGCAACACCCCGATTTTTGGGAGTTGTGAGGACCGTGTCGTTTGTGGA
>NZ_BAAAIX010000032.1:0-3057 GCF_039526385.1 Luteococcus peritonei | reverse complement strand
AACACCAGACCCCGCAAGGTCTTGGACTACCGCACCCCAGCTGAAACACTCCAAGACATCATCGGTGTTGCACTGACCCCCTGAAGCCACCGCCGTTTTCTCGGGCCGAACCTCGGATCGAGGCAGCGATTCTCAGGGTAGGACTTCCGACCCAATGGTGCTCCGGCGTCCGGCCCGGGATTGTCAGGGGCAGCGCCTAGGGTCTGGCCCATGTCGAGCAGGGTGAGGTCCGAGCTGGGGAGCCTGGCGTCGCGCACCGGGGGCCGGGTGGCGGCGCGGACGTCGCACGTGGAGGTGCTGGACGGGGACCTGCCCTGTCCGGGTGTCATGGTGGGCTGGCAGCGCTCCCCACAGGGCTGGCTGGCGCACGTGGCGTGGGTGCGCGACGGGCGGCTGGTGGTCGGGCTGCTGGAGGCCGGGCTGGTGCGGCCCGGCCGCGAGGCGTCGACATGAGTTCGGGCGGCCATTCGTGAGAAGATGACACGTCCCATCCGGCACCACGACGACGGGGAGTGCATTGAGCGCGCCACAGCCCGGTTCCACCGATCCGGCGATCATCCGCAACTTCTGCATCATCGCGCACATCGACCACGGCAAGTCCACGCTGGCCGACCGCATGCTGCAGCTCACCGGGGTGGTCGACGCGCGAGCCATGCGCGCCCAGTACCTGGACCGCATGGACATCGAGCGCGAGCGCGGCATCACCATCAAGTCGCAGGCGGTCCGGATGCCCTGGCAGGTGGCCGGCGCCGACCACGTGCTGAACATGATCGACACCCCCGGCCACGTCGACTTCACCTATGAGGTCTCCCGCTCGCTGGCGGCCTGCGAGGGCGCGATCCTGTTGGTGGACGCGGCCCAGGGCATCGAGGCGCAGACCCTGGCCAACCTCTACCTGGCCATGGAGAACGATCTCACCATCATCCCGGTGCTGAACAAGATCGACCTGCCCGGCGCCCAGCCCGAGAAGTACGCCGCCGAGCTCGCCGGCCTGATCGGCTGCGAGCCCGAGGACGTGCTGCGGGTCTCCGCGAAGACCGGCGAGGGGGTCACCGACCTGCTGGACCAGATCGTGGCGCAGATCCCGGCCCCGGTGGGCGACGCCTCCGCGCCGCCCCGTGCGCTGATCTTCGACTCCGTCTACGACACCTACCGCGGCGTGGTCACCTACATCCGCGTGGTCGATGGCGAGATCAGCCACCGCGAGAAGATCCTGATGATGAGCACCCGCGCCACCCACGAGGTGCTGGAGGTGGGCGTCATCAGCCCCGAGCCGCTCAAGTCCGCCGCGCTCGGCGTCGGCGAGGTGGGCTACCTGATCACCGGCGTGAAGGACGTGCGCCAGTCCCGCGTGGGCGACACCGTCACCGTCTCCTCCCGACCGGCCAGCAGCGACCTGGGCGGCTACCGCCACCCCAACCCGATGGTCTTCGCCGGTCTGTACCCGATCGACGGCAACGACTTCCCCGAGCTGCGTGAGGCGTTGGAGAAGCTGCAGCTCAACGACGCGGCGCTCACCTACGAGCCGGAGACCTCCGGCGCCCTGGGCTTCGGCTTCCGCGTCGGCTTCCTGGGCCTGCTGCACATGGAGATCACCCGGGAGCGGCTGGAGCAGGAGTTCAACCTGGACCTGATCTCCACCGCCCCGAACGTGGTCTACCGGGTGGTGATGGAGGACGGCAAGGAGTTCACCGTCACCAACCCGTCGGAGTATCCGGACGGCAAGATCGACAAGGTCTACGAGCCCGTGGCCAAGGCCACCATCCTGGCACCGAGTGAGTACATCGGGACCATCATGGAGCTCTGCCAGCAAAAGCGCGGCATCCAGACCGGCATGGACTACCTCAGCGAGGACCGCGTCGAGATCCGCTACGTGCTGCCCATGGGCGAGATCGTCTTCGACTTCTTCGACGCCCTGAAGAGCCGCACCAAGGGCTATGCCAGCCTCGACTACGAGATGGCGGGCGAGGAGCCGGCCGACCTGGTCAAGGTGGACATCCTGCTGCACGGCGAGCCGGTGGACGCCTTCAGCGCCATCGTGCATCGCGACAAGGCCTACAACTACGGCGTCGCCATGGCCGGCAAGCTCAAGGAGCTGATCCCGCGCCAGCAGTTCGAGGTGCCGATCCAGGCCGCCATCGGCGCCCGGGTGATCGCCCGCGAGACCATCCGCGCCATCCGCAAGGACGTGTTGGCCAAGTGCTATGGCGGCGACATCTCCCGCAAGCGCAAGCTGCTCGAGAAGCAGAAGGAGGGCAAGAAGCGGATGAAGATGGTGGGCCGCGTGGAGGTGCCCCAGGAGGCCTTCGTGGCCGCACTGCAGACCGGCGAGGGCGGCAAGGAGAAGAAGTAGACCTCGGGCCTGTCGGGCGTACGCTGATGCCATGAGCGAGCTGCCCCGCCTGCGCGCCGGCGATCCTGAGCGCGACCATGCCCTGCGGGTGCTGGCCGAGGCACACTCGGCCGGCAGGATCGACGTCGGGGAGCTGGCGGAACGTCAGGACCGCGTGCTGTCCTCACGCTTCACCGACGAACTGGACGCCCTCGTGGAGGACCTGCCCGAGGCCAACCGGTTGCCCGCGGTCCCGGCCGTCAAGCATCGAGGCGCCCTGCAGGTGCCCGCGGGACCCGATGTCGGCGTCTCGGCGGTGATGAGCGGCAAGGACCTGTGCCCGCCGCCCGGCACCCGGCGGCTCCACGGCCTGCAGTGGTGGGGCGGCCATACCATCGACCTGAGCGACTGCCTGGGCCCGGGCATCACCGTCGAGCTGGAGCTGGTGGCCGTGATGGGCGGCTCCACGATCCGGGTGCCGCCGGGAGTCCGGGTCGAGGACCGGACCTTCAACATCATGGCCGGCAACAGTGTCAGCCGGCGGGCCCGTGGCGACGGGTCCAATGGCACCGTGGTGCTCAAGGGCTTCTCCTGGTGGGGCGGCCACAACGTCAAGCGGACCGAGCCGGACTGACATGACGAGGGCCCGTCCCGACCCGGCGGGTTCTAACGGTCCTCGCAACACCCCGATTTTTGGGAGTTGTGAGGACCGTGTCGTTTGTGGA
>NZ_BAAAIX010000031.1:0-24078 GCF_039526385.1 Luteococcus peritonei | reverse complement strand
TACCGCACCCCAGCTGAAACACTCCAAGACATCATCGGTGTTGCACTGACCCCCTGAAGCCACCGGCCGAAAACCGGCGGTTTCGCGGATCGAGGGAGCGAGTTTCAGGGTTGGTCGGCGCCCACGCCCCGCGGGCCCAGCACCGCCCAGGCCACAGCGAAGCCCATCAGGGCAGCCGCCACCGCCCAGCAGGCCAGGACAACGTCGGACTGGGCCATCAGCCCGACCAACGGATTCACCACGGCCCCGATCAAGCTGGCGCAGGTGCTCACCATCGACAGCGTCGTGGCGCGAACGACGACAGGCGCCGCCAGCGCGGTCAAGGATCCGGTCACGGGAGCGCGGAGGGCGCCAGATGCCAGCACCAGCAGGAATCCCGCGACACCCGCCAAGGGATGCGGCAGCGTCATGAGCATGAACCCGACCGCGCTCGCGGCCAGGGAGCCGGACACCAGCAGCCGCGGCGAGACGCGTCGGGCCACCGCATCGGCCAGGTGCGAGCAGAGTGCTCCGGCCACCTGCGCGAGCGCCAGGATGGCGCCGAACCACCGCACGTCGATGCCCGTGGCCTGCCATCGCGGCTGGTTCAGGTAGTAGGCAGCTCCGACCAGGATCCACGGCTGCAGCGCGCTCAGCGCCAGCACGGGCGTGCGGGCCACGAGCCGGGCCACCTGAGACAGCGAGGGGCGCTGTCCGGTCGAGTCGGTGGGGTCAGCCCGGTGGGCCGCGGGAAGTCCCAGCACCACCAGGGCCGCACCGATCTCAGCTGCGGCAGCGACGGCGGCCGGCCAGGCGAGACCGTGCGCGGCGAGCAGGCCACCCACGGCACCGGCCCCGGCGCCGGACAGCGCGGCGAGCGCCCCGAAGTGGCCGAGCACCCCGGTGAGCTGCTGTTCCGCGCCCTCGTCGAGCACGCTGGTGAGATAGCTCCGGTCGGCGCCGGAGACCAGCGCGATGCCCAGCCCGGACAGCACCGTGGTGAGCGCGAAAGCCATGAATCCGTGGGAGAGGACCCACCCCACGGCGGCCAGGGCGGCGGCCGCATGGCCAGCCACCAGGACGGCCCGGTCGCTGGTGCGGTCGGCCAGCCAGCCGGTGGGCAGGTCGCACAGCAGCAGGCTCACCACGAGCACGGTCTCGAGGGTGAAGACCTCGGTGAAGTCGAGGCCGCGGGAGAGCAGGAAGAGGGTGGAGACGGGCACGGCGAAGTCCGCCGAGCTGAGGATGGAGGCCACGGCGAGCAGCGCGAGCGCGCGTCGTCGCCAGACCAGACGAAGGGGGTTCACGGGAGTCCTTGAGGCTGTGGACCGCCGGGCTCACGGCAGGCGCCGCCGAGAGTCGGCGGCCGGATCGGGCATGACGAGAACAGCCCCGCGCGTCGACGACGGCGAGGCCGACCGGATCCGGCTGGTCACCACGCCGTCGGCGCGGCAACCAGCCTAGTTACCTCGTGCACTCACGGGCCCAGCCTAGGCATCCCGCGTGTCAGCGGCTCAGGCCAGCGAGAGGAAGAGCTTCTCCATCGCCGCCAGGTTGTCGGCGCGCTCCTGCTCGTCGGTGTTGTCCACGATGCAGTGCTGCAGGCCGGTGCTGACCAGCGCAAAGCCGGCCCGGTCGAGGGCCTTGGAGCAGGCCGCCAGCTGGGTGACGACGTCCTGGCACTCACGCTCCTCCTCGATCATCCGGATCACGGCGGCGAGCTGGCCCTGGGCGCGGCGCAGCCGCCTCAGGACGGGGTCGAGCTCATCGACGGGGATCTGCATGAGTGCCTCCTGGTGGTGGGTGCGGCGGGGCACCACTGGGGCACCCCGCCCGGGTCATCGTTCCAGAACTTCGACGCCCCCGCTCAGCGGGAGGCCAGCACGCGTCGCGCCTGGGCCAGGCTGGGCGTGCCCTTGCGGTTCCACGGGGCACGGGAGAGCAGGTTGGCCATGGCGCAGGTGTCGCTGACGCCGGAGTAGAGCAGGCCGGCACCGATCCCACCTGCCAGCCACTTGGCGCGCGGCACCACAGTGGAGGCCAGGATGCCGGTCAGCGCCAGCGCGCCGGCCGTGGCGCGCACCTGGCGATCCATCGCCCAGACGGTGCTGCTGCCGCGCTCCATCGCTCCCCCGTGCTCGGCCCAGCCGCTCGTGCCGCCGGCCAGCACATGGGCGCGCTCGCCCAGCGTCGGGGCCAGCAGCTCGGCGGCCTGGCCGGCGCGGTTGTCGGTGCGGCAGACCAGCAGCACCTCGCCACCGGCGGCGCGGCCGATCTCGGCGGGGTGCTCGCGGATCAGGTCGAGCGGGATGTTCACCGAGCCGGGCAGGTGCTCGGCGCTGAACTCGGCCGGGGTGCGGACGTCGACCACCGTGGGCGCGTGGTCTGAGTCGAGCCAGGTGCGGGCCTGCTCGCAGGTGGTGCGGATGGGCTGGTTCATGGGGTTTCCTCTCGTGGAGTGGGTCAGCGGGTGGCGGTGCGCCAGGTCTTGTAACCGCCGTCGAGGTTGGCGACGCTGCGTCCGGCCTGGCTGAGCAGGCGGGCGGCGGTGTGGCCGCGCACGCCGACGGCGCAGTGCACCACCAGCTCGCCCTGGGGCAGCTCGTCGAGGCGTTCGCGCAGCTCGTCGACGGGGATGTTGAGCGCGCCGGGGATGGCGCCGGCCTCGAACTCCTCGCGGCTGCGCACGTCCACCAGGTGTGCTCCCGCGGCCAGAGCGGCGTCGAGCTCGTGCCACTGGATGCTGGTGGTGGTGCCACCAGCCAGGTTCTGGTCCACCCAGCCGAGCATGTTGACCGGGTCCTTGGCGGAGCCGAAGGCCGGGGCGTAGGCGAGCTCAAGGTCGGCCAGCCGGGAGGCGGTCAGGCCGCCGCTGATGGCGGTGGCGATCACGTCGATCCGCTTGTCGACGCCGTCCTCACCGACGCCCTGGGCGCCCCGGATGGTGTCGGTTTCGGGATCGACGAGCAGCTTGAGCGCCATCGGGCGCGCGCCCGGGTAGTAGGTGGCATGGGAGAAGGGGTGGGTGTGGATCACGCGCACCGGCAGGCCGGCGGCCCGCAGCCGCTTCTCGCTCCAGCCGGTGGCGGCCACCTGGAGCCCGAAGACGCCGACGATGGCGGTGCCCAGGGTGGGCCGGTCGTGACCGCCCAGCCCGGCCAGGATGTCGGCCAGCACGCGTCCCTGTCGGTTGGCGGTGTTGGCCAGCGGCACCAGCGTGGACTCCTGGGTGAGCCCGTCGAGCTTCTCGACGGCATCGCCCACGGCGTGGATGTGCTCGTCGGAGGTGCGGAGCTGGTCGTCGACGGCGATGCCCCCGCGGGGGCCGACGGTGATCCCGGCAGCCTCGGCCAGGCGGGTGTCGGGCCGCACACCGATGGCCGCGACCACGAGGTCGGCGGGCAGCTCCCGGCCGTCGTCGAGCCGGACCTCGTGCTCACCGATGGCGGCCGCGGAACGTCCCAGCAGCAGCTCGACGCCGTGCTCGCGCAGCCGCTCGTGCACGATGGCGGCCATCTCCGGGTCCAGCGGCGCCATCACCTGCTCGCCGGCCTCCACGACGCTGACGTGCAGCCCGCGGGCCACCAGGTTCTCGGCCACCTCGAGCCCGATGAAGCCGCCGCCGATCACCACCGCGGTCCCGGCGCCGGCCACGGCCTGGGTGAGCGCATCGGTGTCCTCGACGTCGCGCAGCACCAGGGCGCGCTCGATCCCGGGCAGCGGCGGGGTGATGGGCCGCGCGCCGGGCGAGAGCACCAGCTCGTCGTAGTGCAGCGTGCTGGTGGTGCCTTGGGCCAGGTCGCGCAGGGTCACGGTGCGGGCGGCGGTGTCGATGTCGATGACCTCGGTGAGCACCCGCACGTCGAGGCGGAAGCGCTCGGCCAGCGACTCGGGGGTCTGGAGCAGCAGGCTGGAGCGCTGCGGGATCACGCCGCCGACGTAGTAGGGAAGCCCGCAGTTGGCGAAGGAGACGTGCCCGCTGCGCTCGATGACGGTGATGCGGGCGTGCTCGTCGAGGCGCCGCATCCGCGTGGCGAAGGACATGCCGCCGGCCACTCCGCCGACGACCACGATCTGTCGAGATTCGTTCATGACCCCGATCCTAGATACCCCCGTGGGTATATTGCAAATACCCTGCGGGGTATTGCAGGGATTGTGGTCTGACCGAAAGTGCCGATCTTGGGGTCGGTTCGTGCGACATCGCTCCACCAGACCCCTCCCCGGCCCGCGCCGGGGCTAGGTTCCGGCCATGCCCACGCCCGCCGCACCCCGCTCCCGGGGTGTCGGCCCGCGGGCGCAATCCCTGCTCCCATGGCTGGTGGGGCTGCTGACCACCGCGGTGCTGGCGACGGTCTGTTTCCATCTGCACGCCGAGCACCTGACCGGCATGGACCTGGCGATCTTCGACCAGGCGATCCGCGCCCTGTCGCACGGCCAGGCCCCGATCAGCTCCATGAAGAGCCCGGGGATGAACCTGTGGGGTGACCACTTCCACCCGGTGATCGCGCTGGCGGCACCGCTCTACTGGCTCTGGGACGACCCGCGGGTGCTGCTGCTGGGCCAGGCCGGCTGCATCGGCCTCACCTGTGGCCTGCTCACCCGCACCGCCCAGCGTCTCCTGCCCGCCGGGTCGGCGCTGCCGGTCGTCCTGGGTCTGGGGTTGGCGGCCTCGCCGGGCGTGCAGTTCGGAGCGGTCTTCGACGTGCACGAGGTGGCGCTGGGCATGCCCCTGCTGGCGATGGCGCTCGACGGGGCACTGCGTCGGCGGTGGCGCATGTTCACCGCCTTCTCCTTGGCGCTGCTGCTGGTGAAGGAGGACGCCGGACTGCTCGTGCTGGGCCTGGCGCTGGTGGCCTTCGTGCTGGGCGCGCGACGCCTGGCGGGCCTGGTGGCCGTCGTCGCCGTGGCCTGGACCCTCGCCGTCATCCACTGGGTCATCCCGGCGCTGTCCCCCAGTGGCACCTGGGCGTACGCGAGTGCGGTGGGCAGCCCGGCGACGATGCTGCGCTCCGCCGCGCAGGCCCTGGTCTGGCCGGCTCCGTTGACCATCACCGTGGTGGCCCTGCTGGCGACGACGCTGTTCTGGGCGCTGCGCTCGCCGGTCTCGCTGGCGCTTCTGCCAGTGCTGGGCTCACGGGCCATCGGCGCCAATGCGAGCTACTGGTGCCTGCCGCACCACTACAACCTGCTGCCGGCGGTGGTGCTGGGCTTCGCCACCCTCGACGCGCTGCGCCGGCATCGCCCCGGCCGGCGCACCGTTCGGCTGCTCGTGGTCGCGGCACTGGTTGCAGCCCTGGCCGGCCCGCTGATCCCTCGGATGCTGGCCCACGAGACGCCCCAGCGGCTGGCCTGCGCCAGCCGGTTGATGACCGCGGTTCCCGAGGGCGGCGGCGTCGCGGCCACCGCCCTGCTCACGCCGCAGCTCACGCACCACCATCCGGTGACCCAACGGGTCCGGCCGGTGCACGAGAGCGGTGCGACGAGCTTCCCCGACGACCAGGGGCTGCCCTTGCAGGCCCCGTGGGTGCTGCTGAACCACGGTGCTCCCCGCAGCCCCGGCGAAGCCGACTGGGTACCCGAGGCGGAGCGCCAGTTCCGCTCCCGCGGCTTCCAGGTCGTCGCCCGCTGCGCTGACTACGAGCTGCTGCACCGGGCGTGGCCAGCGACACGAGGCGATGGGCCGGCGCCCCTGCCGACGGCCCGTGACGCATCTCCCGGGCAGTGCGTAGTTCTGGGCAGAGACAGAACGACGAGGAGCAGGCATGACACGTGACGAAGACTTCCTGGACCTGGCCGAGCAGGTCACGTCGGGGATCTATCGACGAGCCCTGCTCATCACCCGCGATCCGCACCTGGCCGAGGACCTCACGCAGGAGACCCTCACACGGCTCTACGTGAACTTCCGCCGGCTCCGGCACGACGAGAACCCCCGCGGATACGCCTTCACCACCCTGTACCGCCTGGCCATCGACCGCTCCCGCCGTCGCTCCAGCACAGAGGTGCCCATCGGGAGCCTTCCCGAGAACCAGAGCCCCGAGCGGCAGGACGACCTGCGCCTCGACCTGGAGCGGGCCCTGGCCGACCTCTCCCCCGAGATGCGCGCCCTGGTCGTCGCCCGCTACATCGACGACATCCCCGTCAGGCAGGTCGCGCAACTGCTGAACCGCACCGAGAGCTGGGTCAGCACCAACAGCAGCCGCGCCCTGGCCCGGCTGCGCACCAGCCCGGCGCTGGCCGACGTCCACCACTGACCATCCCTTGCCCACCAGGAGGACCACCATGACTCCCAGCCATCACGACGATCCCGTCCTGCACCTGCTCAGCGAGGAGCTGGACCAGCCCGCACTCAACGAGGAGGCCATGATCGAGCAGGCCATCAGCCGGGGCCGTCGGATCCGACGTCGCCGCACGACCGTGACGGGAGGACTCACCCTGGCGCTGACCGTCGGCAGCGTGGCGGCCGTCGCGGCCCTGCTGCCGGCCTCCTCCGAGGTGCAGGTGGCCAGCACACCCAGTTCGACACCCACCCGCTCACGGCCGGCAGCCAGCTCGACCCCCGTCCCGTCGCCGGACGCGGCGGCCTCGATCGAGTACGAGCAGCTCACCATCCCCGCCACGCGCGGACAGCTCGCCATCCTGCGCAGCCACCTGGCCGGATTCACGATCACGACACAGTCCGACGCCCAGGTCGACCACATCACGATGGAACTGACCGACGCCAAGGGGACCTCGTGGGCGGCGGCGGGCATGGGCCACGCCAACTGGCACTCGATGACCTCCGCCACCCCCTGCCGCCCGGACTTCCACTGCGTGGCAAAGCGGGTTCCCACCGGCGAGGTGCGGACCTTCACCGACCAGGAGAAGCCCGGCCAGGGCACGTGGACCACGCTGGTCCGCGACGACGGCTGGATCGTCTCCTTCGCCCAGCGGGGCGTCCGCGACGGCAGCCAGGTCGTCACCCGACCGGGGCGCGTGCTGGACGACGCGCAGGTGCGAGCCCTGCTCACCGATCCCCGCTGGGACAAGGAATTCCACGTGGTGCCCACCAGCAGCCGCACCGTGGCCCCCACGCCGGCACCCACGGGCCTGGACTCCGTCGCGACGACTCCCACCGCCTCGGGCCCCGCACGCCCCAGCGCAACGCCCGGCGCCGCCTCCAGCCGGTGAGCCCGGCCCCGCCCGCGGGCTGCACCCCTGCGGGCGGGGACATCGGCGTGGCAGCCACCTAGCGTGGCGGCATGGACCCCTCCCTGGACACCACCGCACTGTGGCGACGGCTGCTCACCTCCGGAGTCCTCTTCGGCATCGGCGTGGCGGCCTTCGTCGACGAGACCGTGCTGCACCAGCTGCTGCACTGGCACCACTTCTACGACCGGTCCACCACGCGGGTGGGACTGGTCTCGGACGGGCTCTTCCACGCCTTCGGCTGGTTCGCCGCCGTCGGCGGGCTCTTCCTGCTGGCCGACGTACGCCGCCGCGGAGTCCGACGGCTAACGCCCTGGTGGGGTGCGGTGATGATCGGCACGGGCGGCTTCCAGTTCTTCGACGGGACCATCAACCACAAGCTGCTGCGGGTGCACCAGATCCGCTACGAACAGATCCCCATCCTGCAGCCGGACGGACGGGGCCCCTACACGCCGCACCGCGACCTGCTGGTCTATGACATCGTCTGGCTGCTGGTGGCCCTGACGCTGATCGCCGTCGGCACCTGGCTGTGGCGTCGCGGAAGCCGGGCACACCATGCATGAGCACGGCAGCGCCCCGGCAGCCTGGCTGCCCGCCGCACTGGTGCTGGGCGGCGCCCTGCTGCTCCTGGCCTTCGGTTATCTGTGGGCGGTGTCGGCCGGACGACGTCGCGGACGGAGCTGGTCACCGTGGCGCACCGCAGCCCTGGTGGCGGGCGTCTGCCTGGCGATGGTGGCGCTGGGCCCGCTGGGTGCGGCAGGGCACCGCGACTTCGTCGCCCACATGTGGGGCCACCTGCTGCTGGGCATGGCCGCGCCACTGCTGCTGGTGGTCTCGGCTCCCGTGACGGTCCTGCTGCGGGGGCTCCCGGCCCACCGGGCCCGCAGCCTGTCACGCCTGCTGCAGAGCACGTGGCTGCGCATCGTCAGCCATCCGGCGGTGGCGGCCGCGCTCAACGTGGGCGGCCTGTGGCTGCTCTACACCACGGCGCTGCACGGCTGGATGCACACGTCGTGGCTGGGCCACATGGTCGTCCACGGCCACGTGCTGCTGGCCGGGCTGGTCTTCACCGCCGCGATCCTGCAGGTGGACCCGACCCCGCACGGCCACGACCACCGACTGCGGGCCGCCTGCCTGGTGGGATTCCTGGCGCTGCACGCCATCCTCGGCAAGCATCTCTATGCCCACCCGCCGGTGGGCGTGGACGAGGCCTCCGCGCAGGCGGGGGCACAGCTCATGTACTACGGGGGCGACTACATCGACGTGGTGCTGATCGCCCTGTTCTGCCTCGACTGGTACCGACGCACCGCGCCGGGCCGCGCCGTCGCCCCGTCGAGGGCTCTCGGCGCGGCCTGAGGCCGGTGGCTCAGTCGTCGAGCGCCGCGGCGGTGGCGCCGCTCAGCACGCCCAGGCCCACCACGAGGGCGGAGACGCCATAGGCCAGCACCGAGGTGAACAGCGAGGCGCGCACGAAGTTGCCCTGCATCACGGTCTCGCGCGGACCGGCCAGCTCCTCGGCCCTCGCCGTGTCACCGGCCGCCAGGGCGCCCATGTACTCGTCGCTCAGCTCGGCGAAGGTGCGACCCCCACCGATGTGCTCGGCGTGCTGACCCACCACGTTGGCCTGCTCGAAGGCAGTCATCGGGCCGGCGACGGGCCGGCCACCCAGGCGCGCGGAGTCGGGGTGGACCGTGATCTTCTGGTCCTTCAGCTGCTTGGTGATGGCGGCCCAGGCGGCGGCACCGCTGCCCAGCAGGACAGGGCTGGCGGTGGCGAGGATGGTGCGGGCGGCTCGGTTGCTCATGCGTGACTCCAGTTCGTGGGGATGTTCTCGGTCGGTTGAACGTTGAACTTTCCCACGGTTATTCCCGCCCGCTCGATCAGACCAGCGAGGAGCACCCCGGCCAGGAGGGGAAGTACTTGCAGATCCCGTCCAGCTGCGGCGTCATCACTCCCACGACGGCACCGGGAACCACGGCCAGCAGCACGAGGGCGAGGCTGATCTGCTTCTTGAGGTAGGTCATGTCGTCTCCTTCATCGGTCGGCACGACGCAGTGTAGGAGCCGGAGCTGTCAGCAGGCTGGTCGCGGCAAACACGGCCGCCCGCCGAGCGCCAAGGGGCCCCAAACACCTGCCCGGGCCGGCGCATGCCACGTCGCGACACCTGCCCGCGGCCGCCGCGAACCCGGGCCCCGGAGGATCAACCCGCAGGGCAGACCGGGAGGCTCATTCGGCCAGCGGCACCATGACCAGGCCCAAGGAGAGCGGGCTCGAGCCCTCGTGGGGCTCGAGCAGTGGGGTGACCAGCTCGGTGAGCCGGGCCTGCAACTGTTCCAGCTCCTGCGGCGTGGCGTGGATCCGGGTGCGGGTGGTGCCCACCCGATCCTGCTGGCCCGCGCCGTCCACCAGACAGGCGAGCACGTCGTGCTGCAGCAGGTTGAGCACGAGCAGCGCCTGGTTGCGGCGCCCCTCGGGGGTCGGGTCGGGTCCGGCGAGGATCCCGGCCAGACCATAGGTGCGCTCCACCGCGCCACGCACCTTCTTCTCGTCCACCACCTCCACCAGGCCGGCCTCCTGCAGGCTCTGCAACTGCCGGTAGAGCGTTGCCGGGGCGGTGGCCACCATGGCCTCCTGCAGGGCCGCGGGGGTGGCGGGCCCCGCTGCCAGGCGTTGCACGATCCCCCACCGGACGGGATGCAGCAGGAGTTGCAGCGTGCTCTCCATGTTGACCTTTCTCAATATTGAGACCATTATCAGTATCGAGAACAATGCTACCAAGGAGGCAGCCATGGACCCGACCGGCGTCCCGATATCCGTCACCGCCCTCACCAAGTCCTTCGGGCCCCACCAGGCGCTGCGCGGCATCGACCTGCACGCCGAGCCCGGGGAGGTGACCGGCTTCCTGGGCCCGAACGGCTCCGGCAAGAGCACCACGCTGCGCTGCCTGCTGGGCCTGCACCGGCCCGACGGCGGCACCGCCCTGGTGGACGGGCGGCCCTATGCCCAACTGGAGCGGCCCACCACCGTCGTCGGGGCCATGCTCGACGCGCTGACCGTCGACCCCGCCATGAGCGGACGCGATCACCTGCGCGTCTACGCCGCGCTCGGCGGGCACCCTGAACGTCGCGTCGACGACTGCCTCGAGCAGCTGTCCATGCAGCACTATGCGCGACGCGCCCTGGGCGGCTGGTCCACCGGCATGCGCCAGCGCCTCGGCATCGCCATCGCGCTGCTCGGCGATCCCGGCGTCATCGTGCTCGACGAGCCCACCAACGGGCTCGACCCCGAGGGGATCAGCTGGATCCGTGGCCTGGTGCGCTCCTGGGCCGACGAGGGCCGCACCGTGCTGGTCTCCACCCACGTGCTCGCGGAGGTGGAGGACGTGCTGGACGCCGCCGTCATCATCCGCGAGGGCCGCACCGTCGCCGCCGGCAGTCTGGCCGAACTGGCCCGCAGCCAGGGCGTCGAGACCCTCGAGGCCATCTACGCCACCACCGCAGGGAGCCGGGCATGAGGCGCGCCGTCCACGCCGAGACGATCCGCCTGACCTCCACCCCGATGCTGCGCCGTTTCCTGCTGGGAGCGCTGGGCGTCGGGCTCTTCCTGACCGGCGGGCTGATCCTGATGGGCCCCGACCACATGAACCCGCCGATGCCAGGACCCGACACCGCCGACGGCATCCGCGGCCTGCTGGGAGTGCTGGTGCTGAGCGCCCCGATCCCCGTGCTGCTGGGTTCCCGGCTGATGACCAACGAGACCGAGCACCGCACCGTCGTCCCGACGCTGCTGGCCCAACCGAACCGCCAGGTGGTGGTGACAGCGAAGCTGCTGGCGGCCCTCGTGGTTGGCCTGCTCTACGGGGCGGTGCTGGCCGTGGGCGCGCTGGTGGGCCTCTACGGCGGCTGCGCGGCGGCGGGCATCACACCCGCGCTGGGGGTGGCGACGGTGGCCCCCGAGGTGGCGCGGATCGGGCTGTCGATGGCGCTCTACACACTGATCGGGGTGGGCATCGGGGCCCTGCTCCCCCGCGCCCAGCTGTGCCTGGCGGTGGCGATCGGCTGGTTCTACCTGGCCGAGTCCATGCTCAGCGCCCTGCCCGCACTGCGCAGCATCTACCCTTTCCTCCCGGGCGGGGCGGCGAGCGCGATCACCGGGCAGAGCTTCGTGCTCGACGCGATCCAGGCCAGCACACCTGGCGCTCCGCTCCAGCTGCTGCCGGCCTGGTTGGGGGCGCTGGTGCTGCTGGGTTATGCCGTGCTTGCCTCCCTGCTGGCGCTGGCCACCACCCTGCGACGCGACATCCGCTGAGCGCCCGGCTCCGGCTCCGGCTCCGGCTCCGGCAAGGCTTGTCTAGGCGCATCAACAGAATTCGCCACGATCTGCGCCGCACGGCCCGACAGGGGGCCGGTCCGGCACGATCGTGGCGAATTCGGGTCGATCCCGCGTGGAGCCAGGCTCGTGGCCCGGCTCCGCGAGGTCACAGGCTCAGAGGCGGACCAGCATCTTGCCGGTGTTGGCGCCCTCGAGCAGGTCGATGAAGGCCTGCGGGGCATTCTCCAGGCCCTCGCGCACCGTCTCGTCCCACTGGATGCGGCCCTCGGAGAGCCACTGGCCCATCCGCTCCTGGAACTCCGGGCGCACCTGCTCGGCGTACTTGGCGATCACGAAGCCGCGCAGGGTGAGGCGCTTGCCGATGGCCAGCGCCAGGTTGCGCGGGGCGGCCGGCGGCTCGGTGGAGTTGTACTGCGCGATGGCGCCGCACATGGCCACCCGGCCGTCGACGCGCAGGCTGTTGATGGCGGCCTCGAGGTGCTCGCCGCCCACATTGTCGAAGTAGACGTCGATGCCCTCGGGAGCCACCTTCTGCAGCTGCTCCGCAACGGGGCCGTCGTGGTAGTCGAAGCCAGCGTCGAAGCCGAGCTCCTGCAGGCGGGCGACCTTGGCGGGCGTGCCGGCCGAGCCGACGACGCGGGAGGCGCCGCTGAGCCTGGCGATCTGGCCCACCAGCGAACCCACCGCACCGGCCGCGCCGGAGACGAAGACGGCGTCGCCCTCGTGCATCTCGCCGGCCACCAGCAGGCCGGCGTAGGCGGTCAGGCCGGGCATGCCCAGCACGCCCAGGTAGGCGCCGTCGTCGAAGCGCTCGGTGTCCACCGGACGCGCCTGGTTGCCGTCGAGCACGGCGTGCTCGCGCCAGCCCAGGCCGTGCAGCACGCTGCTGCCCACGGCCACGTCGGGGTGGCGGGAGGCCAGCACGGTGCCGACGGCGCCGCCGTCGAGCGGCTGGTCGAGCTGGAAGGGCGGCACATAGGACTTCACGTCGTTCATCCGGCCGCGCATGTACGGGTCGACCGACATCACCGTGTTGGCCACCAGGACCTGGCCCTCGGCCAGCTCCGGCAGCTCCACCTCCACCAGACGGAAGTCGTCCGGGGTGGGGGCGCCGTGGGGTCGGCGGGCCAGGTGGATCTCGCGGGTGGTGCTGGGCAGTGCAGTGTTGGTCATACCTCTGGCAACACCGGCACCGCCCAGCTTGTTCCTGCCGCGTGCCCTCAGTCGGCTGCCACGACGAGGCTGAATCGTCGGCAGACGTGCACCCGACGGTGGGCCCGGCGCAGCTCAGCCTCGTGCTCCAGCGGAGCGTGGCAGAAGGCGGTGACCGGCGCCGAGAGCGGCGCAGGCGCCGTCCAGCCCTGGCCGGCGGGCTCGTCCCAGGCCTTGTGGACGTGCAGGTAGTGCTCCGACTCGGTGAAGCCGCGGCTGCGGTACCAGCGCAGGGTGTCGGCGTCGTCGCGGGTCCAGGCGTCGAGGGTGCGGATCTGCTCGGGCAGCAGCTCGAGCGCCCGGCGCAGCAGTGCGGTACCGATGCCACGGTGCTGGTGGTCGGGGTGGACGCAGATGGTGTCGATGGTGGCCAGGCCACCGTCGAGGCAGAGGTCGAGGATGCCAACCACCACCTCGCCCTCGACGGCGACGAGCTGCACCTGCGAGTCATCGGGCCTGCTGGTCCAGACGTCGTCGAAGTAACTGGTGGCAAGGAAGGCGAGCACGCGGCAGCGCAGCCAGCTGGGCTCGTCGGAGGGGATGTAGTTCCTGATCATGGGCATGGTGCTTCCTGGGTTCGTCGGGACGGGCATCGAAACTCAGGAACGGAACATGGCGCCGAGGCTAGCGGGACCGGGGCAGCGGCCGCACGGGAATTCCCGAGGCGCCAGCACGGCCCGGACGCGCAGCGAGCGTCCGGGCCGGTCCTCAGCGAGGCAGCGGGCTGGTGGGCCGGCTGTCCTCGACGTAGACCAGTGCGTCCCAGGCCTGCTGGTGCACCACCGAGACCTGGTGGAAGAAGGGCACCCACGCGGCCCACGACTGGAAGGGGCTGCCGCCCGCGGTGAGTGGCACCCGGCGGCCCAGCACCTCGCGGTTCTCCTGGATGGCCTGGCCCAGGTCCAGGAAGCCGATCGTGGTGCCGCGGAAGATGCCGCGCACCGGGGAGCGCACGTCGAAGGAGTGCACCTGGCCGCCGTCCTGCAGCCGCACGTGGTGGGCATCGGCGCCGATCACCCGGTAGTGCTCGCCCCAGCGTTGCGCGTTCAACACGCCGAGGTGGGAGCCGGGCGCCCGGGACAGCGCCACCCGCGAGACGTGCGCATCGTGGGCCAGCAGCAGGGCGTGCTGGCCGCCGGCCTTGGCCCGCTGCTGCACCAGCAGGTCCAGGTTGGCGTGCAGGTCCGCGTCGCGGTCGTAGCCGGAAACCCCGACGGCGGCGCGCTCCATGCCCTGCGCCAGGGCCCGGGCCGAGAGCCGCGCCCGCAGCGTGGCGTCGTCGCTGCGCCCGGCCGCGGCGGCCTCGACGTCGGCCAGCAGGGCGGCAACCAGTGGCTTGAAACGGGCGCCGGCCCCGGCGTCGTAGGCGGTGTCGTCGGTGATCCCGGTCAGTTGCGGGCCATGGCGTCGGGCGGCCTGCGGATCGACGCGCCGCAGCCACGCCAGCACCACGTCGCGGTCCTGCACCGGGCGCTGCATGTCCAGCCCGTAGAGGTGGACGGCCTGCTGCGGATGGGCCTGGTTCCACTCACGCAGGGAGGTGAGCAACTGGGCCGTCTCACGGGTGCGGTTGAGGCGGAAGCCGAAGCGCTTCGCCGCCTGCTCGGCGGTTCCGGGGCCGCCCTGCAGCCAGGCGTCCACCTGGCTGGTGCTCCCGGCATTCTCCTCCAGCACGATGGTGCTGAAGCCCTTGCCGGCGGCCTGCAAGGCGATCAGTCGCCAGGCCTCGCGGAAGTCCGCAGTGCCGTGGGTGGCCTCCCCCACCGCGAGGACGGAGGCGTCGGTGAGGCGGGCGGGCAGCTCGGTGCCCGAGAGCTCCTGGGCCTGGGGCGTCCCGGCAGGGCGGCCGGACTGCCACCACCAGCCGGCACCCACCAGGACGAGGGCGAGCAGCAGGCCGAGCACCATCATCAGTCGGCGGCGCATCACAGGTCGCCCTTCACCAGTCGCGCCAGACCCACCGCGGCGGGCAGCACGATCCAGACCAGCGCCGAGGTGAGGAAGCGCCAGACCACCCCCGCCGTCGGGTCGGCCAGGGTCCAGACCGCGTCGAGGTTGACCCAGGCGAGCAGCCGCTCGGCGACGGGTGAGGCGCTGGCCACCAGCAGCGCGAGGGTGGGCCAGAGCAGCAGCACCATGATCGGCGCGGGGGCATTGCGGGTCAGCAGGCCCCAAGCCGTCGCGGCCAGGCTGATGAAGACGACGCTGCCGGCGGCCAGCGCCAGGCGCGCAGGATCGATCTGCCAGCTGATCGGCGTGCCGGTGACCAGGGGCGCGACGAGGGCCGCGCCCACGCCCATCACGAGGGCGGCCAGCACGGCCACCGCGTCGGCCACCAGCAGCGCCAGCACCTTGGCGAGCACCAGCCGGCCACGTCTGGGATCCAGCAGCAGGGCGCCCTCGATGGTGCGTCGGCTGAACTCGGTGCTGACCAGCAGCACTGCCAGCACGAGCATCAGCCAGCCGGCCGGGCCGCAGGCCATCGTCGCCAGCAGGCCCAGGGTGGTGTCGGACTGCGGCAGCAGGGCTCGGCCGCCGGCGAAGGCGGCCATCAGGACGGCGCCGCCGGCGATCACGAGGCGGGCGGATCGGGTGTCGACGAGCTTGTGCAGCTCCACCGCAACGGCACGCGGCAGGCCGAGGGCTGGCACAGCAGGGCCGTCGAGCGTGGTGCGGGAGGTGCTGAGGACGGTGGTCATCGGAGGGCTCCTGTCGTGGGCTGGGTGGTCTCGGGGGTGCGGGTCCGGGCATCGGGACCGCGGTCGCGGCCCTCGGTGAGGGTGAAGTAGCGCTCCTCCAGGTCGGCGATCTCGCTGGTCGCGGCATCGGCCAGCACGCGGCCGCCGCCGATCATCACGACCTGGTGGGCGAGCCGGGCGACGTCGTGGAGCTGGTGGCTGCTGAGCAGCACGGCGCAGCCCCGCTCGGCGCGGTGGCGCACCAGCTCGGCCAGCCAGCGCTGGCCCTGCGGGTCGAGCCCGTTGGTGGGCTCGTCGAGCACCAGCGCGGCCGGCTCACCCAGCAGCGCCTGGGCCATCCCGAGCCGCTGGCGCATGCCCAGCGAGTAGCCGCCGACGCGACGCCGCGACTCGGCGGGGCTCAGGCCCACCTCGTCGAGCACCTCGTCGATGCGGGCGGTGGGCAGGCCCATGGTGGTCGCGGCCAGTCTCAGGCTCTCGCGGCCGGTGCGGCCGGGGTGGAAGGAGTCGGTGCCGAGCAGGACGCCGACCACGCGGCCGGGGTTGGGCAGCTCGGTCCAGGTCCTGCCGTCGACGGTGGCGGTGCCGGAGTCGGCGTGGACCAGGCCGGTGAGGATGCGCAGGCAGGTGGACTTGCCGGCGCCGTTGGGGCCGAGGAAGCCGACGATGCGGCCGGCCGGCACCTCCAGGCTGATGCCGTCCAGGGCCTGCACGGCGCCGAAGCGCTTGCTGAGGTTCTCGATGGTGATCATGGGCCCAGTCCAGCCGCGCCGACCGGTCGGCCACATCGGGCAGCTGGCCTGCGCCCGGGCGTCCTTCGGTGACCATCGGCTGGCCCATCGGCCAGGCCGGTTGGCCCATCGGCCATCTGCCGCGGCGATCCCGGCTCTGCGAGGCTGGTGGTCATGAGCCAGGCCGCTGCACCGCATCGTCCCCCGGGCGTCTCGCCGACGGGGTGGATCGTCGCGCTGCTGGGGGCCTTCTACTACCTCACCCCGCTGGCCGTGGCCCGGGCGCGCGAGCAGATGGGCACCGAGCGGATCGGCCTGTTGGTGCTGGGTGCCGTGCTCTCGCTGGTGGCCCTGGTCTGGCTGCCGCGGCGCCCTCGGGGCGTCGTGGCCCTGCTGGTGGTGCTGTGGATCGTCTGCCCGCCGGCCTTCGGGCCGGCCCTGGTGGTGCAGGAGCGGATCTCGCGCCAGCCGAGCCGGGCGCCGGGCGCCATCAGTGCCGCCGTCTTCCTGGCCGCCAAGTTGGTGGGCACCTTCGTCGCCAGCGGCGGCCATCCGGTCGACGTCTCCTGGGTGGAGTTCGCGATCTCGGCACTGGGCATCCTGCTGGCCATGCTGGTGGGCTGGCTGCAGCACTCCACCCAGCAGGAGAGGCAGCAGCGGCAGGCCGCCACCACTGCCCGGCAGGAGGCCTGGGAGGCGCGCGTCGAGCAGGCGCGGCTGGCCGAGCGCGAGCGCATCGCGCGCGAGATGCACGACGTGGTGGCGCACCGGATCTCGCTGATCGCGCTGCACTCGGGCGCGCTGGCGCACCGGATGCGCGAGGCCGAGCCGGAGTCCGCCGAGCTGGCCGGCCAGATCCAGGCCAATGCCAAGGCCTCGCTGGAGGAGCTGCGGGCCATGCTGGCCACCTTGCGCGGCAGCCAGGCGGCGCCGGAGCCGCCGCAGCCGACGCTGGCGGGGCTGTCCGCACTGCTGGACCAGGCACGGGGCGTGGGCCAGCAGGTGGAGCTGGAGGTGGTCCGCAACCTCGACGAGGTGGGCGACCGGGTCTCGCGCCATGCCTTCCGGATCGTGCAGGAGGGGCTCACCAATGCCCGTCGCCATGCCCCGGGAGCACCGACGCGGGTGCGGGTGGTGCGCCACCCGCGGGAGCTGGAGCTGGTGGTGGTCAATCCGCTGGCCGACCTCGCTCCCCCGGACCATTCCGGCTCCGGGCTGGGGCTGGTGGGCGTCGCGGAACGCGTCGAGCAGCTCGGCGGTGAGCTGGAGCACGGCATCCGCGGGGCAGAATTCGAGCTGCGGGCGAGGCTGCCGTTGGCGGCCGGCCCGGCGGAAGGAGCCTCATGAGGATCGCGCTGGTGGACGACGACCCGATGGTGCGCACCGGGCTGGGCTACATCCTGGCCGGCGAGCCGGACCTGGAGGTGGCCTGGCAGGCGGGCGACGGGGCGGAGGCGCTGGAGCGGCTGGAGGCAGCCGACGTCGAGGTCATGCTGCTGGACATCCGGATGCCCGGCGTCGACGGGCTGGCCACCCTGGAAGCCCTGGCCCGGCGGCCGCAGCGGCCGCGTGTGCTGGTGCTGACCACCTTCAACACCGACGACTACGTGGTGCGGGCGCTCAAGCTGGGCGCCGACGGCTTCCTGCTCAAGGATGCCGACCCGGCTGACCTGGTGGATGCGGTGCGTCGGGTGGCGCAGGGGCAGAACGTGCTCTCGCCGCAGGTGACCCGCACCCTGATCGGGGTGGCCACCGAGGGTGGTGGGCCGACGGCCGCGGCCCAGCAGGCGGTCGCGGCGCTGTCCGAGCGGGAGCGCGAGGTGGCGGTGCTGGTGGCCCAGGGGCTCACCAACAGCCAGATCTCCACCCGGATGAACCTCAGCCTGGCCTCGGTGAAGGCGCACCTGACCAGCACCTTCACCAAGCTGGGCGTGGACAACCGGGTCTCGGTGGCGATGCTGGTACGCGACGCCGGTCTCTGAGCCCCCACCCGCCTGATACCCCCGGGGGGAATATCTGGCCGCGCTGTGCGTTGCAGCACCATCCCGACGATCCACGCCGGGGCCCGCAACGACAGGAGCCCACCATGGACACCTACTTCCGCTACCGCCTGGGCGTCGCCGCCTTCGAGCGTCGTGACTACCGCGGGGCCATCGACCACTTCGAGCAGGTGCTCGTCGAGGATCCCGGTGCCCTGGAGGTGCGCGAGTACCTGGCCCGCACGCACTACCACCGGGCCGCCCTGAAGGCCGCCGAGCGGGAGGCGCGGGCGCTGCTGGAGTCTGACCCCACCAATGAGTACGTGACCATGCTGCTGGCGCGCAGCCTGGAGCGGCAGAGCCGTCCCGAGGAGGCGGAGCTGGTGCGTCGTCGCCTGGCGGCGCTGAGCGGCGTCGACGAGCACCTGGCGGGGCACACGGTCTTCGCCTGAGCCGGGCCGGGAGCGCTCAGCGCGCCGAGCTGACGCGGCCCCACCCAGCCAATAGCGTGGCCGGGTGGGGCCGGGTCTGCCGCCCCGGGGGACATCAGGGGTCACGATGAAGTGGGACAACTCTCCGGTCTACCGACGCCGCCGACGCGCCGTCGCGGCACTGGCCGTGCTGCTGGTGCTGACCCTGTGGGCCATGGTCTCGGCGGTCCGCAAGGCCTTCGACGAAGAGCCCACCACCGCCGGGCCCGCCCAGACCACCGCCCCGGCCGCGGGCCGTGCGCCGTCGGCCACCCCGACCCCCGATCCGCGCACCGAGGCCCCGCGCACGCCGCGCACCGGCACGGCGGAGGCGGTGACGCTGGCCTTCGGTGGCGACACCAATGCCGACCGTTCCGCCGGCCGGATCAACGAGGTGGGGCTGGGTGAGACCGGCAAGGTGCTGGCCCGCGCCGACCTGGCCATGGTGAACCTGGAGACCGTGGTGGCCGCGGACCGCAGCGGCCTGGTGGCCCAGCCCAAGCAGTACGCCTTCGTCACCGGCCCGCAGATCCTGGACCGGCTCAAGGCCGACGGCGTCGACGTGGTGACCGCCGCCAACAACCACGGCATGGACTTCGGCGCGAAGGGCATGGAGCGGATGCTGCAGGTGAAGGCCAGCTCGCCGGTGCCGATCGTCGGCATCGGCAAGGACGCGGCCGAGGCCTGGAGCCCGTGGACCACCGAGGTGAAGGGCCGCAAGGTGGTCGTCTTCGGCGCCACCGACGTGCTCGAGGACAACCTGGACTGGAAGGCCACCGACACTGCCGCCGGCCTGGCCAAGGTGCGCGACGAGGACGGTTTCACCCGGCTGCTCGACCAGGTGCGCCAGGCACGCCAGGCCAGCCCCGACGACGTCGTGGTGGTCTACCTGCACTCCGGCGTCGAGAAGGTGCGCTGCCCCACGGCGCGGCAGAAGTCCACCTTCGAGCGGCTCACCGCCGCCGGCGCCGACGTGGTGGTCGGCAGCCACGCGCACATCACGCAGACCACCGGCACCCGCGGCGACTCCGCCTTCGCCTACGGGATGGGCAACTTCGTCTTCGCCGCCGGCAGCCCCGAGACCAGCGCCACCGGCGTGCTGACCGTGACCGTGCCGGGCGGCCCGGGCGCCCCGACGATGGACTGGGCACCGGCCAGGATCACCAAGGGGGTGCCGGTGCTGCTCTCCGGCGCCGAGCGCGACAAGGCGCTGGCCACCTGGAAGGCGCGCGGCGACGGCTGCAGCTGAGCCCTGCCTCGTCGCTCGGGTGAGGGGCGTGGTCAGGTGGCGGACGCGGTCAGGGCGACGGGCATGGCCGGCCGCGGCTCCCGGACCGCCCTGATGGGGGGCAGACGGGTTGCGCCCCGCTCGATAGGCTGGACGGCCACCGGATGCGAGGAGCGAGGATGCCCACCGAGATCGAGCAGAAGTTCAGCCTGGCCGAGGGCCGGCGCATCACCGCGCTGGGCGAGGGCCTGGCGCTGGGCGAGCGGCGCAGCTTCCAGCTGGTGGCCACCTACTTCGACACCCCGGCGCTGACGCTGGCCCGGCACAAGATCACGCTGCGGCGTCGCACCGGCGGCAAGGATGCCGGCTGGCACCTCAAGCTGCCCGGCGACGGGCGGGCCCGCGAGGAGGTGCAGGTGCCGCTCGTGGCCGGCCAGAGCCGCCTGCTGGTGCCCGCCGAGCTGCGCGAGCGGATCGCCGAGGTGGTGGGTTTCGAGCCGCTGCTGCCCGTGGTGGAGCTGCGCACCCGTCGCAGTGAGACCGACATCACCACCCCACGCGGCCGCAAGCTGGCCGAGCTGTGCGATGACCGGGTGAGGGCCACCCGTCGGGGCACCAGCCGGAGCTGGCGCGAGCTGGAGGTGGAGCTGGCCGGCGGCGACGAGGCCGACCTGGCCCGGATCGCCGAGGCGCTGCTGGCGGCCGGGGCGGAGCCGAAGGACTCCCCTTCCAAGCTGGCCGAGGCGCTGGGCGAGGAAGTCCGTGAGCCGGAGCCGCTGGGCGCCGGGGCCAGTGCCGCCGACGTGGTGATGGCCTACGTGGCCGAGCAGGTGGGCATGATCCTGGGCCGTGAGGCCGGGGCGCGCGTCGATGCGCCGGATGCGGTGCACAAGATGCGGGTGGCGACGCGTCGGCTGCGCTCCACGCTGCGCACATTCCGCCCGATCCTGGACGCGGAGCGCACCGAGCCGCTGCGCGCCGAGGTGAAGTGGCTCTCCGAGCGGTTGGGCGGTCCGCGCGATGCCGAGGTGATCAAGGCGCACCTGCTGGGTGTGGTGGGCGAGCTGCCGGCCGCCGAGGTGGTGGGGCCGGTGCGCGAGCGGGTGGCGCACGAGCTGGACCAACGACACCAGGAGACGCTGCGCGAGCTGGAGGTGGCGTTGGACTCCACGCGCTACCGGCGCCTGGGCGATCAGCTGGTGGGGCTGCTCACCGATCCTCCCGTGCTGGAGTCTGCCGACCGCAAGGCCGCCAAGGTGCTGGATCCGCTGCTGGCCAAGGCGGTGCGACGGGTCACCCGCCGCTGGGACGAGGCGATGGTGCTGGAGGATGAGCTGGAGCGCGAGCTGGTGGTGCACGAGGCGCGCAAGAAGGCGAAGGCCGCGCGTTACGCCTGGGAGGCGGTGGCGCCGGTCTACGAGGGCGGCAAGCAGGCCGCCGTCGCCTGGGAGCAGGTGACCGAGGTGCTGGGCGCGGCGCAGGACACCGTCGTGGTGCGCGAGCGGCTCGACGAGCTGGCAGCTCTGGCGCACGCCGCCGGGGAGTCGGCCTTCACCTACGGGATCCTGTGGGAGCGCGAGCGCGAGACCGAAGGCGCCGCCCAGCACGAGGCGGCCGCCGCGATCAAGGCCGCGGTGAAGGCCTCGCGCCGGGCGTGACGGGCTGGGCCTTGGGTCCGGCTGGGCGAGCTGCCGGGCACGGCGCCCAGCGACGCAAAATCACGTCAGAATTGGGCCTCGGATTGGATTATCCAATCCGAGGGTCGGTTTCGGCACGATTTTGCACCGGCTCAGCCGAGACCGGCCACCAGCGAGGGCTTGCGGGCGACGCGCACCAGGGCCGCGGCGAGTCGGGCCAAGTCTTCCGGCGGGACCAGGGCGGCGAGCTGGTCGGCGTCGGTGGGCAGTCCTGCGGTGGCAGCGCCCTTGAGGACCAGCTTGTCGGCACACGGGCGGACCGACGGCCAGACCGCCTGCACCTCGCGCAGGAAGATCGAGGCACCCACCGGGCCGATGCCGTCGAAGCGCTGGAGTTCCTTGGCGATCCGCGCCGGGGTGACGGTCTCGTCGCGCAGCCGGCGCAGGTCGTCGGACCAGAGGTCGTGCAGCATCTCGGCATCGCCGGCCAGCCGGGTGGCGGTGGAGAAGTCGTAGCGGCGGTAGCCACCGCGGCCCAGGGCGGCGACCCGCTGGTTCCACGTGGAACGACGCAACGCCTCTGGCGAGGTCCAGCCGGCGGCCCACAGTTCGCGCGCCGTGGCGAGGGCGGCGTCGGAGGAGATGCGCGCCGACAGGAGCTGGGCCATCACCAGGAGCTGCCACAGTGACTCCGCCTCGTCGGCCAGCTCGATGCCGGCCTGCTCGGCGAACAGGGTGCCGTGCTCGCGGACCAGGAGCTGGGCGATCTGCTGGGGGCTCGGCATGTGACGAGGCTAGTGCGAACTGTCGGTGGGCTGCGGCAGGCTGGTGGGTGATCGGAAGGAGCCACGATGGACGGAACGGAGCTGCAGGCCAGGGCGGCGGCGCGCACGCAGGAGCTGCCGGGCGCCGAGCTGACCCATCCCTTCGGCGACGACTGGGACGTCTACAAGGTGAGCGGCAAGGTCTTCATGCTGTTCAGCCAGGTGGAGGGAACGAACGTGGTGATCGTGAAGTCCGCGCCCTCCGACGCCAAGGCGCTGGTGGAGGGCATGGAAGACATCACGCCCGGCTACCACATGAACAAGAAGCACTGGATCACGCTGAACCCGGGCGGCACCGGCCTCGACGAGCAGCTGGTGGACGACCTGGTGACCGAGAGCTACCTGCTCGTGCTGGAGAAGCTGCCCCGACGCCTGCGGCCCGTCGACCCGGAGACCTTCGGGCAGGTGTGACAGCGGCTGAAGCTCACCTGATCCGGGCAGATGATTGAGCATTTTATGATCGGACGTCCCATAGCGTGAGGGCGTCAGGCCACCCCGGGCCTGCAGTGTCTCAAGGAATGCCCCGTGAAGAAGACCATCGCCCGGCTGGGCATCGCCGCCCTGCTGGCCACCGGCGCCGTGACCCCGCTGGCCGCCACCAGCGCCGACGCCGCCCCGGTGAAGTACAAGAACTGCACTGCGCTGAACAAGAAGTACCCGCACGGCGTCAAGAAGGCCTCGTCCACCAAGGACCGTTACGTCTCCGGCGGCAAGACCCGCCTGCGCGCCTCGAAGGCTCGCGTCGACGCCAAGCTCTACCAGGCGAACGTGAAGCTGGACCGCGACAAGGACGGCCTCGCCTGCGAGAAGTAACCAGACCCGCTGGACCGTGGGCCCGGGAATTCGTCACCAGGTGGCGGGGTCCCGGGTCCATTCCTTGTTCCCACCCCGGCCGCTCACCAGGCGGCCCATCAGCATGACCGCCGGCATCATCCATCCCCTGGTGAAGTCTGGACGGTCATAGCCCGCCACGGCGCAGATGGCGAGCACCGCGAACAGCCAGAGCGCAAGAGTGAGCACCACGTAGAAGGGGAGACTGCGGACGAGGCGCACCAGCAGCGGGGGTGCGGGCGTCGGCGCCCGCCAAGGGCGAGGGGTTTCGCCACCCTGGCCGCCGCCGTGCTGCTGGATCCAGTTGGCCAGCACCCGTGGCACCGGATAGGCCGTCTCACCCCACAGTTCACGGTGGTTGAGCAGCACCACCTCGCCGGTGACGAGCTTCAGCGCAGAGCGCAGGGGCAGGTCCGCGGGCGACGACAGCGTGGCAACCTCTCGGGCAGAGATACGACGAACCTGGTCCCCACGGGTGAGCTCGATCGCGTCGCCCACCAGCCGGCAGGTCTCACGCGCGGAGGCCGGCACCGACAGGGCCAGCCCGGCACCGAGTGCCAGCGCCACGGCCCCCACCCAGCCCCACCAGGCCACCGGGTGCCAGAACAGCGAGATGGGCACGGCCAGGGCCACGCCGGCGACAAGGATCGCGAGCAGTCGCAGGTCGGCACCTGCGGGCACGTCGCCGCGAATCTCCACCGGTTCGCGGGTGCTGTCGGGCAGGTACATCCATCTCCTCTCCTGGCTCCGATCGTGCCGCGGGCGACGCGACGGCGCAACGAACACAACACCTAGGCCTTGGCGGCCTTCTGGCAATGTACTCGCCGGCACCACCCGGCCAGTTGGCCCGCGTGGCGAGGGCGGCCGTGAGCAGCATGACGACAACCACCGCCGAGAGAATCAAGTTGAGTCCCCGATAGTGGTGTAGCCGTGGTGGCGGCTCTGGACGACAGGGCGGTCACCGCGTGATC
>NZ_BAAAIX010000030.1:0-24428 GCF_039526385.1 Luteococcus peritonei | reverse complement strand
TGAGTCCCGACAAAAAACCAGAAAAACTGGCAATCATCAAAAATACTCAAAGAAACCATAACCACCACGACACAAACCCACCACAAAGGCAGATCCATGAAGACAATGGCCACGGGTAAAAATTGGCATTGACTATAAAGCACGCTGTTGAGTTCTCAAGTTTCGGGTGCGACCCGCGCCCACATCCCTCGACGTGTGCTTGGGGCAACTCGATTAATCTTACCGGATCGCTTCCTCGGTGTCAACCGAAGCTCTTCACCAGCTTGGTTCAGCCGTTCCCGGCCTCCCCTGCCGCCTCTCGGCGACTCGTCCTATTCTACCGTCCCGTTCCCCCGGAGTCAAACTCCGTTCTCCCGGTCCAGCGGGAAGATCTGTTGAACCTTGCGGTTGAATCAGTTCTTCTCAGTACAACTTGTCGCCGTTGTGGCGACTCGGATTACATTATGTGGTTTCGGGTTGGCGGTCAAATCCGCTTCCGTCCCCCACCCCGACACGACGAATCACCGCGATCCGGGCGGGTTCTCATTGAACGCACACCACTGCCGTTGGCTTCGTTGGTTGGAGTGTCCTCCCGGTCCGTCCGCCCGTCACCCCTGGGGGCTTCGTTCGTCCGTCTCACCGGCGAGGCTTGGACTACATTAGTGAACAGCTCGTGAACACGCAAATCGCGCTGCGGTGACCTCCACCACAGCGCGATTCGCCTTGTCAGGCCGGGTCAGTCGAGGACCAGGCCGCCGATCGTCTTCTTGCCCCGGCGCAGCACGGCGTAGTGGCCGGCGAGCAGGTCCTCAGTGGTGAGCCACTGCTCGGGGTCGGTCACCTTCTGGTTGTTCAGGTAGGCGCCACCCTCGTCGACCGCGCGTCGTGCCGCGGACTTGGAGGCAACCACGCCGGCCAGCACCATCGCGTCGACCACGGTGGGCAGCTCGGGACCGCTCACCCGGGCAGCACCGACCTCCTTCATCACGGCCTGGAGCGTGGCGGCGGGCAGCGCGTCCAGCTCTCCCCTGCCGAAGAGTGCCTGTGCCGCGGCGACGGCAGCCTCGCGCTCCGCCGGCGAGTGCACCAGGTCGGTGATGTCGTCGGCCAGGGCCTTCTGCGCCGCGCGTCGGAAGGGCTCGGTCTCGGTGAGGTGGGCGAGGTGCTCGATCTCGTCGTGGTCGCGCCAGCTGAAGACCTTGAGGTAGTCGATCACCTTGGCGTCCTCCGCATTCAGGAAGAACTGGTGGAAGGCGTAGGGAGAGGTCATCGCAGGATCCAGCCAGACGGTGCCCGACTCGGTCTTGCCGAACTTGGTGCCGTCGGCCTTGGTCAGCAGCGGAGTGACCAGGCCATGGACCCGGGCGCCCTCGCTGCGTCGGATCAGCTCCACGCCCGAGGAGATGTTGCCCCACTGGTCCGAGGCACCGGTCTGCAGGGTCACCCCCTTGCTGCGGTACAGCTCCCGGTAGTCGAGGGACTGCAGCAGGATGTAGCTGAACTCCGTGTAGCTGATGCCGGACTCCAGGCGGGTGGCCACCACGTCGCGGGCCAGCATCCGGTTCACGCTGAAGTGCTTGCCCACGTCGCGCAGGAAGTCCAGCGTGGAGATGTTCTGGGTCCAGTCGTAGTTGTTGACGACCTCGGCCCCGTTGCTCCCCTCGAAGCTGACGAACTTCGTCACCTGGGAACGGATCCGCTCCACCCAGCCGTCGACGACCTCCTTGGGGTTGAGGTTGCGCTCGCTGGACATCCGGGGATCACCGATCAGGCCGGTGGCACCGCCCACCAGCAGGACCGGCTTGTGACCGGCCTCCTGCAGCCGACGCCAGACCATGAGCTGGACCAGGTTGCCGAAGTGGATGCTGGGGGCCGAGGGGTCGAAGCCCACATAGCCGCTGACCGGACCCTCGTCGAGGTGCGCGGCCAGCGCCGCCTCGTCGGTGGACTGGTAGACCAGCCCGCGCCACTTCAGTTCGTCCAGTACGGCATTCATGGCCACAACCCTAGTGGAGCCGTCGTCGCCGGCCCGAACCGTGTCAGCTGGCGCGCACCGGCTGCCAGCCGTCCAGAGAAGCCAGCAGGGCATCCAGGACCTGGCTGCACTCGGCCAGCTGCTCGGTCACGGCGCTGGGGGCGGTGCCACCGCGGCCGTCCCGGGCGGAGACCGACCCCTCGACGCTGAGCACCTCGAGCACCTCGGGCGTGAGGTTCTCGTCGATGGCCGGCAGGTCCTCCGCGGTCAGGTCGAAGAGCTCGATCCCCCGACCCTCGCAGTAGCGAACCGCCTTGCCCGAGATGTCGTGGGCCTGGGAGAAGGGGACGCGCTGGCGCACCAGCCAGTCGGCCACGTCGGTGGCCAGGCTGAAGCCCTGCGGGGCGCGCTCGGCCATCCGCTCGGTCTGGAAGTCCAGGGTGGCGATCATGCCGGCCACGGCGGGCAGCAGCATGTGCAGCTGGTCGAGGGCGTCGAAGACGGGCTCCTTGTCCTCCTGCAGGTCACGGTTGTAGGCGAGCGGCAGGCCCTTGAGGGTGGCCATCAGGCCGGTCAGGTTGCCGATCAGGCGGCCGGCCTTGCCACGGGCCAGCTCGGCCACGTCGGGATTCTTCTTCTGCGGCATGATCGAGGAGCCGGTGGACCAGGCGTCGTCCAGCTTGGCGAAGCCGAACTCGACGGTGGACCAGAGGATGACCTCCTCGCTGATCCGCGACAGGTCGACCCCGATCTGCGCCAGGACGAAGGCGGCCTCGGCCACCAGGTCACGGGCCGCGGTGCCGTCGATGGAATTGGGCACCGAGCCGGTGAAGCCCAGGTCCTGGGCGACGGCCTGCGGGTCCAGGCCCAGCGAGGTGCCGGCCAGCGCGGCCGAGCCGTAGGGCGAAATGGCCAGGCGACGGTCCAGGTCGTTGATCCGGTCGAGGTCGCGCAGCAGCGGCCAGGTGTGGGCCAGCAGGTGGTGGCTGAGCAGCACCGGCTGGGCGGACTGCAGGTGGGTGCGGCCCGGCATGGTGGCTCCCAGGTGGCGGGTGGCCTGGCCGTGCAGGGCCCGGACCACCTCGGCCACCTCGGAAGCGATGACGCGCAGCTCCTCGCGCAGATAGCTGCGCACCAGGGTGGCGATCTGGTCGTTGCGGGAGCGTCCGGCGCGCAACCGGCCGCCCAGCTGCGGGCCGACCACCTCCACCAGGCCGCGCTCCAGGGCGCCGTGGACGTCCTCGTCGGTCTGCGCGGGCAGGAAGTCGCCGGATGCGACCATCTGGTCCAGGCGCCCGAGGCCCGCCACCAGGTCGGTGTGCTCCTGGTCGGTCAGCAGGCCCGCCCGGTGCAGGGCATGGGCATGGGCCACCGACCCGGCCAGGTCATGACGGGCCAGGCGCCAGTCGAAGTGCGTCGACTTGGACAGGGCGAACATCGCCTCGGCCGGGCCCCCGGCGAAGCGACCTCCCCACAGCACTCCGTCGGCATGGGCCTGCTCCGGCTGGGTCACGGTGATTCTCCTGCGGTCGGTGGGATGTCGGGATGATGCTAGTGGCCTCAGGAGGCGTCGAGCGGGTCGCTGCCGCCCAGCTGCATGAAGCGGGCGGCCAGTTCCTCGCCACCGTCGGCCTCACGGCTGATCAGCAGCACGGTGTCGTCACCGGCGATGCAGCCCAGCACCTCGTGCCACTGCACCCGGTCGATGGCCGAGGCGAAGTACTGGGCGGCACCCGGCGGGGTGCGCAGCACGGCGATGTTGGCCGAGGCGTCGGCTCCCAGCAGGACCTCCTGGCAGAGCCGCGCCAGCTTGGTCTCGGCCGCCTGGGCATCCAGACCGGTCCCCGCCCCCGGGGGCGCGTAGACCAGGTTGCCCTTGCTGCCCCGGATCCGGACGGCGCCGATCTCCAGCAGGTCCTTGCTCAGCGTCCCCTGGCTGACGCTGATGTCCTCCGCGGCCAGCAGGTCGGCCAGTTCGCTCTGACTGGAGACCTCGCGGCTCTCCACCAGGGCGAGGATGCGCGCCTGGCGGCTGCTGCGGCTGGTCATCGGGCCGCCCGGTCGAGGGCTGCCGGGAGCGCGGCGACGAATTTGTCGAGCTGCTCGGCGGTGACCACCAGCGGCGGTGCGATGCGCAGCACGTCGGGACGGGGCGCATTGGTGATGAAGCCGGCCTCCAGCAGGGCCTCGCTGGTGGCGGCGGCGCGCTCGTCGGTCAGCACGATGCCCCGCAGCAGGCCCTGTCCGCGGACGTGGTCAACGGCCGGGTGGTCGAGTGCCTCGACGGCCCGGGCCAGGTGCTCCCCCATCCGTCGGGCGTTGCCCAGCAGGTCGTCGCGCTCCATCACGCCGAAGACCGCCAGGCCGGCGATCGCCGCGACGGGATTGCCACCGAAGGTGGTGCCGTGCGAACCGGGGGTGAACAGCTCGGCCGCGGCGCCGGTGGCGATGCAGGCGCCGATCGGGAAGCCGTTGCCCAGCCCCTTGGCCATGGTGACCAGGTCCGCGGTGATCCCGCTGGGAGTGCTGGCGAGCCAGTCACCGCAGCGACCCATGCCGGTCTGCACCTCGTCGACCCAGAGCAGGGCGCCGGCCTCGCTGGTGATCCGGCGGGCCTCGGCCAAGTAGCCCTCGGGGGCCGGCACGACGCCGTTCTCCCCCTGCAGCGGCTCCACGACGACGGCGGCCACGGTCTCGTCCACCGCGCGCCGCAGCGCCTCCACATCGCCGTAGGGCACGAAGACGACCTCGCCGGGAAGCGGCTCGAAGGGCTCGCGGTACTTCGGGTTGGCGGTGATCGCCAGGGCCCCCATGGTGCGGCCGTGGAAGGCGCCCTCCATGGCGACGATCCGGGTGCGGCCGGTGAGACGGGTGGCCTTGAAGGCGGCCTCGTTGGCCTCGGTGCCCGAGTTGGTGAAGAAGACCTTGGCGGGCGTCTCGGGGTCGTTGAGGGTGGCGACGGCCACCAGCTTCTCGGCCAGCGCGATCTGGGCCGGGGTGGCGAAGAAGTTGGAGACGTGACCCAGGGTGGACAGCTGGCTGGTGATGGCGCTGAGCACCGCCGGGTGGGCGTGGCCCAAGGCGTTGACCGCCAGGCCGGAGAGCAGGTCCAGGTACTTCATGCCGTCGGCATCCCAGACGTGCACGCCCTCCCCACGCACGAAGACGCGCTTGGGGGCGCCGAAGGTGTTCATCATCACCTGCTGGTAGCGCTCGGTGAGCTCCAGCTGGCCCTGCTGGTTCTGCGAGGTGGTGGGGACGATGCTCACTGCTGTGCCTTCTTCTGCTTCTTGGAAGTGGGGTTGGGATCCGCCAGAACCTTGCGGACCTGCTTGCCAGGGTCCGCCAGAACCTTGCGGACCTGCTTGCCAGGGTCCGCCAGAACCTTGCGGACCTGCTTGCCAGGGTCCGCCAGAACCATCGTCCCGATGCCGTCATCGGTGAAGATCTCCAGCAACAGGCAGTGCTGCACCCGGCCGTCGATCACGGTGGCGCGGTGCACCTTGCCGTCCACCGCCCGCAGGCAGGCCTCCATCTTGGGGCGCATCCCGGACTCGAGACTGGGCAGCAGGTCGCGCAGCTCGTCGGCGGTGATCTGGGTGATCACGTCGGTGGAATTCGGCCAGTCGGCGTACAGACCGGCCACGTCGGTCATCATCACCAGGCGCTCGGCACCGAGCGCGACGGCCAGGGCCGCGGCCGCGGTGTCGGCGTTCACGTTGTGCACGGCGCCGTGCTTGTCCGGGGCGACCGTGGCCACCACCGGGATCCGGCCCGCCTCGATCAGGTCCTGCACGGCCGCCGGGTTCACGCTGGCGACGTCGCCGACCAGGCCGAGGTCGACGTCTTCGCCGTCCACCACGACGCCCTTGCGCTTGGCCGTGAACAGCCCGCCGTCCTCGCCGGACATGCCGACCGCGAAGGGGCCGTGGGCATTGATCATGCCCACCAGCTCGCGTCCCACCTGGCCCACCAGCACCATCCGGACCACGTCCATCGCCTCGGGGGTGGTGACCCGCAGGCCGCCCTTGAACTCGCTGGTGATGTCCAGGCGCTTGAGCATGGAGGAGATCTGCGGGCCGCCGCCGTGCACCACCACCGGGCGCACACCGCAGCGGCGCAGGAAGACGATGTCCTCGGCGAAGGCCTGCTTCAGCTCGTCGTTGATCATGGCATTGCCGCCGTACTTGATCACGACCACCTTGCCGGCGTACTGGGCCAGCCAGGGCAGGGCCTCGATCAGGGTGGTGGCCTTGCCGACCAGGGCCTCGGTGTCCACCGCGCGCTGCTTGCTCATGAGGAGTACTCCGCGTTCTCCTTGATGTAGTCGTACGTCAGGTCGTTGGTCCACACGGTGGCCTGGTGCTCGCCGTGGTTCAGGTCGACGACCACCTCGACGGCCCGGCCGCTGAGGTCGACCCGGGAGCGGTCCTCGCCGATGGCGCCCTGGCGGTAGACGCAGACCCCGTTGAACCAGACGTCGAGTCGCTCGGGCTCGAAGGCGGCGCCGGTGGTGCCGGCAGCGGCCAGCACCCGGCCCCAGTTGGGATCGTTGCCGAAGACGGCGCACTTGAACAGGTTGTTGCGGGCGATGGAGCGGGCCACCTCGAGGGCATCTGCCTCGGTGGCGGCATGGCGCACGGTGATCGAGATGTCGTGGGCAGAGCCCTCCGCATCGGCGAGCAGCTGCATGGCCAGGTCGGTGCAGACCGCCGTCAGTGCCGCTGTGAACTCGTCGGGCAGCGGTGCCTGTCCCGAGGCCCCGCTGGAGAGCAGGATCACCGAGTCGTTGGTGGACTGGCAGCCGTCGGAGTCCACCCGGTCGAAGGAGACCCGGGTGGCCTCGCGGAGCGCCTTGTCGAGGGCGAGCGGCTTGACGTCGGCATCGGTGGTGAGCACCACGAGCATGGTGGCCAGCGCCGGGGCGAGCATGCCGGCTCCCTTGGCGATGCCGCCCACGCTCCAGCCCTGCGGGGAGGTCCAGGAGGCCATCTTGCGCACCGTGTCGGTGGTCATGATGGCGGCGGCCGCATCGGGGCCGCCCTGCGGGGAGAGCTGTTCCACGGCCAGATCCACGCCGGCCAGCAGCTCCTCCATGGGCAGCCGCATGCCGATCAGGCCGGTGGAGCAGACCGCGACGTCCACCACGCCGCAGTCCAGGCCGGTGGCCACCCGCGCGGCGGTCATGGCGGAGTCGGTCAGGCCGTCCTTGCCGGTGCAGGCATTGGCGCCGCCGGAGTTGAGCACGACGGCCTTGAGCACACCGTCGGCGGTGGCATCGCGCGACCACTGGACCGGCGCCGCGAAGATCCGGTTGGAGGTGAAGACGGCGGCGGCATCCTGGAGCGGGCCGTCGTTGACCACCAGGGCCAGGTCGGCATGGCCGGAGTCCTTGATGCCGGCGGCCAGGCCGATGGCGCGGAAGCCCTTGGGGGTGGTGACGCTGCCGGAGCGCTCGACGGTGAGCTCGGGTGCGGGGGTGGTCTGGGGGTTCACGGTGCGACTCCGATGCTGGACAGGCCGGTCGCCTCGTCGAGGCCCAGCGCGATGTTCATGGACTGGATGGCGCCGCCGGCGGTGCCCTTGCACAGGTTGTCCAGGGCGGCGATGGCGACCACGCGGCCCGCATCGGGGTCGAAGGTCGCGTTGACGTGGACCGCATTGCTGCCCACCACGTTCTGGCTCACCGGCCAGACGCCTTCGGGCAGCAGGTGCACGAAGCGCTCCTCGGCATAGCTGTCCTGGTAGGCCTGGCGGACCTGGTCGGCGGTCACGCCCGGTACCGCCGGGGCGCTGACCACCGCGAGGATGCCGCGGGCCATCGGCACCAGCAGCGGTGTGAAGCTCACGGTGGGCTCGCTGGCGCCCAGCCGGGCATAGTTCTGCAGCAGCTCGGGGGTGTGGCGGTGCACTCCCCCGACGCCGTAGGCCTGCGCGGAGCCGAAGAGCTCGGCCCCCAACAGGTGCGGCTTGAGACCCTTGCCAGCTCCCGAGGAGCCGGAGGCGGCGGCGACGACCACGTCGCGCCCGTCCACCAGGCCGTGGATGAGGGCCGGGGCCAGGGCCAGGGTGGCGGTGGTGGGATAGCAGCCGGGCACCGCGATCCGACGGGTGGTGGCCAGCTCCTCACGGGCGCCCGGCAGCTCCGGGAGGCCGTAGGGCCAGGTGCCGGCGTGCTCGCTCTGGTAGTACTTGGCCCACTGCTCGGGATCGGCCAGCCGGAAGTCGGCGCCGCAGTCCACCACCAGCACCTCGGGGCCGAGCTCGGCCGCCACCGCCCCGGAGGTGCCGTGCGGCAGGGCCAGGAAGACGACGTCGTGACCGGCCAGGTTCTCGGCGGTGGTGGGCAGCACCTCGCGCTCGGCGAGCGGCACCAGGTGGGGCTGGTGCTCCCCCAGACGACTGCCAGCACTGCTGCCGGCGGTCAGGTTGCCGATGGTCACCTCGGGATGGCCGAGCAGGAGGCGCAGGACCTCTCCGCCGGCATAGCCGGTGCACCCGGCCACTGCCACATGGAACGTCATGGGCATAACTATGCCACAGATGGAATAACTATTCCTTGACTGTCCGGGTCAGCCCGTCCACCAGCGCCGCCACGGCGAAGGCGAAGTCCTCGTCGTCGCCCTCCGTCAGGCCGGGACGCAGGCCGAGCCGGTGCAGGGTGGCGGCATTCTGCTCCTCCACCACGTGGCCCAGCACCAGGTGCAGCAGGGCGCGTCCGCCGCGCCGCGCGTCCTGCGGCTCGGCGCCATGGCGCAGCAGTGCCTGCTGGGGGAGTCGCACCGGGTCCTCGTCGCACAGGCCGCTGGCCAGGGCACTCGCCACCAGTTCGGCGGCATCCCGATGGGCCAGCAGCACCTGTCGCAGCCGGGTGGCCCAGCGCTCCAGCTGCTCGGCCGGACCGCCCGTCGTCTCGGGCGCACCCACCTCAGCGAGGATCCGGTCGGCGACCAGGGCCAGCAGGGTCTGCTTGTTGGCGACGTGCCAGTAGAGCGCGCCCGCCTTCACCCCGAGGGCCTCGGCCAGGCGTCGCATGGACAGGTCGGCCAGCCCCCAGGCGTCGAGGATGCCAACGGCAGCCTCGACGACCTGGTCGCGTTCCAGTGCCATCTCAGGCCCGCTGCACGGCCTGGTGTCGCTCGGCGGCCAGGGCGACGGCGGCATCACGCGCCTGCGCCGCCTCGCCGTCGGTCAGGGTGCGATCGGGATGACGGAAGTGCAGCGCGAAGGCCAGCGACTTCTTGCCCTCGCCCACCTGCGGACCGCGGTAGATGTCGAACAGCTCGCAGCTCTCCAGCAGCTCACCGGCACCCTCCACCAGGGCCTGGCGCAGCTCAGCGGAGGCCACCTGCTCGTCGACCACCAGTGCCACGTCCTCCTTGGCCAGCGGGAAGCTGGACAGCGGGCTGATCGAGCCGGCGCCCGGGAGCACCGAGAGCAGCCGGTCCAGGTCGAACTCGACGGCGCAGGCGCGCGGCGGCAGGCCGAAGTCCTTGACCACGCTGGGGTGCAGCTCGCCGGCACATCCGATCGACAGCTCCCCCACCAGCAGCTCGGCGCAACGGCCGGGATGCCAGGGCATCACCTGGGCCGGTCGACGGGTGAGCTGGACGCCGATGGCCGCGGCGGCGGCCTCGGCCAGCGCCACGACGTGGGTCCAGTCGGCCTTGACCGCGGGGCCCTGCCAGCCGGCGGGCAGCCAGTTGCCGGTGACGATGCCGGCCAGGACACGGGCCTGCTCCGGCAGCGCGGCCTGCAGGCCGGCCAGCTCGTCCTCGCTGGGACGCTGCAGCACGCTGGGGCGCGGGGCGGGACGCGCCTCGCCGGCGCCGAAGACCGTGCCGCACTCGAACAGGGCCAGGTCGTCATTGCTGCGCGAGGTGTTGCGGGCCACGGCCTGGAACAGGCCGGGCAGCAGGCTGGGGCGCAGGTGGCCGTGGGTGTCGTCCAGCGGGTTGGCCAGGCGCACCAGGCGTCGGCGCGGGTCGGCGGCATCCGGGACCATCCGGGCCACCTCCTCCTGGCTGACGAAGGGGAGGCTGATCAGCTCGACGAAGCCCAGGTCGGCGACGGCGCGCAGCACGGCGCGACGTCCCTGCTGGCCGGCGCTCAGCCCGCGACCGACCGGGGCGGTGGGGACCACGGAGGCGATCTGGTCGAAGCCGATCTTGCGGCCCACCTCCTCCACCCAGTCGTAGGGGTCGACCAGGTCGGGACGCCAGGTGGGTGGGACCAGGGTGAGCGAGTCGCCCATCGCGGTCACCTTCGCGCCGGAGGCGGTGAGCACGTCGATCACCTGCTCGCGGCTGACCTCGGCGCCCAGGATGCGGGCCGGCAGGTCCGCCGCGATGTGCTGCTGCGGCATCTCGGGCACCCCACCGGCCACCGTGGCCTGCTCCTGCACCGTGCCACCACCCAGCTCTGCCATCAGGCGGGCCGCGGTACGGGCGGCCGCCCAGGGCAGCGCCGGGTCCACGCCGCGCTCGAAGCGTCGGGAGGCCTCGCTGGGCAGCTTGTGGCGACGGTAGGTACGGGCGGTGCCCATCGGGTCGAAGTGCGCCGCCTCCAGCACGATGTTGCGGGTCTCGGGACCCACCTCGGTGGTCTGGCCACCCATCACGCCGGCCAGGCCGATCGGGCCCGAGTCGTCGGTGATCAGCAGGTCGTCGACGTCCAGGGTGCGCACCTGGTCGTCGAGCGTGAGCAGCTTCTCGCCCTCGCGCGCCTGACGGACCACGATGGGGCCACGGAGCGCGTCGGCGTCGTAGGCGTGCAGCGGCTGGCCTGACTCGAGCATCACGTAGTTGGTGACGTCCACCGGCAGCGAGATGGAGCGCATCCCGGCGCGCTCCAGGCGCTGGGACATCCACTGCGGGCTCGGGGCCGCCGGGTCGATGCCGGTGATGGTGAGGGCCACGAAGCTGGAGCAGCGCGGGCTCTCCAGGCGCACCGGGTGGCCGTCCTGCGTGGGCTCGCCGACCGGCTCGCCGTAAGGGTCGGCGAAGCGCACCCCGAAGGCCTGGGCGGTCTCGCGGGCCAGGCCGCGCAGGCTCATGCAGTAGCCGATGTCCGGGGTGACGTCCACCTCGAGCACCTCGTCGCCGGCGCCCATCAGCGCCATGGCGTCCATGCCGGGGACCACGGGGGTGCCGTCCACCTGCTCGGGCAGCACGATGATGCCGGAGTGGTCCTCGCCCAGGCCGAGCTCGTCGGCGGCGCAGATCATGCCGTCGGAGACATGGCCGTAGGTCTTGCGGGCGGCGATGGCGAAGCCACCCGGCAGCACGGCGCCGGGCAGCGAGACGACCACCAGGTCCCCCTCGGCGAAGTTGCTGGCACCGCAGACGATGCCGCGGCCGGCCGGCAGCTCGGTGCCGTCCTCCGCGGTGGTGGCCGGCTCGTTGTGCTCGGGGCCGACGTCGACGCGGCACCAGCGGATGGTCTTGCCGTTCTTCTGCGGCTCGGGGACCAGGCTGAGCACGCGGCCCACCACGACGGGTCCGGAGACGTCGCCACCCACGGTCTCGATGCGCTCGACGTTCAGGCCGGCGCGGGTCAGCGCCGCGGCGATGGCACCGGTGGTGGCCTCGTCGGGCAGCTCGACCAGGCTGCGCAGCCAGGAGATGGGGGCCTTCATCGTGCTCCTCCCAGCAGGGAACGGCTGAAACGGATGTCACCCTCGACGAAGTCACGCAGGTCGGGGGCGGAGTTGCGGGTCATCACGGTGCGGTCGACGCCCATGCCGAAGGCGAAGCCGGAGTAGACCTCGGTGTCGATGCCACAGGCGGCCAGCACCCGCGGGTTCACGACGCCGCAGCCGCCCCACTCGATCCAGCCCTCGCTGCGGCAGGTGCGGCAGGGACGGTCCGGGTTGCCGACGCTTTCGCCACGGCAGACGAAGCACTCCACGTCCACCTCGGCGCTGGGCTCGGTGAAGGGGAAGTAGTGGGGACGCATCCGGGTGCGGATGTCGTCGCCGAACATCGCCTTGGCGAAGTGGTCCAGGGTGCCCTTCAGGTGGGCCATCGAGATGCCCTTGTCCACGCACAGGCCCTCGATCTGGTGGAAGACGGGCAGGTGGGTGGCGTCGTACTCGTCGGCGCGGAAGACCTTGCCGGGGCTGACCACGTAGACCGGCAGGTCACGTTCCAGCAGGGTGCGGATCTGCACTGGGCTGGTGGCGGTGCGCAGCAGGGCGCCGTCGCTGACCGGGTCGATCCACAGCGTGTCCTGCAGGGCGCGCGCCGGGTGGTCGGGGTGCAGGTTGAGGGCGTCGAAGTTGTACCACTCGGCCTCGGCCTCGGGTCCCTCGACCACCTCCCAGCCCATCGCCACGAAGACGTCGGCCATCGTGTCCATCAGGGCGGTGACCGGGTGCAGGGCACCGGTGGGGTGCAGCCGCACCGGGAGCGTCACGTCCACGGTCTCGGCGGCCAGGGCGGCCTCCAGCTCGGCGGCGGCCAGCACCTCCTGGCGCGCGGCGACGGCCTGGTTGATGGTGCCGCGGGCCTTGCCGACGCGGGCGCCGGCTTCCTTGCGGGCCTGCGGCGGCAGGGCGCCGATCTCGCGGTTGGCCAGGGCGATCGGCGAGCGGTCGCCGGCGTGGTCGATGCGCGCCTGCTTCAGCTCGGCGGTGGTGGCGGCGGCCTCGATGGCGGCCAGCGCCTCGGCCACCATCAGTTCCACCTGCTCCGCCTGCAGCGGCGTGACCTGGACGGGGTCGTAGTTCGTATTGGGCCCGGACATGGGATCCTCTTCTGTGTCGGTCAAGCAGCGCACCGGCGCCGCGGATTGGACGTCCTGACGGGATTCCCCCGGCCGACGATCACGGTTCAGCTGGCGTTGCGACGCCGACGAGCCTCCCCACGACCGCTACCCGGCCGGGGGCTCAGAAATCGACGCCACAGCATGGCCCGAGCCTATCGCAGTGCGCCACGGCGGCCGGCCAGGGTCCCGGGCGCCGATCAGCCGACCGGCCCGCCCAGCGCCGGAAGGTCGCGCTCCAGGCCCTTGAAGACGGTGTCGCGCCAGGTCAGCAGCCCGCGGTCCCCCTCCGCCAGCAGGCCGTAGGCGCGACCCGACAGGTCCAGCTCCGGACGGCTGCCGTCGGCGAACTCGAAGGTGGCGTGGTACCAGGTGGTGCTGGAGCTCGTGAGGTCGCCGGTGCCTGCCGAACCCCTCACCTCCATCCGCCTGGCGACGCAGACGGCCGGCGCGCTCTGCGGCCTGGCGGCGACATAGCGCCCGCCGCGCCACAGCAGGTTGCCCACCACGAGGGCGAAGACGACCACGAAGAACAGCGCCATGACCGTCCCCAGGGCACCAAAGCCGGTGAACAGGTCGGGGAAGTCCGAGAAGAAGCCACCACCGGTGGGGTCAAGGCCCGAGGGATCGTTGCCGAAGGGGTCCGTGGGATCCATGGACGAAGACTACGGCGTGCGATCCCCTGGTGGGGCAGGTGGCACGATCTCGGCGAAGGATTCGAAATGGGCACCGGCGCTGGACAGCATGCCCACCCTGCCCAGCGGCAGCTCCGCCACGTCCGCGGGAACCCGCAGCTCCAACGGGGGCGCGTCGGGGAAGGTGAAGGTGGCATGGTGCACCGGCTCACCGGACTCGGTCGAGCTGCGGCGGGCGGAGAGGGTGGCTGAGCGGAGCACCAGCGCTCGTCGCTGCCCCAGACCGGAGCGTCGTACCCGGTACCAGGCGAACCAGAGCACTGCCGCGACCACGGCGATGAAGACGAAGGCTCCCGCGCACAGCAGCAGGAGCACCAGGATGCCGAGCTCGCCCGTCCCGGACATGGTCAGCCGGCGCTGCGTCGTTGGGCGCTGGCGGTGGCGTAGAGGCAGACCGCCGCGGCAGTGGACAGGTTGAGGCTCTCGGCCTGGCCCCACATCGGGACGCCCACCACCTTGTCGGCCAGCGAGCGCTCGCGCTCGGGCAGGCCCCAGGCCTCGTTGCCCATCACCCAGGCGGTGGGGCGGGCGAGGTCCTCGCCGAGTTCGTCGAGGTGGGCTCCTCCCCCGTCGGCGGCCAGCACCTGCAGCCCCTGCTGGCGCAGCCAGGCCACCGCGTCGGCGATCTCGACGCCGACCACGATCGGCAGGTGGAACAGGCTGCCGACGGTGCTGCGCACGGTCTTGGGGTTGAAGACCTCCACCGAACCCTTGGTGAAGACCACCGCATCCGCGCCGAAGGCGTCGGCGCAGCGGATCACGGTGCCGGCATTGCCGGGATCACGCACCTGGGCGCAGACCACGACGAGCTTCGGGGAGACCAGGTCGTCAAGCCCCGAGAGCTCCTGGCGGCAGATGGCCACCACGCCCTGCGGGGTCACGGTGTCGCTCAGCTGGGCCATGTCGTCGGGGTGGGCACGCCAGCAGATCTGCTCATCGGCCATGGCCAGCAGCTCAGCATGGGCCTCGGCGTCGTCGACGATGACGGCCTCCACCAGCTCGGGCCGGCGCAGCGCCTCCCGGACGGCCTGGGCACCCTCGGCCAGGAAGAGGCCGCTCTCGTCACGCTCACGGCGCGACAACAGTCGACGAGCCGAGCGCTGCTGCCCCCGGGAGATCAGGGGCAGTGCGCTCGGCTCGTCGTAGGTCATGCCGAAACCCTAGCCCACCGCGAAGTGGTGGCAGGGCTGGTGACGAGGCTCAGGCAGCGGCCTGGGACTGGTTGTCCTTGGCCACCTGGACCAGCTTGGCGAAGGCAGCGGAATCGCTGACGGCCAGCTCGGCCAGGATCTTGCGGTCCACCTCGATGCCGGCATTCTTCAGGCCGTTGATGAAGCGGTTGTAGGTCATGCCCTCGGCGCGGCAGGCAGCGTTGATGCGCTGGATCCACAGCTGACGGAAGTCGCCCTTCTTCTTGCGGCGATCGTTGTAGGAGTAGGTCATCGAGTGGAGGACCTGCTCCTTGGCCTTGCGGTACAGACGCGAGCGCTGGCCGCGGTAGCCCGAGGCCTGCTCGAGGATCTCGCGGCGCTTCTTGTGCGCATTCACAGAACGCTTGACGCGTGCCATGTCTTACTCCTTGTGGTTGTGCCGGTCCTGGTCAGGGTGTGCCCTGGGACCGAAGTGCGTGGTGCCGCAAGTTCTTGCGGCGAAGTGGTCCGGGATGCTCGTCCGAGCTCTGGCAGGCTCGGGGCCGATGCACTCCGGGGGTACTGGCCGGGGCCAGCGGGTGGATCAGCGGCCCTTCATCTTGCCCAGAAGCTTGCGCATCTTCTTGGCGTCCGCGCCCTCGAGCATCTTGTCGGTGCTCAGACGACGGGTGCGGGTGGTGGCCTTGTGCTCGTTCAGGTGGCGCTTGCCGGCCTGACGGTGCGAGAGCTTGCCGCTGCCCGTGACCTTCACGCGCTTCTTGGCACCGGAGTGCGTCTTCATCTTCGGCATGGTTGCCGCTCCATTTCATCTTCTTCAGGTGGCCCGTCGCAGCCTGCTGCGGCGGGTGAACCGGTCTCCCGGCTCGGGTGGGCCTGGATGCTCGATCCAGCACCGGTGGTCAGTGACTCACAGATCGATGTCGGGATCCATGTTGTCGGCCGGGCCCCGCTTCTTCTTGGTGGCTGCGGGCACGTGCGAGGCGCGCAGCTCGGCCTCGGCCTGGCGCTCCGCCTCATGGGCCGCGGCGCGCTCCGCCATGCGACGGTCGCGCTCGACCTTCTCGTCGACGCGGGCCTCGGTCTTCTTCTTGGTGGGGCCGAGCACCATCAGCATGTTGCGGCCGTCCTGCTTGGGGGCGGACTCGACGAAGCCGAACTCGACCACGTCGTCGGCCAGCCGCTTGAGCAGGTTGACGCCGAGCTCCGGGCGCGACTGCTCACGGCCGCGGAACATGATGGTGATCTTGACCTTGTCGCCGGCCTTCAGGAAGCGGACGACGTGACCCTTCTTGGTCTCGTAGTCGTGCTCGTCGATCTTGGGACGAAGCTTCATCTCCTTGATGACGGTGTTCGTCTGGTTGCGACGCGACTCACGAGCCTTCTGGGCGTTCTCGTACTTGAACTTGCCGTAGTCCATGAGCTTGGCCACCGGGGGACGCGCCATGGGCGCGACCTCGACCAGGTCCAGGTCCGCCTCACGGGCGAGCTGCAGGGCCTGGTCGACCTTGACGATGCCCACCTGCTCGCCGGCAGGGCCGACCAGGCGGACCTCCGGGACCCGGATCCGCTCATTGATGCGAGGTTCGTTGCTGATGTGTCCTCCAAGGTGTGAAAAATGTCCGTCCAGCCGCCTACCGTCCTCGGGAACCACTCCGGGGACGAAAAAAGGCCTCCGCACGTGCGGAAGCCTGACGACGCCACGGCCGCGCATCCGGTGAGGATGCCGCCGACGGCGGGTACCGACCTGCCAGGTGACCCGGTCAGGTGGGAGGTCAGGCCTCCACTTGTGCAGTCCTCGTCGATGTCACGGATGACCTCGAGCGACTGGTCCTTGGTGACTCTACCCGACGCGACGCCGTCGACGAAATCAGCGCTGCTGGTCGTCCTGCCCCTGCTCGGCCAGGTACATCCAGCCGAACTCCCCCGGTGCCACCTCCACCAGGCGATGGCCCTGGGCCAGCTCGGCAACGAGCTCCGGGCCGAGCTCGTAGGGCACCGGGCCGGCGACGTCCAGCAGCAGGTGGCTGGCACCGGACTCGGCCACGGTGGCCGCCAGGTCGTCCAGCGTGCACGGCACCGGGCGGGCCTGGCGCTGCCAGGCCTGCAGCGAGTCGATGCCGGTGAAGGCGAGCAGGGCCTGGCTTCCGTCGGGCCCGGCCAGCTTCACCGCAGCCATCTCGGCGTGGCGGTTGGGATCGGGGCCGTCCATCGACTCGTCGCCGTGCGCGACGATCGGCATCAGCAGCCGCGAGGTGCACAGCGCGGCCAGCGCCCGCAGGTAGCCCACCTGGTCCTGCGCGGCGGCGATCGCCGCGCGGACCGTCGGATCGGGGTCGCCGTGGTCGCCCGCGAAGGCGGCGCTGGGCTGCGCCAGCCGCTGGCCGTGCGCCAACAGCGCGGCGCCGGCCGGCAGGTCGTGCGGGCTCACTTGATCCCGCGCTGGTCCAGCAGGGCCGCGATCTCGCGGTCCTCGTCGCTCAGGCCGTCGTCGGCGGGCTTGGCGCCGCGGGAGACCGGCGCGGCCTGCTGCGTCGTCGGGCGGGCGGTCACCGCGGAGGAGCCCTTCCCGGTGCGCACCGCACGGGTCTCGCGGGCCTGCTCGCGGGTCCGGGTCCTGAGGAAGGAACCGATCAGGAAGAAGAGCAGGCCGGCGCCGAGCAGGGCGAAACCGACGGTCATGGTGGTGCTGAGCGGGGTGGCCCGGGCCCAGTCGACGATGGAGCGGATGCCGTTGCCGGCGAGCTCGGCCAGACCGCTGAGGTAGAGCCCGGCCAGGGCCAGCACGGTGCCGAGGCCCCGCAGCAGGACACGGGCGCCCTGCCCCATCGACCAGCGGGCATAGGTCCAGACCAGGACGAGCAGGCAGAGGACGAGGGTGGCGATCAGCGCCAGGACGGGCATGGAGGGAAGCTCAGGCATGGCCCCATCATCCCATGCCGGGCGCCTCGGTCCCCCGGGGCGCTGCGGTGGGATCGGCCAGGCCCAGTTCGGCGCGTCGCACCGCGATCACCTGGCGCAGGTCGGCCACCTGCTGCTCGGCGGCGCGGTCCGAGCGCTGGATGCCCATCGCCATCTGATGGCGTGGCTCCGGGTGGTCCTCGTCGGGGCCGAGCACCAGGTAGGCCCAGGCATCGCCGTCGCCGAGCTGCACGTTGAGCACCTGGTCCCAGCGGTAGCGGTGGCGGAAGACGACATTGCGCACCCGCACGCCCTCGCGGTCGGCCACGATGCTGGAGAAGGCGATGGCGAACATGCCGCCCACCAGGATGGCCAGGATCAGCAGCAGGGTGGCGATCTGCGGCCAGGTGAACTGGGCCCGGATCGCCGCGCCCAGCCCGATCCAGCCGGCCGCGGTGAAACCGAGCAGCACCAGGGCCAGGCCGGTGGCCATCGCCATGGCCGGCCGGGAGCGGTACTCGGAGCGCTCCGGGACCCGAGGCAGCCCTGTCACAGCCGGCAGGCCGCGATGTCGGTGAGCAGGATGGCGCGGGCGCCGACGGACCACAGCTCGTCCATCATCTTCTGGGCGTCCTTGCGGGGCACCATGGCGCGCACCGCGTGCCAGCCCTCCTTGTGCAGGTCGGAGACGGTGGGGCCCTCCAGCCCGGGGGTGATCGCCACGGCACGCTCCAGGGCGTCGGCGCGCACGTCGTAGTCGACCATCACGTAGTTGCGGGCCACCAGGACGCCCGACAGGCGACGCTTCAGCAGTTCCAGGGCCTCGGCATCGACCTCGCCGCGACGCTGGATCAGGATGCCCTCGCTGTGGCAGATCACCTCGCCGAAGAGCTCCAGGCCGGCCTTCTTCAGCGTGGTGCCGGTCTCAACCACGTCGGCGATCGCGTCGGCGACACCCAGCCGGATGGCGGACTCGACCGCACCGTCCAGTTTGATCAGCCGGGCCTGGACCCCCTGGTCGGCGAGGTAGGCGTGCAGCAGGCCCGGGTAGGAGGTGGCGATCCGCAGGCCGTCGAGGTCCTTGACGCTCCAGCCCGAGGCGCCTGCCGCGGCGAAGCGGAAACGCGAGCGGCCGAAACCGAGCGCCATGATCTCGTCGGCGGTGGCGCCGGAGTCGAGCAGCATGTCGCGCCCGGTGATGCCGACGTCCAGGGTGCCCTCCCCCACATAGACCGCGATGTCGCGGGGGCGCAGGTAGTAGAACTCGACGTGGTTCTCGTCGTCGACCAGCACCAGTTCCTTGCTGTCATGTCGCTGCCGGTAGCCGGCCTCGCGCAGCATCTGCGCGGCGGCCTCCGACAGGGCGCCCTTGTTGGGCACCGCGATCCGCAACATCTCGTCCTGCGCCATGGCGCACTCTCCTTGCGTGGTTACAGCGGTTCGGGGGTCCAGCGGTTGGGTCAAGCAGTTCCGGGGCAGCCGGTTCCGGGACCGGGCCTCCGGCCGGTCACAGGTGGCGGTAGACGTCCTCGAGGCTGATGCCCTTGGCGATCATCATCACCTGCACGTGGTAGATGAGCTGGCTCATCTCCTCGGCCGCCTCGTCCAGGGACTGGAACTCGGAGGCCATCCAGACCTCGGCCGCCTCCTCGACGATCTTCTTGCCGATCTCGTGCACGCCCGCATCCAGGCGCTTCACCGTGCCGGAGCCCTCGGGGCGGGTCCGGGCGGTCTCGGTCAGCTGGGCGAAGAGGTCCTCGAATGACTTGCTCACGCGCCCAGCCTAGTGGCCGCCCCGCCCGGCACCGAACCGGTCGCCGGCGCTGGACGCCGCGCGACGGGCGGCCTCAGAGCTGGACGCCGAGCACCGCGTCGACGAAGCCGCGAACCTGGCCGGCGGCCTCGGTGTCGTCCCCGCCGATCGTCAGGCTGGCCTGCGCCCAGGCGTCGATCGCAGCCAGGGCACCGGGCGCGTCCAGGTCGGTGCGGATGGCGGTGCGGGCCTGGGCGATGCTGTCGGTGGCGGACAGGCCGGCGTCGAGGGCGACCGCAGCGCGCCACTGGGCGAGCCGCTGCTCGGCCTTCTCGATCTCGGTGGCCCGCCACTCCCAGTTCTCGCGGTAGTGGTGGGCCAGCAGGGCCAGCCGGATGGCCATCGGGTCGTGGCCCTGGGCGCGCAGCCGGCTCACCAGCTCCAGGTTGCCCTTGGACTTGCTCATCTTCTCGCCGTCCAGCGCCACCATGCCCGAGTGCACGAAGGCTTCCGCGAAGGCCTCGCCGGAGGCCACCACGCCCTCGGCCGCGCACATCTCGTGGTGCGGGAAGGCCAGGTCGGAGCCGCCGCCCTGCACGTCGAAGGCCGCTCCGAGGTACTTCAGCGCGATGGAGGTGCACTCGATGTGCCAGCCGGGACGTCCGCCTCCCAGGCTCGACTCCCAGCTCGGCTCCCCCTCGCGGGCCATCCGCCAGACCAGGCAGTCCAGCGGGTGCCGCTTGCCGGGGCGCTCCGGGTCGCCGCCCATCTCGACGAAGCGCCGGGTCATCTCGTCCTCGGAGAGGTTGGAGACGCCACCGAAGCCGGGGGCTGCCTCGCACTGGAAGTACCAGTCCGGGTGCTCGGGGTCGTCGACCTGGTAGATGGTGCCGGAGTCCTTCATGGACTCCACCAGGGCCACCACGCACTGCACGCACTCCACGGCACCGATGTAGTGCTGCGGCGGGACCACGCGCAGCGCCTCCATGTCGGTGCGGAAGAGCTGGGTCTGGTCCTCGGCCAGCTCGGTCCAGTCCTGGCCGGTGGCCTCGGCGCGCTCCAGCAGCGGGTCGTCGACATCGGTCACGTTCTGCGCATAGACCACCTCGAGGCCCAGATCCCGCCAGGCGCGGTTCAGCAGGTCGAAGGTGACATAGGTGTTGGCATGGCCCAGGTGGGTGGCGTCATAGGGGGTGATGCCGCAGACGTACATCCGGGCGGTTCCCTGCTCGGGGCCCACCGGCACCAGTTCGCCACGAGCGGTGTCGTGCACCAGCAGGCGCGGCGGTGCCTCGGGGGTGTCGAGCCGGAGGGAGGGGATCTGGGGTGCGGACCATGCCTTCATGGCACCAAACCTAGCGTGGCGCCATGACGCCCCCGGCACGGTCCGGTGGCGGTGGACGCTCAGATGGGCGGCCAGGGGATGACCGGCCAGGCGTCCCCGGGTTCAGGCAGGCGGCCCTCTGCCAGCAGCTGGGCAGCACGTTCCAGGGTGGCGGCCACCTCCTCGTCGGCCAGCCAGGGCGAGAGCGCCTCCTCGGCCACCTCCAGGGTGCGGTGCAGCAGGTCGCGCTCCTGGCCGGTGAGCTCCTCGCCGGACCAGCCCCACAGGATGGTGCGCAGCTTGGGCTCGGTATGGAAGCAGACCCCGTGGTCGACCCCGAAGACCTGCTCGCCGCGGCGGATCACGTGGCCGGCCTTGCGGTCGGCATTGTTGGCCACCACGTCGAACAGGGCCAGCCGACGCAGCCCCGGGTGGTCGGCGTGCACCAGGGCCACCTCGTGGTCGTGCTCGTCGACGCCCATCACGATCCCGAACCAGCCCTCGGGCACCTCGTCGAGGGCCACCAGATCGGCCAGCTCGTCGCCCTCGGCATCGATCCAGCGCTGCAACGAACCGGGCCCCAGTGGCGCCTGCTCCAGCCACCGGGTGGGCGGGACCACGTCGAAGCCGGCTGCATCGGACAGGGCATGGGCCGCCACCTCGCGGCGGCCGAGGGTGCGCTCCGGGAAGTCCCACAGCGGGGCCTCACCGGCGGTGGGCTTGTAGACCACGCGGTGCCCGTCGAGCTCGCCCAGGAAGGTGGCATTGGAGGCCTCCACCAGACGCCCCACCAGGTGCAGGCCGCCCACGGGCTCCGCTACTGCCTCGGCCGGGCTGGCGTCGTGACCGGTCACCTGGGGCTCACAGGAAGAGTGGTCGGCGGTAGCCGTTGGCCCGCGGGCAGACGTGGCCCTCGGGGTTGATCGGCTGCGCGCAGAAGGGGCAGGCGGGACGTCCGGCGTGCACCAGGGCACGGGCGCGGGCGATGAAGTCGCGCGCCTGCTCCGGCCGCAGCGTCACCGCCAGGGTCTCGGCGGAGGCCGCGACGTCCTCCAGCTGGGCCAGCACCTCGTCGGGATCGGCCTCGTCGAGGTCCTCGGTCTCCTCGACGCTGAACAGCTCGATCTGCACGCCGTCGGTGGCGCCGTCCCAGGCGATCGTCATGGTGCCCACTCGGAACTCCTCCTCCAGGGGGGCGTCCAGCGGGTCCAGGTCGCGGGCGGTGACGTGCTGCTGGGGAATGGCCACCGTGCCCTCGGAGAGCTTGGCGAGCTCGTCGAGGATGCGCTCCAGGTGGTCGGCGAGCACCTCCACCTGCTGCTTCTCGCAGACCACGCTCACCAGACGGTTGCCCTGCCTGGCCTGCAGGAAGAAGGTGCGCTGGCCGGGCTGGCCGACGGTGCCGGCGACGAAGCGGTCCGGGAAGACGAAGCGATGGTTGATGCGCGGCATGGCTCCACCTTACGCATCCTGCTGGCTGCCCAGCCCGCCGCCGACCTGGGGACCGGCAGCACCACCGAGCCGGTCGCGCAGCTGCCCGGCGGTGGTGTTCATGGCCACCACCAACGGCGCCCGGTGCGCCCCCTCGCTGGCCGCCGGATAGCGCACGATGCTCACGCTGGCAGGGTCCACCACGATCCGCTGGAAGTCGTCCAGCCGCTGGCCCAGGGCGTGGGAGAGCACCGCCTTGATCGGGTCACCATGGCTGACCAGCACCCAGACCGGCTCGGCGCCCTCAGCCGAGGAGGCCTCCAGCTCACGGTTCACGGCCTGCACCCCGGCAACCATCCGGTCGGCCATCTCCTGCATCGACTCCCCACCCGGGAAGCGCACCTGCGAGGGCGTGGCCTGCACGGTGGCCCACAGCGGTTCGGTAGCCAGCTCCGCCAGCCCCCGGCCGGTCCACTCGCCGTAGTCGCACTCAGTGAAGTGCTCGTCGGTGCGCAGCTCCAGGCCCAGCGCGGCACTGTCGGCCAGCAGCTGGGCGGTCTCCTGGCAGCGGGTGATCGGGGAGGCGACCAGCGCGTCGACGCGGGCACCCCTCAGCCGCTCCCCCACGGTCATGGCCTGGGAGCGGCCGGTCTCGTCCAGCAGCACGCCGGGGGCTCGTCCGGCCAGCGTGCCGGCCGCATTGGAGGTGCTGCGTCCGTGGCGCACCAGCAGGAGGGTGGTCATGCCAGGAGCCTAGTGCGAGCGGCCAAGACCAGCGGGTGGATAGGGTCGCGGGGTGAGGTGGACGGCATGAGCATGCAGACCCGACGCGTGGGCGAGAGCGGGCTGGAGGTGTCCCGGCTGGGGCTGGGCACCATGACCTGGGGTGCGGACACCCCGATCAGCGAGGCCCGGCAGATGCTGCGCGGCTTCGTCGAGGCGGGCGGCAGCCTGGTGGACACCGCCCCGGCCTACGGACAGGGCGTGGCCGAGAAGATCATCGGCAAGCTGATCCACACCGACCTGCGACGCAGCGACCTGGTGATCGCCACCAAGGGCGGCTTCGGGATGCACCAGGGACGGCGGCGGGTGGACACCTCGCGGCGCGCCATGCTGGACGACCTGGCTGTCTCGCTGCGCCGGCTGCACACCGACCACGTCGACCTGTGGCAGGTGCACGCCTGGGGTGAGGCGCCGCTGGAGGAGACCCTGGCGGCGATGGACCAGGCCGTGAGCTCCGGCATGACGCGCTATGTGGGCATCAGCAACTACATCGGCTGGCAGACCGCCCGTGCCGCCACCTGGCAGCAGGCCGTCCCCGGCCGGGCGCGCCTGGTCAGCGGACAGGTGGAGTACTCGCTGCTGGCGCGGCGGGCCGAGATCGAGGTGCTGCCGGCGCTGCGGGCCCACGGGATGGGGCTTTTCCCCTGGTCACCGCTGGGCCGTGGCGTGCTCACCGGCAAGTATCGACGCGGCATTCCGCGCGGTTCGCGCGGCGCCAGCGAACACTTCAGCTGGTTCGTCGAGCCCTACCTGGAGGCCAAGTCACGGGCCATCGTCGACGCCGTCTGCCGCGCCGCCGAGGGCCTGGACATGAGTCCGGAGCAGGTGGCCCTGCTCTGGCTGCGCGATGCGCCCGTGGTCACCGCTCCCCTGCTGGGCGCTCGGACCCTGGAGCAGTTGGAGCCGCTGCTGGCCACCGAGGAGCTGGAGCTGCCCGAACCCATCGTGGCGGCGCTGGACGACGTCACCGGCGGGCAGAACCACCTGCGGGCGCGCTGACCCGGCGGATCGCCCCGATTGGAGGCCACTCGTCGGCCACGGCCGCCGAGGCGCGTGCGTCAGGCGGTACGCAGCGTGGAGCGCACCTTGATCACCTTGCGGCGCAGCCAGGCGGTGGTGGAACCGTCGCGGTAGCGGCGCAGGCGCACCAGTTCCCAGCGGCCGTACTCCGCCTCCTCGGTGAGCAGCTTGCGCACCTGGTTGCGGCTGGCGGTGTACGGCAGCTTCACGGTCTGCACCTCGAAGTCCACACCGTGGTCGCTCTCGATGCTGATGGTGCGCGAGGCGATGTAGGAGATGCGATCCTCGATGGCCATGTCCCTCCTCTGCCGGCTGCGGCCATGATGCCACGCCCCACCAAGCGCAGAGCCCCATCCCGATGTGCAGTCGGCGCCCCGAGGATGCTAGAGTTCCTTGCTGTTGCCGACGCGTTCGGTGGCACCACCTGTCCGGGTGGCGGAATGGTAGACGCGCTAGCTTGAGGTGCTAGTGCCCGATATAGGGCGTGGAGGTTCAAGTCCTCTCTCGGACACTGTGACGAAGGCCCCGGCTCCCCTGAGGGAGCCGGGGCCTTTCGCATGTCCGGAGGCGGAGCGCCCGGTGCCGGCAGTTGAGTCCCCGATAGTGGTGTAGCCGTGGTGGCGGCTCTGGACGACAGGGCGGTCACCGCGTGATC
>NZ_BAAAIX010000029.1:0-87936 GCF_039526385.1 Luteococcus peritonei | reverse complement strand
TACCATCGGCTCAAGCTCACCGCCTGAGCCACCAAACCAAGTCTCCGGACATGCCGGGGCGGTTCAGTCTCCGCAGTGGTGGACGTGGTGGCTGTGGCAGTTCCAGGACCGGCGACGAGCAGGTCCTCCAGGGCGGTCAGTCCGACCATGTTCACCGGCTTGAGCGGCACCTGGTCGAGGTGGAGTCCTGCCAGTGTCGGGGGCAGGTCGTGCAGCGCAGTCTGCTCGCGTTGCCGGATCGCCTCGTGCAGGGGGTCGCTCGTCGTCCTGTCCTCGGACAGCACGGCGTTGACGACGAGGTGGTTGGCCGGGATACCGAGTTCCGCGAGTTCGTCGCTGGTACGGGCCACCTCCCGCAGGGCGGCACCCTGGGCCCGGGTTACCAGCACCAGCCGGGTGGTGTCGGAATCCGTGAGGGCGTCCACCGCGGTGCGGTAGGTGGCGCGGTTCTTCTCCAGTCCGCTCATCGGGCCCAGGCAGGAGGCATCGCCCTTGCCGGTGTCGAGGAAGGTGGTCCAGTCGCCGGGCAGTTGGAGCAGGCGGATGGTGTGGCCGGTGGGTGCGGTGTCGAAGACCACGTGGTGGAAGCCCGCCGTCTGCTCGGGGTCGGCCAACAGCCCGGTGAACTCGTTGAAGGAGGCGATCTCGGTGGTGCAGGAGCCCGACAGCTGCTCGGTGATCGTCTCGATCTCCTGGACGGGCAGCAAGGCGCGCACGGGCCCGATGATCTTCTCGCGGTAGGCCTCGGCCGCCTGGTCGGGGTCGATCTCCAGGGCCGACAGCCCCGGCACCTGGCTGATCGGGGTGATGGTGTTGCCGATGGTGGTGGAGAACACCTGGCCGATGTTGCTCGCCGGGTCGGTGCTCACCAGCAGGACCCGCTTCCCAGCACGGGCCAGGGTGACGGCCGTGGCACAGGCGACGCTGGTTTTGCCGACGCCTCCCTTGCCGGTGAAGAACAGGTGGCGGGGCGGGTTCTCGAGGAAGTGCATGGCGTTCTCCAGTCCGTTCGGTCCGCGGTGTGTCAGCAGCAGCCCGTGCCGCCGCAGCAGTCGCCCGAGTCACCGGCCATCTGGAGGGGTGTGTGGCCCGTCGACGGGACGGGGGTGCCCATACCGGCCCAGCGCCGCAGCTCGTCACGGGTCGGGTAGCGACCGGTGAGCACGGTCACGCCGTCGACGAGGGTGAGCGGAAGCCCCTCGGAACCGACGGTCTGCACGAAGGTGACGGCCTGCGGGTTCGCGGTGAAGGCCTGCGGGTCCGTGCCCAAGTTGGTGCGGGCGATGTCGGCGCCTGCGTCCTTGAGGGCGTTCAGGTCGGCGGTGAAGTCGACCAGCGCCTGGTCGACGTCGTCGCCACACACCCCGGTGTTGCAGCACAGGGCGGGCTCGAAGACACGAATGCTGGGCACGGGAACCTCCAAGAACGAATCGATGAACATCTATACGTTGACCCTAGCAACACATCGACGCCCGTCAATACGTTGGATAGGGTGACATGCATGACCGCAACCACCACACCGATCGAACTCCATGTGGCGAACGAGTGCTGCCCTCCCTCGGCTGGCGGGCTCGGGGAGGCGACGGCACAGCAGCTCGCCGCGCTGGCGAAGGTGCTTGGCGACCCGGTGCGCCTGCGGATCTATGCGCACATCGCGGCCAGCGAGTGCTCCAGTGTGTGTGCCTGTCACCTGCCCGAGGTGTTCGGCGTCAGCCAGCCCACGCTCTCGCACCACCTCAAGAAGCTCGTCGAAGCGGGACTGGTGGACCGGGAGATGCGCGGCCGGTGGGCGCACTTCTCCATCCACCCGGGAGGCCTCGCGCTGCTGCGCGGCTTCCTCGATTCCCTGCCCGAGTGAGGATTCAGTCCATGACCAAGCCCAGCGTGCTGTTCGTCTGCGTCAAGAACGGCGGCAAGAGCCAGATGGCCGCTGCCCTCGCCCGCCTGCACGCCGGTGACAGCGTCGAGGTGCACTCCGCCGGAACCCAGCCCGGCACCAGGCTCAACGAAGAATCACGCGCCAGCGTCGAAGCCGTCGGCGGCACCTTCGACGGGGAGTTCCCCAAGCCCATCGACCCAGACCTCCTGCGTCGGGTCGACCGCGTCGTGGTCCTGGGTGACGAGGCGGCCGTCGAGCCCCTCGACGGCATGCGCGGCGCCGTCGAGACCTGGCACACCGACGAGCCGTCCCTGCGCGGCATCACCGGAGATGAACGCATGGATCTCCTGCGCGACGACATCGACGAGCGAGTGCTTCGACTCCTGAGCGGCCTGGCCGTACTGCCCGGGGACGTTGATCAATCGTGAGAAGGGCGGCTGATTGCCGCAGGCGGTGTGGGGCCGGTGCTGGTGGTAGTAGTGCCGCCAGCCCTCCAGGGCGTCGCGGCGCTCTGTCTCGGAGGCGTAGCAGCGGGCGTAGCAGCGGGCGTAGGCCCAGCCGTCGGCCAGGGTGAGGTGGAACCGCTCGCTCTTGCCGTTGGTCTGGGGACGGTAGGTGCAGGTCTTCTTCACCGTGACCCCGAGTTGATCACAGACCTGGCGCCAGACGCGTGAGCGGTAGGCGTGGCCGTCGTCGGACAGTACCCGCTCGACGACCATTCCTCGGCGACGGAACCACTCGACAGCCCGGACCAGGGCCCCGGGGTGGTCGTGTTCGTAGCGGCGGACGGGTTCGGCGGTGGCGCGATCGAGATGCGCCAGCCGGTTGAGGTGGCATGACGAAGAGGATTCGGTGGACCGTGGACGGGGCGATCACGAGCCTGGGTGCGGTCCTTCGCGGAGCCGCAGGCGCAGGCTGACGCAGCGCTTGACCACCTTGGGGTCGGTCCGGTTCGGGCTGCGGTGCGGCCGCGAGGAGCTGTCCTGCAGTGGTTCACCGGCGCGGTAGCGATCAGCCCAGCGCTTCACAGGGGGCCAGGACACCTGAAATCGGGCGGCGACCTCGCTGACAGGTCAGCCCTCATCAATGACGAGCTGCGCGACATTCAGACGGTGCCGGGGCGTGAGGGCTGCGTTCTTGTGGGCCATGGCGGCCCCCCTTCTGCATGGGCATGGCACCGCAGTCTGTCGACTGCGGTGCCATGTGGTGTGCGGGTCAGGCGTGGGTGGGGGTGGCGATGATCTCGCCGTGGGGCAGGAAGAACCAGGCGTCGGGGTGCCGACCCCACTGCCTCCACTGGTCGGCGATCGAGCGGATCTGTTCCGGCGTGAGGCCCTGTCCGGCGGCTCGGTCGGCGAAGGAGGATGCCAGAACGCGGTCGGCCTGGGAGTTGCCCCACCAGCTCGTGGCCTCGGGCGTCGCGTAGGTCCATGTCGAGGACTGGGTCACCTCGACGTCCAGGCCAGCTGCACGGGCCCAGGCGCGCAGTCTGCGGCCGGCGTAGGGTTCGCCGCCCAAGGCGCGGGCGGATGCACTGTAGATGGTGCGCCAGTGCTCGATCCCCTCCATCAGCGGGTACCAGGCCATCGCCCCGTAGTCGGCATCACGGACAGCGATGATGCCGCCGGGCTTCACGAAGTCAGCCATTGCCTTCAGGGCCGCCACCGGGTGGGCCAGGTGCTGCAGGACCTGGTGGGCGTGGACGATGTCGAACGAGCGCGGTTCCAGGTCAAGGGCGAACAGGTCGCCGACCATGAAGCGGGTGCTCTGGGCGCCTCGTTCGGATGCTGCCTGCTGGGCTGTGGCGATGGCCTCCTCGGAGAAGTCGACGCCCACGACGGGCCCTTCGGGTCCGACCAGGGTGGCCAGGTCCAGCGTGATGGACCCGGGCCCGCAGCCCAGGTCGAGGACCCTCTGGCCCGGCTCGATCCGGTCGAGGAAGTAGGCGCAGCTGTTCTGCGCCGTCCGGGTGGCATGGGAGGCGAGGACGCTGGGCTGGTGGCCGTGGGCGTAGTGGCTGGTCTGCGAGGACTGTGTCTGGGACGTCATGGCGCAACGCTAGGAGAGGGTGTCTCTAGATATGAAACATTGATCTCATTATTTGAGCCGCCCGAGCGATGCGATGCGAAGGCGGTCCAACGCTGCTGCGAAGGTGCCCATCTCCAGGGGTGCAAGTTGCTGTCGAAGATGGTCGTCGAGTTCCTGTACTCGTTCATCGGCCAGCGCCAGGCTCGACCGACCCCTCTCGGTCACCGTCAGAACCATGGCCCTGCCGCCATGAGGCGAGCGCTCGGCCGTGACGAATGATGCGTCGACAAGGCGGTTGACCGTCTGGCTCATGGCCTGCTGGCTCACTCCGCACGCCTGGGCCAGTTGAGAGGCGGTCGAACCGTTGCCGCGGGCCAGCAACAGCAGCGCGTTGTATTGGGCCTTCGTGAGGCCACTGTCCACCAGGGCCGCATCCTTGGCGGACTGGGCGGCCTCGTTCGCTTGACGAAGTTGCGACAACAGACGATCCAAGGGGTTCATTCCGCAATGTTACAAGTGATTGTGTCAAAACGAGAGGTTGTTCATCGATCAACCTGTCCGGTTGGTACAGCTAGGGGCGGGGGCCGGGAGCTGTGGGCGAGCAGCGACAGGCACCCCGTCCGATCGTCGCAATGTTGTGATCGCGGCCGTTCGTGCCGGATCGCCCCTGTTCCTGCAGGGGCGATGCGTGACCAAGTGCCGTGATGCAGCCCTTTGTGCCGTGATGTGGATCCTCAAGGGGCGATGGTCTCGCGGGGACGGGAAGTGCGACGAGCGGGATTGCCAAGGCGTCGTGGTGCAGGCATGGATGGGGCAGCCTCGCGATGCGGTCCGGCAGTGTGACGAAACGGTGAACGTTGGGTGGGGCTGCCGTTCAGGGGGTTCTCAGGAAGCGGCTGCCCGGCTAGCTTGGCAGACGGACCCACCAGCCCCCTCTATCTCCCGGAGATCCCATGTCCACAGCATTCCAGCGCACCCCCATCGGGCGGTGCGTTGCCGCGGCCCTCGGCCTCGGCGTGATGGCCACCGGCCTGGCCGCCCTGCCGGCGGCGGCGGCCGCCGACCACCTCGTCGTCAACGAGGTCTACGGCGGTGGTGGCAACAGCGGCGCCACCTACACCCACGACTTCGTCGAGCTCCACAACCCCACCGGCCAGGCCGTCGACCTGAGCGGCCACCAGCTGCTCTACTACTCGGCCTCGGGCAACCTGGGCAACACCTGCACCCTGTCCGGCAGCATCCAGCCCGGCGGCTACTACCTGGTGCAGCAGGCCAAGGGAACCGGCGGCAGCCAGCCCCTGCCCACCCCCGACGCCACCTGCACCGCTGCCATGAGCGGCACCGCCGGCAGCGTCGAGCTGAAGGCCCCCAGTGGCGCCACCGTGGACCTCGTGGGCTTCGGCACCGCCACCCGCGTGGAGAAGGCGGCCGCACCGGCGCCCTCCAACACCACCTCGGTGAGCCGCAAGGACTTCCAGGACACCGACGACAACTCCGCCGACTTCGCCACCGGCGCTCCCAGCCCGCAGAACGGGGCCACCACTCCCGCCCCGGTGGACCCCACTCCCACCCCCGACCCGAGCACCAGCCCGACGCCCACCCCGGAGCCCACGCCCACCCCGGCGCCGGAGCCCACCCCGGGCAGCCAGGTCTCGATCGCCGACATCCAGGGCACCGGCAGCACCACCCCGCTGGCCGGCCAGACCGTGACCACCACCGGCGTGGTGACCGCCACCTATCCCACCGGCGGGTTCAACGGCTTCTACGTGCAGACCCCCGGCAGTGGCGGCAGCCCGAAGGCCGCCGGCAGCGCCTCGGACGGCATCTTCGTCTACACCGGCACCGCGCCCACCGCGAAGGTGGGGGAGTGCTGGACCATCACCGGTGTGCCTGCCGAGTTCAACGGCCTCACCCAGATCACCAAGCCGCAGCTGGCCCCGGCCACCGACTGCGCCGCGGTGAAGCCCACCGAGCTGGCGAGCCTGCCCGTCACCAACGCCGACAAGGAGCCCTACGAGGGCATGCTGGTGCTGCCCCAGGGCACCTGGACCATCACCAACAACTACGACCTCAACACCTACGGCCAGATCGGCCTGGCGGTGGGCGAGAAGCCGCTGTGGCAGGCCACCGACCGGGTGCCCTACACGGAGGCGGCCGCCTACGAGGCCGAGCAGGCCAAGCGCTACATCACCCTGGACGACGGCTCCAGCTGGAACTACATGCAGAACGCCACGGCCAAGCAGTCGCCGATGCCCTGGCTGAGCCAGGACGAGCCGATGCGCACCGCCTCGCAGGTCAGCTTCACCCAGCCGGTGATCCTGGACTACCGCTTCCAGTGGAACTTCCAGCCCACCGGCCAGATCGTCGGCGCCACCGACGAGCAGGACCCGCTGGCCACCGAGAACACCCGCCCCACCGCGGCTCCGGCCGTCGGCGGTGACCTGCAGCTGGGCGCCATGAACGTGCTCAACTACTTCACCGACCTCGGCAAGGACGAGACCGGCTGCGCCTCCTACAAGGACAAGGACGGCAACCCGGTGGGCGCCAACGGCTGCACCGTGCGCGGCGCCTGGAGCGAGCAGGCCTTCCGTGGCCAGCAGGCCAAGATCGTCGCCGCGCTGGAGATGCTGGACGCCGACGTGGTGGGCCTGATGGAGATCGAGAACTCCGCCGCCTTCGGCCACGACCGTGACGCCACCTTGAAGAACCTGGTGGACGCGCTGAACGCCAAGGTCGGCGCCGGCACCTATGCCTACGTGCCCAGCCCCACCGTGGTGCCCGGCAGCGAGGACGTGATCCGGCTGGCCTTCATCTACAAGCCCGCCGAGGTCAAGCCCGTCGACGCCTCGGTCATTCTGATGGACCCGGCCTTCGCCAATGCCCGCCAGCCGCTGGCGCAGAAGTTCGAGTCGGTGGCCACCGGCCAGCAGTTCGTGATGGTGGCCAACCACTTCAAGAGCAAGGGATCGGGTGCCGACGACGGCACCGGCCAGGGACTGTCCAATCCCTCTCGCGAGGAGCAGGCCAGGGCCGTCACCGCCTGGACCGAGCAGATGTGGCCCGACGAGGCCGTCTTCATGGTGGGCGACTTCAATGCCTACACCGAGGAGACCCCGGCCCGGATCATCGAGGCCGCCGGCTTCACCGACCTGGTGCGCCAGTTCAACCCCGAGTCCACCAGCTACCAGTTCGCCGGCCGGCTCGGGTCCCTGGACCATGCCTACGCCAATGCCGAGGGCCTGGCCCTGGTGACCGGTGCCGACGACCTGGACATCAACGGCGACGAGTCCGTGGCGATGCAGTACTCGCGCCGTAACTACAACGTCACCGACTTCTACGCGCCGACGCCCTATGCCTCCAGCGACCACGACCCGGTGCTCTTCGGCATCAAGGACCAGAAGGCGGCCCTCCCGACGCCGGTGATCACCCCGAAGCAGCAGTGCACCAGCTTCGGCTTCACCGTGGCTGACGCCCAGGCCGGCGACCAGTTGCGGATCGACGGCACCTGGAACGGTCAGAAGCAGACCACCACCGTGGCGGTGAACGAGCAGGGCTGGTGGAGCGGCTCCAAGCCCACCTGGACCGAGGCCACCGCCGTCGTGGTGCGCAACGGTCAGGTGCTGGAGGAGACCCGCGTGTCCATCAGCCAGAAGCCCGAGTGCAAGCCGGTGATCAGCTCCTACCAGGACAAGCGCAGCTTCGGCTTCAAGGTCAGCCCGATCCAGCCCGGTGACCAGCTGCGTATCACCGGCACCTGGAACGGCCAGAAGCAGTTCACCACGGTCACCCTGACCGAGGCCGGCTGGTACAGCGGTGCGAAGCCGTCCTGGAGGGACGCCTCGGCCGTCGTGGTGCGCGACGGCGTGGTGCTGGAGTCCACCCGGGTGAGCATCACCAACAAGTAGTCAGCCCCACCGTGCAGCACCCCAGGGGCCCGTCGGAGCAGTTCTCCGGCGGGCCCCTGGCCGTGGCGCGAGAGCAGCGCGGCAGTCATCCTGTGGGCGCCTTGAGCGAGCCCCCTCGGCGCGCCGTGGCGGGCAGGGTGGAGCGCTAGGCTTGGAGCCATGACTGTCCAGCTCGGTATGCCCGCTCTTCCCGCGCCGGTCCTGGCGCCGCGTCGCCAGACGCGCCAGATCCACGTCGGCAAGGTGGGCGTCGGCAGCGACCACCCCATCTCGGTGCAGTCCATGACCACCACCAAGACCACCGACATCAACGGCACGCTGCAGCAGATCGCGCAGCTCACCGCCGCCGGCTGCGACATCGTGCGGGTGGCCTGCCCCAGCCAGGACGACGCCGAGGCGCTCCCGATCATCGCCAAGAAGTCGGCCATCCCGGTGATCGCCGACATCCACTTCCAGCCGAAGTACGTCTTCGCGGCCATCGACGCCGGCTGCGCGGCGGTGCGCGTGAACCCGGGCAACATCAAGAAGTTCGACGACAAGATCGCCGAGATCGCCAAGGCCGCCACCGATGCCGGCGTCAGCCTGCGGATCGGCGTCAACGCCGGCTCTCTGGACCCCCGCCTGCTCAAGAAGTACGGCTCGGCCACCCCCGAGGCCCTGGTGGAGTCGGCGCTGTGGGAGGCCAGCCTGTTCGAGGAGGTCGGCTTCCGCGACTACAAGATCTCGGTCAAGCACAACGACCCGATCACCATGGTGCAGACCTACCGCCTGCTGGCCGCCCAGACCGACGTCCCGCTGCACCTGGGCGTCACCGAGGCCGGTCCCGCCTTCCAGGGCACCATCAAGTCCACCGCCGCCTTCTCCGTCCTGCTGGCCGAGGGCATCGGGGACACCATCCGCGTCTCGCTGTCCGCCGACCCGGTGGAGGAGGTGAAGGTGGGCACCAAGCTGCTGGAGGTGCTCAACCTGCGCCCGCGCAAGCTCGACGTGGTCAGCTGCCCCGGTTGCGGCCGGGCCCAGGTGGACATCTGGGGCCTGGCCGACAAGGTGAGTGAGGGTCTGGAGGGCATGGAGGCCCCGCTGCGCGTCGCCGTGATGGGCTGCGTCGTGAATGGCCCGGGTGAGGCCCGTGAGGCAGACCTGGGCGTGGCCGCCGGCAACGGCAAGGGCCAGATCTTCATCCGTGGCGAGGTCATCAAGACCGTGCCCGAGGACCAGATCGTCGCCACCCTGATCGAGGAGGCCAACCGCCTTGCCGCCGAGACTTCCGAAGTGGGCGCGCCCGCGGTCCAGGTCGTCTGAGGTGTCGCTGGGCGCCGCCCCCGGCACGTCGCAGGCCGGCGGGGTGCTGCGCATCCTCGGCAACGACGACCTCGACGAGGTGATGGGGCTGCTGCTGGGCAGTCCGCTGGAGAACCTGTTCGTCGCCTCCCGGGTGGAGGCCGGCGGTCTCGACCCCTTCATGCTGGGCTGCCAGGTGGTCGGCTGGGAGGAGGGCGGCCGGCTCACCAGCCTGTGCCATGCCGGCTCCAACCTGGTCCCGGTGGCCGCGGACGAGGCGGCCGTCGAGGCCTATGTACGCTACCTGGGCCCGCGTCGCCGGGCCGCCTCCGTGATGGGGGTGGCCGGTCCCACCCTCGCGCTCTGGGAGGCGCTGAGCCAGCGATGGGGCGGTGCCTGGTCGCAGGTGCGCGACCTGCGCCCGGAACAGCCGCTGATGAGCATCAGCTCTGAGCCCACCGCGGATGGTGACGCGCGGGTGCGGCCCATCACCATGGCCGACTTCGAGGCCTACTTCGACGCCGCGGTGAAGATGTACACCGAGGAGGTCGGGGTCAGTCCGCTGGAGGCCACGGGCAGCTACCGCAACCACGTGCGCCGCACCATTGAGCAGGGCAGGGCCTTCGGGATCGTCGAGGACGGTCGGGTGCTGTTCAAGTCGGACGTGGGCTGCGCCTCGGGCATGTTCTGCCAGGTGCAGGGCGTCTGGTTGCATCCTGAGCTGCGCGGACGCGGCCTGTCCGCCCCGGCGATGGTGCAGGTGGTGCGGCTCTGCCAGGAGCGCTGGCCGGTGGTCAGCCTGTACGTCAATGACTTCAACACCCCCGCGGTGAAACTGTATGAACACGTCGGTTTCACCCGCGTCGGAACCTTCGCCACCGTCCTGTACTGACGTGTGGCAAGGAAAGGCGACGCGCACGTGGCCTCGGGGGTTGCCACGTGCGCGTCTGGAAACATCTTGCACGACCTGGCGTAGTAAGGGCTACCTGAAACGGTAATTTTCTGGTCGGCCGTCTTTAACTTCTCAACTCCGGGCGGTCCACTAGGCTGTGGGGGCATCGCGACGCCAGGCTGAAGGGCAGCCGAGGGCGTTCCGCACAGGTGGCCACGGGCCAGGGATGCAGGAAGGCCACGATGATCACCCGCATGAGCCAGCTCTTCGTCCGCACGCTGCGTGACGACCCGGCCGATGCCGAGGTCCCCAGCCACCGCTGGCTGGTCCGGGCCGGCTACATCCGTCGGGTGGCTCCCGGCATCTACTCCTGGCTGCCGCTGGGGCTGAAGGTGCTGCACAAGGTGGAGACCGTGGTCCGCGAGGAGATGGAGGCCATCGGCGCGCAGGAGGTGCACTTCCCGGCACTGCTGCCGCGTGAGCCCTACGAGGCCACCAACCGCTGGACCGAGTACGGCCCCAACCTGTTCCGCCTGAAGGACCGCAAGGGCGCCGACCTGCTGCTGGGCCCCACCCATGAGGAGATGTTCACCCTCATGGTCAAGGACCTCTACAGCTCCTACAAGGACCTGCCGCTCTCGCTCTTCCAGGTGCAGACCAAGTACCGCGACGAGGCGCGTCCCCGCGCGGGCATCCTGCGCGGGCGCGAGTTCGTGATGAAGGACTCCTACTCCTTCGACGTGGACGAGGCGGGCCTGGAGGCCAGCTACCAGAAGCACCGCGAGGCCTACATCCGCATCTTCGACCGGCTCGGCTTCGACTACGTGATCGTGCAGGCCATGGCCGGTGCCATGGGCGGCTCGAAGTCCGAGGAGTTCCTGGCCGTGGCCGAGAACGGCGAGGACACCTTCGTGCGCTCGCCCGGTGGCTATGCCGCCAACGTGGAGGCGGTGCGCGTGGCCGCTCCGGAACCGCAGGACTTCTCCGACGTGCCGGCTGCGCACGTCGAGGACACCCCGGGCAGTGAGACCATCGAGACCCTGGTGGCCCTGCTCAACGAGCGCTTCCCGCGTGAGGACCGCGCCTGGAGTGGTGCCGACACCCTCAAGAACGTGCTCTTCAAGGTGGTCCATCCCGACGGCAGCACCGAGCTGCTGGCGGTGGGCCTGCCCGGTGACCGTGCCGTGGACGAGAAGCGACTCGAAGCGGCGCTGGAGCCCGCCGAGGTGCTGCCCTTCGGCGACGAGGACTTCGCCGCCAACCCGCTGCTCAAGAAGGGCTACATCGGCCCGGAGGTGCTGGGGGAGAAGGCGCCCGCCAAGGTGCGCTACCTGTGTGACCCGCGCGTCGTGGCGGGCACCCGCTGGGTGACCGGCGCCAACCAGCCCGGCCACCACGTCATCGACCTGGTCTGCGGTCGTGACTTCACCCCCGACGGCGTCCTGGACGTCGCCGAGGTCCGCGAGGGCGACCCGGCACCCGACGGTTCCGGCCCGCTGAGCCTGGCCCGAGGCATCGAGATGGGCCACATCTTCCAGCTCGGCCGCAAGTACGCCGAGGCGCTGGGGCTGAAGGTGCTGGACCAGAACGGCAAGCTGGTCACCGTCACCATGGGCTCCTACGGCATCGGCGTCTCGCGCGCCGTGGCCGCCGTGGCCGAGGGCACCAGCGACGAGAAGGGCCTGTGCTGGCCGCGGGGTCTCGCGCCCTTCGACGTCCAGCTGCTGGCCACCGGCAAGGGCGAGGAGGTCTTCGGCTTCGCCGAGAAGCTGGCCACCGAACTCGACGAGGCCGGCGTCACGGTGCTCTACGACGACCGCAAGGCCAGTCCCGGCGTGAAGTTCGCCGACTCCGAGATCCTGGGCATGCCCACCACCGTCGTGGTGGGCCGTGGCCTGGCCGACGGCGTGGTGGAGGTGCGCGACCGCCGCACCGGCGCCAAGCGCGAAGTCTCCACCGACGACGCCCTCGCCGAGATCCTCAAGGAGGTCCACGGCCACTGAGCCGTCGACTCCCGGCACGGCCCGGCACCCCTGGTGGGTGCCGGGCCGTGCTGCGTCGCGAGGAAGTTCCGGGGCCAGACCTTGACACGGTTTGCAAGATTGCTAGCATTCTTGCATGAGCGAAGCCAAGGACAAGAAGGTGCAGTTCAACGTCTACCTGCCGCCAGAGCTGGTGAAGCAGGTCAAGCACCGGGCCATCGACGAGGGGCAGAGCCTGTCGGCCCTGGTCGAGAAGGTCCTCACCGACTACCTGGAAGGACAGCAGTGATGAACCAGATCAAGGCATCCATCGAGTGCTACCGCTTCACCGAGGACCCGCAGGCCATGGTCGGCTTCCTGGAGGCGCTGGGCATGGCCCGCCAGGTCAGCACCTCCGACGGCGGCTTCGCCGTGCTGCGCGCCGCCGGGGGCAGCGTCGGGGTGCACCGGGCCTCCGGTTCCCAGACCGGCGCGGTCCCCGGCCAGACCCAGCTCTGCCTGGCCGTGGCCAGCGTCGACGAGGTGGTAGGCATCGACGGCGTGGTCACCTGGGACGAGGCCTACGGCCGCCATGCCGGCATCACCGATCCCTTCGGCGGTGGCATCTGGATCGACGAGGTGCAGACCGACCTCTACGGCGCCTACCAGCAGCACCAGGCCGAACCACGCCCGGACCTCTACCTGACCGCCGTGCGCTACAGCCCCGACTTCGCCGCAGACCAGGCCTTCTTCGCCCGTTTCGGGCTGGAAGCCAAGGCCGGCGACGAGTGGTGGCTCCCGCTGCGAGCCGCCGACGGATCCACCCTGGGCCTGCACAGGCCGCAGGGTGAGCCGATCACCGAACCGGCCACCGACAACCCGGTGGGGGAGAACTCGGTCTGTGACCTGGGCTTCGAGACCACAGAGCCGCTGGAGGCGGTCCGTGACCGACTGCTGGCCGCCGGCTTCGAGGCTCAGATCGTCGAGCAGGACCAGCTGCGCACCCTGCGTGTCATCGATTCCGACGGGCGCGAGGTGCAGGTGCACCAGCGCGGTTGAGCGCAGCGGACGTCCACGCACCCCTCGCCCATCAGCCGTTAGGCTCCCCGGGAGGCTCACGGCGGGCCGGGAAGCAGAGGTGGTGCGTGGACGTCGCGGCGAGCGTGCTGGCCGGGATGGTCCTCGCGGCCTTCCTGGCCGGCTGGGTGGACGCAGTGGTGGGTGGCGGTGGCCTGATCCAGCTGCCGAGCCTGCTGATCGGCCTGCCGAATGAGGAGGTGGCGAGCATCTCCGGCACCAACAAGCTCTCCTCCGCCGCGGGCACCGGCACCGCCACCCTCACCTACCTGCGCAAGGTCAGCGTCGAGTGGCGCAGCGCCCTGCCGCTGATGGCCTGCGCCTGGCTCGGCTCCACGCTCGGCGCGCAGCTGGTGCAGCTGATGCCCCGGGCCCTGTTCACCCCTGTCGTGCTGGTGGTGCTGCTGGTGGTGGGCACCTACACGGTGCGACGCCCGCAGCTGGGCCTGCACCACGAGCTGAAGCACAGCGGCACCGCGCACCTGCTGAGGCTGGCGGTGATCGGGCTGGTGATCGGCGTCTACGACGGCTTCCTCGGCCCCGGTACCGGAACCTTCTTCGTGATCAGCCTGGTGGCCCTGCTGGGCTACGGCTTCCTGCAGGCCAGCGTGCTGACCAAGCTGGCCAACCTGACCACCAATGTGGCCGCGCTGACCGTGCTCGGGCTGAGTGGCCACGTGCTGTGGGGGCTGGGCGGTGCGATGGCGCTGGCCAACCTGACCGGCGGCTTCCTGGGGGCGCGGATGGCGATCCGTCACGGCAATGCCTTCGTGCGCAAGGTCTTCCTGGTGGTGGTCGGTCTGCTGGCGCTCAAGCTCGCCTGGGACAGCCTGGCGCTGCTGCGCTGAGACCGTCTGGCTCAGACCCAGCCCGGCCACCAGCCCAGGGCGCCGCCGTCGGCGCGCACCTGTGCGGTCTGGGCCAGCACCTGGCTCAGCGCCTGGCTGCGGTCGGTGCCGGTGGTGGCCGCGCAGACCCGGGCCCATCCGGCCAGCACGCCGTTCTCCAGCGCCGCCCAGGTCCTGCGGACGGCGGCCGGGCTGGCGAAGTCACCGGGCATGGCATAGCTGAGCTCTGCGGGCGGCACGGTGGTGCCGTCCGCGGCCAGGCGTCGGATGAGCGCATCGCGCGCCTGCCAGACCTGGGCCAGCCGTGCCTTGCCGCGCTCGTACTCCGGGCTCTGCGGGTCCACCTGGCCGGCGCCCACCTCCAGCCCCTCGGCCAGCGCCCGCAGCTGCGAGAGCAGGGCCAGCCGGGCCTGCTCGGGGCTGCCCACCTCCACCATCGCCGGGCGCAGCCTGCCCTCGGCGGGAGCGGAGCCCGGGCTGCGATGCCCGGCCGCGAAGGCGGCCAGCGAGCAGAGCAGCAGGGCCTGGGAGGCATCCTCGGCCCGGGCCAGCAGCTCGCTGTGCTGCTTTACCAGCGCGTCCTCGCGGGCCGCCAGCTGGGGTGCCAGCGCCTTCCACGCCGTGCGCACCGCCGTGGGGCGCGCCGTGGGCGCGGGCGTGGTGGTGGCAGGGGAGAGGGGTTCAGGGCGGGCGAGCAGCTGGGCATGGGCCGCGTGCGACGTGGCCATCGCCGTGAGCACCGGTGCCGGCGCCCCGTTGCCGGGGGCTCCTGCGGCCACGCCGGCCAGCCAGTCGGCCATCTGCTGCTCGGCGCGGGAGGCCGCCAGTAGCGCGGCCTGCGGCATCGCGGCGGCGGGGGCGGGGCCCGCCTGGCTGTGCCGTCGGCCGACCGTGGGGTCGGGTGCGCAGCCCGCCAGGCCGGCGGCCAGGCTGAGCCCCAGCAGGGCACGACGAGAGGTTGGCACGGGCCGATGCTAGCGAGCCGGCGGTCAGCGGGACCCTCGCCACGCGGTCACCCGGCCGAGGTGGACCGAGGCCCCACCGCCAGCCGATAGGCTGGCCCCACCCCGGTGGCGCAGGCCGTCGGGGCACAACCGAAAGCACAACTGGACACACAACTGAAAGGTGGTCGCCAGCGTGAACGAGCGCACCGTGACGCCCATCGTGCAACCCATCCTCGAGGCCCATGGCCTCGAGCTCGACTCCCTCGACGTGATCCCCGCCGGCAAGCGCAAGGTGCTGCGGATCACCGTCGACGGCGACGGCCCCAAGGGCCGCGGCCCCCTGCTGGACGACATCGCGTCGGCCACCCGTGACATCTCCGACGCCCTCGACGAGGCCCCCGAGATCGGCAACCAGCCCTTCACCCTGGAGGTCAGCTCCCGCGGCGTCGGCAAGCCGCTCACCGAGGCCAAGCACTTCCGTCGCAACCGCGACCGTCTGGTGCAGGCCAGCCTGGTGGACGGCAGCGTTCTGCGCGCCCGCATCCAGTCCGCCGACGAGGCGCACGTGGTCCTGGTGGAGGAGCCGGAGCCGGGCAAGAAGCTGCCCGCCGACCTCGACCCCCGCCACGAGCTGGGCTACGACGAGATCACCAAGGCCACCATCCAGGTGGAGATGAACCGCAAGCACGATCCCGACCTCGATGACCTGGGCGACGAGTCCGAGGACGAGGACGACGACTTCACCGAGGAGAACTGATGGACATCGACATGGCTGCGCTGCGCTCCATCGAGCGCGAGAAGGACATCCCCCTGGACTACCTGGTCCAGGCGCTCGAGGACGCGATGCTCAATGCCTACGACAAGACCGAGCACCCGGTCCGCGGCGCCCGCGTCGAGCTGGACCGCAAGTCCGGCCGCTTCGCCGTGATGGTGCCCGAGCGTGACGAGGAGGGCGAGGTCGTCGGTTGGTACGACGACACCCCCGCCGACTTCGGCCGCGTGGCCGCCTCCACCGCTCGCCAGGTGATCTTCCAGCGGCTGCGCGAGGCCGAGGACGAGCAGAAGTACGGCCACTTCGCCGCCAGCGAGGGCGACATCATCCTGGGCACCGTCCAGCAGGACCGCGACTCCAAGACCATCCGGCTCGACATCGGCAACAAGATGGAGGCCATCATGCCGCTGGCGGAGCAGGCCCCGGGGGAGCAGTACACCCACGGCAAGCGGCTGCGCGTCTTCGTGGTGAGCGTGCGCCGCGAGGCCAAGGGTCCCCAGGTGGTCGTCTCGCGCACCCACCCGGGCCTGGTCAAGAAGCTCTTCGCGCTGGAGGTCCCCGAGATCGAGCAGGGGGTCGTGGAGATCAAGGAGATCGCCCGCGAGGCCGGTCACCGCACCAAGATCGCCATCGTCAGCCAAAACTCCGACGTCTCCGCCAAGGGCGCCTGCATCGGCCCGATGGGCCAGCGGGTGCGCGCGGTGATGCACGAGCTGAACGAGGAGAAGATCGACATCATCGACTGGTCCGAGGACCCCGCCGAGTTCGTCGCCCAGGCCCTCAGCCCGGCCAAGGTCAGCAAGGTCACCGTGGTGGACGCCGCCGCCCGCGCCGCCCGCGTCGTGGTGCCCGACTACCAGCTCAGCCTGGCCATCGGCCGTGAGGGGCAGAACGCCCGGCTGGCCGCCCGGCTGACCGGCTGGCGGATCGACATCCGCTCCGACGCCGCGCTGCAGGCCTGAGCCAGGCCCGGTACCGAGGACGGCCGGCGCTCCCCACCAGGGAGCGCCGGCCGTTCGTCGTGCGGCACTAGGCTGGGACGGTGAGCACACCACGACGCACCTGCCTGGGCTGTCGCCAGGACGACGAGCAGTCCGCCCTGGAGCGCTTCGTGCTGGTGGACGGCGTGGTGGTGGCCGATCCGGCCCGTCGGCTGCCCGGCAGGGGAGCCTGGCTGCACCCCGACGACCGGTGCCGCGAGGCGGCCCTGCGACGCGGCGGCTTCGCGCGCGGATTCCGTCGCCGGGTGGAGGTTCCCGAGGACCTGTTCGAGGCATGCCGGCCGGCCGGCCCCGCAGCAACCGGTTCGACCGCCGGGGTGGCTTCGCGGTAGCATGGTGGGTGCGCGTCCGCCCGGAACCCCGGGCGGATCTACCAAGAGCCCGCGTCGCACGACGCAGGGCTGTCCAGAAAGTGGGCTGACGCTCATGACCACTCGATGAGTAATCACCAATGAGCATGAACACCAACTAACTGGTCCGCGCCAACGGGGCACGGGCCTGAAGGAGAGTAGTGGCAAAGGTCCGTGTCTACGAGCTCGCGAAGGAGCTCGGACTCGAAAGCAAAGACGTCCTGAAGACGCTGAAGGACATGGGCGAATTCGTTCGCTCCGCGTCCTCCACCATCGAAGCGCCGGTGGTCCGCCGCCTGCGTGACACCCTCGAGAGCAATGCCGGTGGCAGTGCGCCGCAGGCTGCTGCGCCCTCGAGCCAGGCCCCCCGCAAGGGTGCCGAGGCCAAGCCGGCCGCACGCCCCGAGGCCAAGCCGGCCGAGGCCGCTGCCCCGGCGGCTCCTGCCGAACAGACCGCCCCGAGCGTCCCCGCGGCGCGCCCCGGAGCGCCGAAGCCCGGCCAGGCGGCCCCGCGTCCCGGTGGCGCCCCCAAGCCCGGTGGCCCCCGCCCGTCGAACAACCCGTTCGCCCCCTCGGGTCCCACCACGAGCACCACCCCGCCCGTGCGCACCCCGGCCCCGCGTCCCGCGGAGCAGGAGGCCCCGGCCGCCCCGCAGGCTCCCGTGGAGCAGGCACCTGCCGAGCAGGCTCCGGCCCCGCAGCAGCAGCGTCCGGCCGCCCAGGCCCCGCGTCCCGGCCAGGCGGCTCCCCGCCCGGGCCAGGCCGCCCCGCGCCCCGGCCAGAGCGCTCGTCCCGGCGCCCCGCGTCCCGGTTCCTCGGGTGGTCTGCCCACCCCCGGTGCCGCCCCGCGTCCCGGCGCCCGTCCCGGTAGCGCCCCGCGCCCCGGCAACAACCCCTTCGCTCCCTCCCAGGGCATGGGCGCTCGTCGCCAGCGCCCCGAGGGTGGTGCGGGTCGTCCCGGCGCTCCCGCCGGTGCCCGTCCCGGTGCTCCCCGTCCGGGTGCCCCGGCCGGCGGTGACAACCGCATGCCGCGTCCCGGTGGTTCCGGCGGCCTGCCCGGCATGCCGCGCCCCAACCCGGCGATGATGCCCAAGCAGCAGAGCGCCCAGGTGGGCGCCCCCGCTCGCGGTGGTCGTCCCGGCGGTGGCCCCGGTCGTGGTCGTCCCGGTGGTGGCCCCGGCGGTGCCAGCGGTCGTCCCGGCATGGGCGGTGGCCCGCCCACCGGTGGCGGCGGTCGCGGTCGCGGTCGCAGCGGTGGCACCCAGGGTGCCTTCGGTCGTGGCGGCCAGGGCGGTCGTCGCGGACGCAAGAGCAAGAAGCAGCGCAGGCAAGAGTTCAACGAGATGGAGGCACCGTCGATCGGCGGTGTGCGCATCCGGCAGGGCGACGGCCAGACCGTCCGCCTGCGCCGCGGTGCCTCGCTGACCGACCTCGCCGAGAAGATCAACGTCGAGCCGGCGCAGCTGGTGCAGGTGCTGTTCAACCTCGGTGAGATGGTCACCGCCACCCAGTCGGTGGCCGATGACACCCTCGAGGTGCTGGGTGCCGAGCTCAACTACAAGATCGAGGTCGTCTCCCCGGAGGACGAGGACCGCGAGCTGCTGGAGAGCTTCGACCTGGACTTCGGTGAGGACCTGGGCGACGACGAGGACCTGGAGCCCCGTCCGCCGGCCGTCACCGTCATGGGCCACGTCGACCACGGCAAGACCAAGCTGCTGGACGCGCTGCGTCATGCCAACGTGCAGGGCGGCGAGGCGGGCGGCATCACCCAGGCCATCGGTGCCTACCAGGTGGAGACCGAGGTCGACGGCGAGGGTCGCAAGATCACCTTCATCGACACCCCCGGTCACGAGGCCTTCACGGCCATGCGTGCCCGTGGCGCCAAGGCCACCGACATCGCGGTGCTCGTGGTGGCGGCCGATGACGGCGTCATGCCGCAGACCATCGAGGCGCTGAACCACGCCAAGGCGGCCGAGCTGCCCGTCGTGGTGGCGGTCAACAAGGTGGACAAGCCGGACTCGGATCCCACCAAGGTCCGTGGCCAGCTCACCGAGTACGGCCTGGTGCCCGAGGAGTACGGCGGCGACACCATGTTCGTCGACGTCTCCGCCACCGCGAAGACCGGCCTGGACGAGCTGCTCGAGGCGATCGTGCTGACCGCCGACGCCGAGCTGGACCTGCGCGCCAACCCGGACATGCCCGCCCAGGGCGTGGCCATCGAGGCGCACCTGGACCAGGGTCGTGGCCCCGTCGCCACCGTCCTGATCCAGCGCGGCACCCTGCGCAAGGGCGACTCGATCGTCGCCGGCTCGGCCCACGGCCGTGTCCGCGCCATGATCAACGACAAGGGCGAGAACGTCACCGAGGCTCCGCCCTCGATGCCGGTCCAGGTCCTGGGTCTCACCTCGGTGCCCGGTGCTGGTGACAACTTCCTGGTCGTTGAGGACGACCGGATGGCTCGCCAGATCGCCGACAAGCGTGAGGCGCGCATGCGTGCCGCTGCGCAGGCCAAGGGCTCGCGTCGCAAGACGCTGGACCAGCTGTTCGAGCAGCTCGAGAAGGGCGAGACGCAGGAGCTGCTGCTCATCCTCAAGGGCGACGGCGCTGGTTCGGTCGAGGCCCTGGAGGACGCCCTGTCGAAGATCGACGTCGGCGACGAGGTGGATCTGCGCGTCATCGACCGCGGTGTCGGTGCCATCACCGAGACCAATGTCACGCTGGCCGCCGCCTCGAAGGCAGTCATCATCGGCTTCAACGTGCGGCCCACGCCGCACGCCGCCAAGATGGCTGACAACGAGAACGTCGACGTGCGTTACTACTCGGTCATCTACGACGCGATCGACGAGATCGAGGCTGCGCTCAAGGGCATGCTCAAGCCGATCTACGAGGAGCAGGCGCTGGGTACCGCGGAGATCCGCGAGATCTTCCGCTCCTCCAAGTTCGGCAACATCGCGGGCTGCATGATCCACAACGGAACGGTCAAGCGCAATGCCAAGGCGCGCCTGGTCCGTGACGGCGTGGTCATCCGCGAGACGAGCATCGCCTCGCTGCGGCGTGAGAAGGACGACGTGACCGAGGTCCGCGAGGGCTTCGAGTGCGGTCTGACGCTCGCGAACTACAACGACATCCAGGTCGGCGACATGGTCGAGACCTACGAGATGGTCGAGAAGCCGCGGGACTGATTCGTCAGCAAGGGGGACGACCCCCTTGGACCCCCGTTCTCGGCCGGCGCATCGCTCGCAAGCTCGCTGCCGGCCGAGTTCGGAAGGTTCGGGGATGACTCCCTTGACCCTCGTCTTCGGCCGGCGCATCGCTCGCAAGCTCGCTGCCGGCCGAGTTCGGAAGGGTCATGAACCACCACGGTCTGGGCGGTGGTCCTTCGGGACCGCCGCCCGCACCAGTTCCCAAGACCAGTAGCGTGGGGGAGTCCCCACCAGCCTGCCCAGGAGGCAACCATGACCAATCCCCGCGTCGCCAAGCTGGCCGACCAGATCAAGATGATCACCGCGGAGATGCTGGAGCGCAGGATCAAGGATCCGCGCCTGGGCTTCGTCACCGTCACCGACGTGCGTCTGACCGGTGACTCCCGTGAGGCCACCGTCTTCTACACCGTGCTCTCCGAGGAGGCGCAGGGCGACACCGCCGCGGCGCTGGAGAGCGCCAAGGGGCTGATCCGTTCCACGATCGGCAAGAAGCTGGGCCTGCGCTTCGCCCCCAGCATCGCCTTCATCCCCGACGCCACCCCGGAGGCGGCCGCCGCCATCGACGACCTGCTCGCCCGGGCCCAGGCCGGCGACGCCGAGCTGGCCCGCCAGCGCGAGAACGCCCAGTACGCCGGCGAGGCCGACCCGTACAAGAAGGACGACGACGAGCAGGAGTGATCCTGCCCAGCACGCCAGCAGGCCCTGTCCCCTCGTGGGGGACAGGGCCTGCCGCTTCCTGCCGATCGGGGCGTCCGGAGCCGTGGACGTTGCTCCCCGGTTGTCCTTGTGTTGCGAGTGGTCGGGGGTTCGGGTGGTGACTCGCTCCAGAGTCGCTCGAAGCGGGTCGCCCCCCTTGCCCTCCTTCCTGTCACGAGCGCAGCTGCGAGCCTGTGAGCAGCGGTGCGCGCGAGTGGTCGGGGGTTCGGGTGGTGACTCGCTCCAGAGTCGCTCGAAGCGGGTCGCCCCCCTTGCCCTCCTTCCTGTCACGAGCGCAGCTGCGAGCCTGCGAGCAGCGGTGCGCGCGAGTACTTGGGGGTTCAAGGGGGTCGCCCCCCTTGCCCTACAACTAGTGCGCGATGGCCCCCTCGGCGCCGATGCCGGTCATGGAACGGACCTCCATCTCGGCCTGCAGTTCGGCGTCGGCGGGCTCGCGCGAGGTGAGGGTGCCCACCAGGCCCGCGAGGAAGGCCAGCGGGAGGCTGATGATCGTCGGGTTGGTGAGCGGGAAGAAGGCGAAGTCCGCGCCGGGGAAGAAGGCCTTCGGGTCGCCCGAGATGGCCGGCGAGAAGACGATCAGCAGGACGGCGGAGACCAGGCCGGCGTAGATGGACCAGACGGCGCCGCGGGTGTTGAAGCGGCTCCAGTACATCGTGTAGAGGATGGCCGGCAGGTTGGCCGAGGCCGCCACGCCGAAGGCCAACGAGATCAGGAAGGCGATGTTCTGGCCGTTGGCGAAGATGCCGCCCACCACGGCGAGGATGCCGATGGTGATGGAGGTGATCCGCGCCACCCGCACCTCGTCGGCCGGGTCCACCTGGCCGTCCTTGAGCACGTTGTTGTAGATGTCGTGGGCGAAGGAGGCCGAGGCGGTGATGGTCAAGCCGGCGACCACCGCCAGGATCGTGGCGAAGGCGACGCCGGAGATGATGGCCATGAAGACCGAGCCACCCAGGTGGTGGGCCAGCAGGGGAGCGGCGGCATTGGCGCCACCGGGGGCCTTGCTGATCTTCTCGGCGCCCACCAGGGCTGCGGCGCCGTAGCCGAGCACCAGGGTGAAGATGAAGAAGATGCCCACCAGGGCGATGGTCCACACCGCCGACTTGCGGGCGTCCTTGGCCGTCGGGACGGTGTAGAAGCGCATCAGCACGTGGGGCAGGCCGGAGGGGCCGGCCACCAGGGCCAGGGCCAGCGAGACGAAGGAGAGCTTGGTCCACTCGGTGGCGCCGTACTGCAGCATCGGCTGCATGATCAGGTCCCCCTTGGGGTGGATGGCCACCGCGTCGCCGAAGAGTCGCGAGAGGTTGAAGCCCTTCTGCGCCATCACCCAGCAGAACATGATGGCGGCGCCGCTGACCAGCAGGACGGCCTTGATCATCTGCACCCAGGTGGTGCCCTTCATGCCGCCGATCAGGACGTAGACGATCATGATGATGCCCACCAGGGCGATCACCAGGCTCTGCCCGTTCTTCGACGAGATGCCCAGCAGCAGGGCCACCAGGCCGCCGGCACCGGCCATCTGGGCAAGCAGGTAGACGAAGGAGATGGTCAGGGTGCTCGCCGCGGCCGCGGTGCGCACCGGCTTCTGGTTCATCCGGAAGCTCATCACGTCGGCCATCGTGTACTTGCCGGTGTTGCGAAGCGGCTCGGCCACCAGCAGCAGGGCGATGATCCAGGCGACGAAGAAGCCCACCGAGTAGAGGAAGCCGTCGAAGCCGTTGAGGGCGATGGCCCCGGTGACGCCCAGGAAGGCGGCCGCCGAGAGGTAGTCACCGGTGATGGCCAGGCCGTTCTGGCGGCCGGAGAAGGCGGCGCCGCCGGTGTAGAAGTCGGTGGACTTCTTGGCGGAGTCGCGGGTCACCTTGATGACGACGGCCATGGTGGCCACGACGAACAGGGCGAAGATCGAGATGTTCAGGACGGGATTGCCGACGGTCTCCAGGATCCTCATCGGACGGCCTCCTTCTCCAGCCGGTCGCGCAGCGCCGACGAACGGGGGTCGAGGTTGTTGTTGGCGTGACGGACATAGGCCCAGGTCACGAAGTAGGTGGTGAGGAAGTTGAGCAGGCCGAACAGGATGCCGATGTTCACGAAGCCGACGACGCGTCGTGCCATCAGGGTGGGGGCATAGACGGCCATCAGGACGAAGACGAAGTAGAGGCCCACGAAGGTGGCCACCATCGGGAAGGCGAAGCTGGTGAAGGAGGTGCGCAGCTCGCGGTACTCGTCGGAGGCCTTGGCGGCGGTGAAGTCGATGCCGTCGGCCGGGTGCTCGGGGCCCACCTGGCTCAGTTCGGGCAGCGGCCAGTGCTCCTTGGGCAGGTGCGCCTCCACCTCCTCGTCGGTGTGGCGGTGGGCCGCGTCGTGCGGCTCGTGGTGGTGTGACATGGCGGTGCTCCTGGATCAGGGTGTGCGCCAGCATCCGGCTGGCGTAGTCGGCTGGTGGAGGGGCAGGGACGTGGCGCGGTCGCAGGGCGACGTGGCCGCGGGCTCGGACCCGGACGGGTCGTGGTGGTCGGGCGCTCTCGAGGGTCGTGGGCTGCGCTGCCCGAACCTCTCGATGTCAAGAGAGTGACATGTTGTGAATCCATGCACAAGCCCTTTGGGGAAAAATCCCGAAAGCCGTGAGGACTGTCCTCAACCGGCATGGCGCGGCCCCGGTCGATCCGACCGGGGCCGTGGCACGGCATGCTGTCCTGAGGGGCTGCTCAGCTCCACAGGCCGCCGGGGGCGAAGGTCTCGGCCACCAGCTCGTCGTACCAGCCCGCCTCCCGCGCCACGTCGAGCACGGTGTAGCGGGAGCGGTAGTACATCGCCTTCGGGAAGGTGGCGCGCACCGCCTCGGCGTCCAGGCCGATGTCCTCGGGGCGGCTCGGGGCGCCGGCCTGGCGCAGCATGGCCGCGAACTCGCGGGCGTCCACCAGCTGGTCCGCCAGGCGTCGCCGGGTCTCGGGCCAGGACGCGACCAGGCGCTGCAGCCGCTCGCGCAGCTTGTCGGGCTCGACGTACTTGACCTTGGTCTCGGCCACGGCGTGCTCGGCCAGGGCGCCGGAGAAGGTGCGACGGATGTCGGCCTCGACGTCGCTCCAGGCAGGCCAGGCGGCCACGGCCGCCTCGATGTCGAGCGAGGCCAGGTCGCGGGCCATGAAGCGCTCGTAGAAGGCGAGCATGGCCAGGGTGCCGATGGCCACCTTGAAGCCATGGCTGAGCGGGGGAGTGCGGTCCGCGCCCAGGTGCTCCAGCTCCCAGATGTGGCTGAAGTAGTGCTCGGCGCCCGAGGCGGGGCGGGTGCCGCCATAGGCCTGCATCGCCAGCCCGGAGAGCACCAGGCCCTGCACCAGTCCCTCGTAGGCCTCGGCCTGTCCGGCCGCGAGCGCCGCCGGCTGTGCCAGCGCCTCGCGCACCCCTGACTGCACCAGCTCCCAGACGTCCTCGTCGACGGCCTCGACGCCCGCGGCGTCGGCCAGGATCCAGTCGGCGCCGCCCGGGATCTTCGCGGACAGGTCGCCATAGCCGCCGGCCACCATCTCGGCCGGGGCCTGGGCCGCGACGTCCAGGTCGAAGACCACCACCTGCGGTGCGGTGCAGTTGATGGTGACCTTCACGCCGTCGTCGCTGATCGGCGCGCCCGCGCCGGTGTAGCCGTCCATCGAGGCGGCTGTGCCCACCACGGCATAGCGGCGGTCGAGGTCGTGGGCGGCGAGCTTGACCAGGTCGTTGAGGGTTCCGGCACCGATGCAGACCGGCACCACCGGGGAGCTGGTGGCCACGTCCTGGCTGCGCAGGTGGTCCGCGATCGAGCGGGCATTGTCCAGGCTGGCATAGGGGGCCGGGCGGCCCGGGAAGACCATCGGCTCGGCCAGCGGCACGCCGGCCCGCTGCAGGCTGTCGCGCACCTCCTCGCCGCAGGCGGACCAGGTGTTGTCGTCGGCCACCAGGACCACCGCGCGCGGCTCGGTCGGGCCGCACAGCGTCTCGCGCAGCAGCCGGCCGCTGTCGGCCAGCACCCCTCGTCCCACGCTCACGGCATCGGTCTGATCGGCCGCGGCCAGTGCCTGTTCGACGATTCCCATCGTGACCTCCTCGCCCCGGCGGGGCTGTGGTGTGCGAGCCCGTCGGGCCCCTGCTCCTCCGACCCTATGACCCCTGCCGTGCGCGATGACAGGGCCCCCGGGGGTGATCTGGGACGATGGGTGCATGACTGCCTCCACCGACTCCGGCCTGCTGATCTGCGACAAGCCCCAGGGCTGGACCTCGCACCAGGTGGTGGGCCGGGTGCGCCGCCTGATGGGCACCCGCAAGGTGGGCCATGCCGGCACCCTGGACCCGATGGCCACCGGCGTGCTGCTGGTGGGGGTGAACCGTGCCACCCGGCTGCTGGGGCACCTGGCGCTGCACGACAAGCGCTACGAGGCCACCATCCGGCTGGGCGGCTCCACCACCACCGACGACGCGGAGGGCGAGCCCACCGGGGGCGCGGACGCCTCGGCGCTCACCCGCGAGCTGGTGGAGCAGCAGCTCCCGGCCTTCCGCGGCACCATCCAGCAGCGGCCGAGCCAGGTCAGCGCCATCAAGGTCAACGGCCAGCGCGCCTACAAGCTGGTCCGCGAGGGCGAGCAGGTGGAGCTGAAGAGCCGCGAGGTGACCGTCAGCCACTACGAGGTGCTGGCGGTGCGCCAGGCCGACGGCTTCTGCGACGTCGACGTGGAGGTGGAGTGCTCCTCGGGCACCTACATCCGCGCCCTGGCGCGCGACCTGGGCGAGGTGCTGGGGGTCGGTGGCCATCTCACGGCGCTGCGCCGCACCCGGATCGGCGGCTACAACCTCACCGACCTGCCCGTGGTGGACCTGGAGTCCGACGAGCGGCCCGAACTGCTCCCCATGGCCGAGGCGGCCCGGCTCAGCTTCCCGGTGGTCCAGCTCGACGAGGAGCAGGCCGGCCACGTCGCCTTCGGACGCAGCCTGCGTGGGGTGACGGTGCCGTCCAATCCCACCGGGGTGCTCTCGCCGGCCGGCGAGCTGCTCGCCCTCTACCGTCCCGACAACGAGGTGCCCGACCTGGCGCGCCCGGTGGCCGTGCTCGCCTGAGGGGTCCTGGGCCCGTCGGTTTTGCAGCCGAGCCACCCGGCACCTGGGCAGACCGGCACCACGAGCCAGCCCCCGCGTTCCCCGGGCTCGACTCACATCACGGCCCGGAGTGCGGAATCGCCCCTGTTCCAACAGGGGCGATGCGGTGTTACCGGCCGTGACGTGAAGGTTTCCGCCGCGATGCGACGTCGGCGGCCGTGGCGCGGCGGTGGCGGCCGTGAGGCAGGATCCACCCGGCGACGCGAACGACGCGCGTTCCCCCAGGGCCGGCTCGCATCGCGGCCCGGAGTGCGTCATCGCCCCTGTTCCAGCGGCATCGCCCCTGTTCCAACAGGGGCGATGCGGTGCTACCGGCCGCGACGTGAGGTTTCGGCCGTGATGTGACATCGGCGGCCGTGACGGGAGGCAGCTGGCGACGAGGCCCCGCGGGCGCACCGGCGAGGCACACCTGGCAGGCAAGGCCCGCAAGCACGTTCCGGTCAGGGCATCCCGGCCAGGCGGGCCAGGGCCGCGGCAGCCGCACCCAGCAGCACCACGCCCAGGAAGGGCACGCGCCGCCACAGGGCCACCGCCGCCACCACCAGGGCCACCAGCCGGGCGTCGAGCACCAGCCGCTGTCCCTCGCCGACCGCGTTGAGCATCACCAGCGAGCTGAGCAGGCCGATCGTCATGGCCGAGGTGATGGTCACCACGCGCGGGTTCTCCAGGAGGCGGGTGGGTACCAGGTAGCCCGCCAGCTTGGTCAGGTAGGCCAGCAGGCAGGCCGCCAGCAGCCACGGCCAGATGCCACTCATCGGGCATCCTCGATGCCCCGCCGGCCCAGCACCAGGGCCACGACCGCGGCCACCACGGCCGCCACCAGCAAGGGGATCCCCTGGGGCAGTGCGGGCACCAGGGCCAGCGTGACGAAGGCGGCGGCGACGCCGATGGCCAGCGTCTCGCGGTTGTGCAGCCGGGGCCACAACAGCCCGAGGAAGGCCGCCGCCGCGGCGCCGTCCAGCCCCCAGACCTTCGGGTCGCCCAGGGCGGTGCCCAGCAGGGCACCCACCAGGGTCATCAGGTTCCAGCAGGTGAAGACCCCCAACCCTGCGCCCCAGAAGCCGCGCGCCTGCTCCGCAGGCTCGGACTGGCCCACCGCGGTGGCCACCGACTCGTCGACGGTCACGTGCGCCTGCAGGAAGCGGCGCGCCCCCCGTGGCGCGAACATGGCATTCATCTGCGCGCCGTAGACCATGTTGCGGATGCCCAGCAGACTGGCGGAGACCAGCGCCGCGGCCCCGCCGCCGCCCAGCGCGCCGACGAAGGCGAACTGGGAGCCGCCGGTGAACATCAGCAGGCTGAGCAGGTGGGTCTGCAGCACGCTCAGCCCCGCGGCCGTGCCCAGCGCCCCGAAGGAGATGCCGTACAGGCCGGTGGCCACCGAGACGCCCAGCGCCATCCGCAGGGCCGGGGAGGCCTGGGCCGTCGGGACCGAGGTGGGGGTGTCGCTCATGGTGCACGCCAGCCTAGGGCGGCTCCGGCGGCCGTCCCGGCAGGGTCCAGCTGGCGAATCCGACGGTGGCGCATAGAGTGTCCCTCGCGCCCGATGGGGGAGCAGGAAGGCAGGACGTGGTGGACGAGTCCGTGGTGGTGATCGGCAACTTCGACGGGGTGCACACCGGGCACGCCGAGGTGCTGGCCCACGCCCAGTCGCTGGCGCCCGAGCTGCCGCTGGTGGTGGTGACCTTCTGGCCCCACCCGATGCGCGTGCTGCGCCCGGAGCAGGCGCCGCGCCTGCTGACCGGCCTCAATGACCGGATCCGGCTCCTCAAGGCCGCTGGTGCCGCGGAGGTGCGCGTGGTGCAGTTCACCCGCGACACCTCCACCTGGAGCCCGGCCGAGTTCGTGGAGCGCATCCTGCTGCCGCTGCGCCCCGCCCACGTCGTGGTGGGGGAGAACTTCCGCTTCGGCTACCGCGCCACCGGCACCGTCGAGACCCTGCGCGAGCTGGGGCAGGGCCGCTTCCAGGTGGAGGCCATGGGCCTGGTCGCAGTGGAGGGCGAGAAGACCTGCTCCACGCTGATCCGCACCGCCCTGGACAGCGGCGAGGTGGAACTGGCCGCCCGCCACCTGGGCCGTACCTTCCGGGTGCGCGGCGTCGTCGTGGTGGGTGACCAGCGCGGCCGCGAACTGGGCTTCCCGACCGCCAATCTGCCCGTCCCGCCCGACATGGCCGTGCCCGCCGACGGGGTCTACGCCGGCTGGCTGACCGTGCTCGACGAGCCGGGCGCCGGCCCGATGCCCGCCGCCATCAGCGTGGGCAGCAATCCCACCTTCCAGGGCCTGGAGCGCCGGGTGGAGAGCTATGTGCTCGACCGCACCGACCTGGAGCTCTACGGCCACCAGATCGCGGTGGACTTCGTGGCCCGGCTGCGCGGCCAGATCACCTTCACCGGCATCGACGCGCTGGTGGAGCAGATGGAGGCCGACGTCGCCCGCACCCGTGAGCTGCTCGCCTGAGTCGCGCCCCCGGCGCCACGACGCTCCCGCAACGAACAGTGCCCGGCACCCCACATGGGGTCCGGGCACTGCTGCGCACTCTGCGAGGTCAGTTCATGGTGAGGCTCTTGCGGTAGATCGCGTAGTGGTTGCTCACCTGCTCGGGATCCACCACCTGGTGGGTGTCGGGGTCGTCCACCATCAGGTGGTCGCCGGTGGCGGAGTAGCCCAGGTTGACGAACAGCGGCAGTGCCTTGGAGTTGTTGGGGTCCACCGCCAGGAAGACCTCGGTGTGGCCGGCCTCGCGGGCCTGCTCCTCGAGCCAGGTCCACAGCGCCTGGCCGGCGCCCTGCCGGCGGAAGGCGGGGTAGACCCACAGGTTCTTCACCTCGGGCTGCAGTTCGGCGTCGACGAAGTCCAGGTAACCGCTGCCGGCGAGCTGCCCGTCCACCTCGGCGACGGCGAGGATGCCGGTACCTGCGGTCATCTCCTCGAAGCGCTTGTCGGCCAGCTTCTGCTCGGGGCGCGGCTCATTGCTGCGCAGGTTCTCCAGGTCTGCCTGCTCCGCCCGACGGACGGTGACATTGCTGCTCATGTAGTGCTCCTTCAGCGTGAGGTCGACGGCCCGTGCGGGATTCGGTGACACACAGTGCTGGCGTCGACGGGCCTCAGTCAAGCACCACAGGGGAAACAGCGGGTGAACCGATCTTTCGCTGAGACGCCGTCGGGGGCTGCGCGACGGTCGCGGTGGGACCGGCTCGATTGGGCCGGGGTGCGGCCGGACTGCTAGGGTGGGGCGTTGCCGTTAGATCGGCCGCGGCTCCCAAAGAGCCCCCATGCACCGGACGTGCAGGCCTCAGGCCGGGGGCGCCGCGCAACGGGAAACCGGAAGGAGCATCGTCATGGACGCTGCCGAGAAGAAGAAGATCATCGAAGAGTACGCGACCGCTCCTGGCGACACCGGCTCTCCCGACGTGCAGATCGCGCTGCTCAGCAAGCGCATCTCGCACCTCACCGAGCACCTGAAGCAGCACAAGGGTGACCACCACAGCCGTCGCGGCCTGATGCTGATGGTCGGCCAGCGCCGCCGTCTGCTCAACTACGTCGCCAAGAACGACATCGAGCACTACCGCGAGCTCATCGCCCGCCTGGGCCTGCGTCGCTGATCGCAGCCCGGCGCGCCTGGCGGCTCGTCGCGGGACAGAGGGGGAGTGGCCTTCGGGTCGCTCCCCCTCTGCCGTCCCCGCCTGCCCCTCCCACGCCCGAGCACCGGTTCGTCACCTTTGTCGGCTGTGGCAGGTATGGTGGAGGTGGCCCGCAGCCGTGGGCCGACAACAGAATCTTCCGTACCACGCAGGCACCACCCAGACCGCGACCATGCTCGTCTGGTCCTCGGTAGTGGTTCTCGGGTCGTGCGTCACCGACGCAGCCGCCCCGTGAGCCTCGATCGAAGACCGGCAGATGGCCGGCCGACAGCAGGGCCATCGGGCCCTTGTCCCGGGACGAGAGCGTCCCGGACCCGTCCGCGCCCCGCAGGGGCAGACACTGTCGATGGGTGTGGGTGTTGCCCGCACAAGAGAAAGGAGTCCCCGTGGAGGGACCCGACCTGAAGTTCGCCGAAGCCGTCATCGACAATGGCTCCTTCGGCAAGCACACCGTCCGTTTCGAGGCCGGCGTGCTGGCCCAGCAGGCCGACGGCTCCGCCGCCGTCTACCTGGACGGCGACACCATGCTGCTGAGCGCCACCACCGCCCAGAAGACCCCGCGCGAGTCCATCGACTTCTTCCCGCTGACGGTGGACGTCGAGGAGCGCATGTACGCCGCGGGCCGCATCCCCGGCTCCTTCTTCCGCCGCGAGGGCCGCCCCAGCGAGGGCGCCATCCTGGCCTGCCGCCTGATCGACCGTCCGCTGCGTCCGTCCTTCGTCAAGGGCCTGCGCAACGAGGTCCAGGTGGTCGTCACCGTCATGGCCCTCAACCCCGAGGTCTACTACGACGTCGTGGCCATCAACGCCGCCTCCATGTCCACCCAGATCGCCGGCCTGCCCTTCAGCGGCCCGATCGGTGGCGTGCGCGTCGCGCTGATCGACAAGCAGTGGGTCTGCTTCCCCACCGTGGAGCAGCTCAAGGACGCCACCTTCGCCATGGTGGTGGCCGGCCGCGTGCTGAGCGACGGCGACGTCGCCATCATGATGGTCGAGGCCGAGTCCACCGAGGCCACCTGGGAGCTGGTGCGCTCCGGTCGCACCGCCCCCACCGAGGAGGTCGTGGCCCAGGGCCTCGAGGCCTCCAAGCCCTTCATCAAGGCGCTGTGCGATGCGCAGGTGGAGCTGGCCAGCCAGATGCCCAAGGAGACCTACGACTTCCCGGTCTTCAAGGAGTACGAGGATGACGCCTGGGAGGCCGTGCAGTCGGTCTCCGACGAGCTGGCCAAGGCCATGCAGATCGCCGGCAAGCAGGAGCGCGACGACGCCACCCACGCCCTGCGCCAGCGCCTCACCGAGGACAATGCCGAGGCCTTCGCCGGCCGTGAGGGCCAGCTCAGCGCTGCCTTCAAGGCACTGACCAAGAAGATCGTGCGTCACCGCACCCTCACCGAGCAGGTCCGCATCGACGGCCGCGGCGTGCGCGACATCCGCACCCTGTCCGCCGAGGTCGGCGTCCTGCCCCGCGTGCACGGCTCGGCCCTGTTCCAGCGTGGCGAGACCCAGATCCTGGGCGTCTCCACCCTGAACATGCTGGGCATGGAGCAGAAGCTGGACACCCTCAACCCCGAGACGTCCAAGCGCTACATGCACAACTACAACTTCCCGCCGTACTCCACCGGTGAGACCGGCCGCGTGGGTTCGCCCAAGCGCCGTGAGATCGGCCACGGCGCGCTCGCCGAGCGCGCCCTGGTGCCCGTGCTGCCCACCCACGAGGAGTTCCCCTACGCGATCCGCCAGGTCTCCGAGGCGCTGGGCTCCAATGGCTCCACCTCGATGGGCTCGGTCTGCGCCTCCACCATGAGCCTGCTGAACGCCGGTGTGCCGCTCAAGGCCCCCGTCGCCGGCATCGCCATGGGCCTGATGAGCGAGGAGATCGACGGAGAGGTCCGCTACGTGGCCCTCACCGACATCCTCGGCGCGGAGGACGCCCTGGGTGACATGGACTTCAAGGTGGCCGGCACCAGCGAGTTCGTCACCGCCCTGCAGCTCGACACCAAGCTCAACGGCATCCCCGCCGACGTGCTGGCCGGTGCGCTGCTGCAGGCCCGCGAGGCCCGCCACACCCTCCTCGAGGTCATGGGCGAGGCCATCGACGGCCCGGACGAGATGAGCCAGTACGCTCCCCGGATCATCACGGTGAAGATCCCCGTCGACAAGATCGGCGAGGTCATCGGCCCGAAGGGCAAGATGATCCACCAGATCCAGGACGAGACCGGTGCGGACATCTCGATCGAGGACGACGGCACCATCTACATCGGCGCCGACAACGGCACCTCCGCCGAGGCTGCTCGCTCGATGATCAACGGCATCGCCAACCCGACCATGCCGGAGAAGGGGGAGCGCTACCTGGGCACGGTCGTCAAGCTGACCGCCTTCGGTGCCTTCATCTCCCTGCTGCCCGGCAAGGACGGCCTGCTGCACATCAGCAAGATGAAGCCGCTGAACAACAACCAGCGCGTCGAGGCCGTCGAGGACGTGCTGAGCGTCGGCCAGAAGCTGCAGGTGGAGATCAACGAGGTGGACGAGCGCGGCAAGCTCTCGCTCATCCCCGTCACCGAGGAGGCCAAGGCCGACGAGGCTGAGGCCCCCGCGGCCGAGTGATCACGCTCGCCTGAGACACCCTCACGGCCACGCCACCCCCGGGTGGCGTGGCCGTGGCCATTCCCGAAGGATTCCATGAACCCCACCCGACGAAGCACCCTGCCCCACGGGGTGCGCGTGGTCACCGAGCACGTCCCCGGTGCCCGCGCCTTCAACGTCGGCATCTTCGTCGGCGTCGGCTCCCGCGACGAGGGCCCCGGCGAGCACGGTGCCAGCCACTTCCTGGAGCACGTGCTCTTCAAGGGCACCCCCAGCCGTACCGCGGAGGAGATCTCCGCGGTCGTCGAGCGCTTCGGCGGGGACCTGAATGCCTACACCACCCGCGAGTACACCTGCTTCCATGCCCGGGTGCTCGCGGACCAGTCCGGCACCGCGCTCGACGTGCTGACCGACATGCTCTCCCGCTCACTGGTGAGGTCGGCAGACCTGGGAATCGAGCGCGAGGTGATCCTGGACGAGATCGCCATGCACGACGACGACCCCTCCGAGGTGGCCATCGAGGGGGCCATCGCCGCCCTCTTCGACGGCACCACGTTGGCGCCGACGGTGATCGGCTCGTCCACCTCGATCCGCCGGATGAGCACCCAGCGCGTGCGTGACTACTGGCGACGCAGTTACGCCAGCGGCCGGATCGTGGTGGCCGCGGTGGGCGAGGTGGACCACGACAAGCTGTGCGCCGAGCTGGCCGGCTTCGACGCGGCGCTGGCCGGTGACTCCCCGGCACCACGGGAGCCGGCGCGTCCTGCGGTCCGGCGGCCGGTGCGGTTGCGGAGCAATGACCTCTCCCAGACCTCCGTGGTGCTGGGCTTCGAGACCTTCGGCACCCTGGACCCGCGTCGCGAGGCGCTGGCGCTGCTGGCCGTCGCGCTGGGCGGTGGGATGAGCTCACGGCTCTTCCTGGAGGTGCGCGAGCGACGGGCGCTGGCCTACACCATCGACTGCTCCGAGTCGGCCTGGAGCGATGCCGGGCTGCTGACCATCGACTGGCAGGCCCTGCCCGAGCGGACGGCCGAGATCATGGACGTGGTGGTCCGCATCGTCGGCGAGGTCCGCGACCAGGGCATCACCGCCGACGAGCTGGAGGCCGCCAAGGGCCAGCTGGTGGGGCAGAGCATCCTGCACTACGAGAACCCCGGTTCCCGGATGAGCCGGCTGGGCGCGGCGGAACTGGCGGGGGAGACCCGCAGCCTCGACGAGATGCTCGACGCCTTCCGTGCCGTCACCCTGGACCAGGTCAACGCCCTGGCCCGCGAGGTGCTGGCCCAGCCGCCCGTGGTCAGCATGGCGGGGGCGGCCGCCCCGCGTGGCGCGGCGCACCGGCTCCGGGAGCACTGGAATTCCGTCGGCTGAGGGCACGGCGCCGGGAATGATCCGTGGCCCCGGCATGCGACATCGCGTCCGGAATGTGCCCTCGCGCCCGACGCGTGACGTCGCGCCCGGCCTGTCACCTCGCCCCGGCTGGCATCCCGCGCCCATGGGTGACGTTGCGCTCCGTATGTCACGTCGCGCCCGGAATGCAACGTTGCGCGCGTAATGCAGGGCGCAAGGTTGCTCTTCAGGCGCGAGGTGGTCTCTTGTGGCGCGTGGTGGATTTCAGCAGCGCGAGGTGGTCTCTTGTGGCGCGACGTGGGTTCTGCAGCGCGACGTGGCGAGCGGTCCCGCAGCCAGAGCCCACTACCCGAGCGAGGAGGGGAGCTCCAGCCCCGGCGAATGACCAGGCGCGGGTCGGCTGAGCACCGCGTCCGATTCCTGACATGGTGGGGAAGCACGCCGGCCAGCCACCTAGTCTTCGCGCATGACGCAGACCCCACCCCCTGCCGGGTCGAGGAGCCGCGCACGGGCGGCCTGGGCGGCACTGCTGGCCCTGGTGACCCTGGTGCTGGCCCTGCCCGGCGCGGGCGGCGCCGCCCTGGCCGCACCGCCGCCCGCCCCACGCCCGGCCGAGCTGCCCAGCACCCTGCGGGTGGGCACCGAGGGCGTCTACCCGCCCTTCAGCTTCCACCAGGGCAGCAAGCTCACCGGCTACGACATCGACTACTTCGACGAGGTGGCCCGACGCCTCGGCGTGGAGGTGGAGTACGTCGAGACCCCGTGGGACTCGATGTTCGCCGCCCTGGACTCCGGCCGGATCGACATCATCGCCAACCAGGTCACCAAGAACCCGGAGCGCGCCGCCCGGTACGACCTGACCAGGCCCTATGTCACCACCCGCGGCGTCGTCGTGGTCAAGGATGACGACTCGCGCATCACGAAGCTGGAGGACCTCAAGGGACGCTCCTCGGCGCAGAACATCACCTCCAGCTGGGCCGCGGTGGCCAAGCGCTACGGTGCCCAGGTGGTGGCCGTCGACGCCATGGACAAGGCGGCCGACCTGGTCACCCAGGGCCGCGTCGACGCCCTGGTCAATGACGAGCTGGCGGTGCGCAACTTCCTGAGCACCCACCCTGACTCGGGGCTCAAGATCGTCGCGGAGACCCCCGACGTCTCCGAGAGCGTCTTCGCCACCAAGAAGGGCGCCGGGATCACGGGTCCGGTGGACGAGATCATCTCCACGATGGAGTCCGACGGCACCGCCAAGACCATCTACGACCGCTACTTCGGCGTCGAGGCCACCGCACCGTCCACCTGGACCGTGATCGGGCAGAACATCGGCCCGATGCTCAAGGCCGTGGTCACCGCCACCATCCCGCTGGCTGCCATCAGCTTCCTGCTGGGCCTGGTGCTCGCCCTGCTGGTGGCCCTGGCGCGGCTCTCGGCCAACCGGCTGCTGGAATGGCCGGCGCGCGCCTTCGTCAGCCTCTTCCGGGGCACGCCGCTGCTGGTGCAGCTCTTCCTGATCTTCTTCGGCCTGCCCCAGCTCGGGCTGCGGCTGAGCCCCTGGCCCGCCGCCGTGATCGCCTTCAGCCTGAACGTGGCGGCCTATGCCGCCGAGATCATCCGCTCCGCGATCCTCTCGGTGCCGCAGGGCCAGTGGGAGGCGGCCAGCACCATCGGCATGGACCGCGCCACCGCCCTGCGTCGCGTGATCCTGCCGCAGGCCGGCCGGGTGGCCGTGCCGCCGCTGTCGAACACCCTGATCTCGCTGGTCAAGGACACCTCGCTGGCCTCCAGCATCCTGGTGACCGAGATGTTCCGTCGGGCCCAGATCGCGGCCGCCCCCAGCGGCGCCTTCCTGGAGCTCTACGGCGTCGCCGCCCTCATCTACTGGGGCATCTGCCTGGTGCTGAGCACCATCCAGACCAGCCTCGAGAACCGACTCGGAAGGCATGTGGCCCGATGACCGAATCCACGACCACCGCCCGAGCGCTCGTGGAGGTGCACGAGCTACGCAAGTCCTTCGGCGACCTCCAGGTGCTCCAGGGCATCGACCTGGCCATCCAGCCAGGCACCGTCACCGTCCTGCTCGGCCCCTCCGGCTCGGGCAAGACCACCATCCTGCGTTCGCTCAATGCGCTCGACCTGCCCGACTCCGGCAGGGTGCGGATCTCCGACGTGGAGGTGGACTTCGCCGGCCTGCGCCGCGGCCGCCACGGCCATGCGGTGGGAGAGTCCAGCCGCCAGGTGACCGCCCTGCGCGCCCGCAGCGGCATGGTCTTCCAGCAGCACAACCTGTTCCCCCACCGCACCGCCCTGCAGAACGTCACCGAGGGACTGGTGGTGGTGCAGGGCGTCGACGCGGCCACCGCCGAGGCCACCGGTCGTGACCTGCTCGCCAAGGTGGGGCTGGCCGACCAGGCGCACAAGTACCCCAACCAGCTCTCGGGAGGCCAGCAGCAGCGCGTCGGCATCGCGCGGGCGCTGGCCCTGCGCCCCGACCTGCTGCTCTTCGACGAGCCCACAAGCGCGCTCGATCCGGAGCTGGTGGGCGAGGTGCTGGGCGTGATGCGCGCCCTGGCCGCCGAGGGCCGCACCATGCTGGTGGTCACCCACGAGGTGCGCTTCGCGCGCGACGTGGCCGACCGGGTGGTCTTCATGGATGGCGGCGTGGTGGTGGAGCAGGGCGACCCGGCCGAGGTGCTGGACCATCCCCGCGAACCGCGCACCCAGGCCTTCCTGCGGCGCATCCTCGACCCGCTGGCCTGAGCCGGCCCGAGCGGCCCGGACGGTGTCATCTCGGCCGTTGGCCTGTCGTGGCGGATTGTTCACCTGAGCAGGGCATACTCCGGCAGGTGATTCCCGCAGAACCTCCCTCGTCGACCGTCGCCGACCCGCTGCTGGCGGGTCGGCGCGCGCCGTCCCCGCGCACCCTGGTGGAGGTCTTCGACGAGGTCTGCGAGCGCTGCGGCGACCAGCCGGCACTGGACGCCGGCGGGCAGGTGCTCACCTATGACGAGTTCGCCGAGGCCGCCGGGGAGGTGGCCGCCGAGCTGGCAGCGCTGGGCATCGGCCGCGGGGACAAGGTCGGCGTGCGGGTCCCCTCGGGCACCGCGGACCTCTACGTCGCCATCATGGGCATCCTGCTGGCGGGAGCCGCCTACGTGCCGGTGGACGCCGACGATCCCGACGAGCGGGCCCGCACCGTCTTCGAGGAGTCCGCGGCCGCCGCCGTCATCGGCACCGACCTGGTCCTCACCAGCCGGCTGGCCTCCCCGCGCGCCCCGCAACAGGTCACCGAACCCGGACTGACCGACGACTGCTGGGTGATCTTCACCTCCGGCTCCACCGGCAAGCCCAAGGGCGTGGCCGTCAGCCACCGCAGCGCCGCCGCCTTCGTCGACGCCGAGTCCCGGCTCTTCCTGCAGGCCTCGCCCCTGGGTCCCGGCGACCGGGTGATGGCCGGGCTCAGCGTCGCCTTCGACGCCAGCTGCGAGGAGATGTGGCTGGCCTGGGCGCACGGCGCCTGCCTGGTGCCCGCACCCCGCAGCCTGGTGAAGTCCGGCGTGGACCTGGGGCCGTGGCTGGTGGCCAACCGGATCACGATCGTCTCCACCGTCCCCACCCTGGTCAGCCTGTGGCCCACCGAGGCGATGGACCGGGTGCGGCTGCTGATCGTCGGCGGCGAGGCCTGCCCACCGGAGCTGGGCGCCCGCTTCGCCACCGCCACCCGCGAGGTGTGGAACACCTACGGGCCCACCGAGGCCACCGTCGTCGCCTGTGCCGCGCAGCTCGACGGCACCGCGCCGGTGCGGATCGGCCTGCCGCTCGACGGCTGGGACCTGGCCGTCGTCGACGCCGAGGGTCGCCCCGTCGCGGAAGGGGAACAGGGCGAGCTGATCATCGGCGGCGTCGGCCTGGCCCGCTACCTGGACCCGGACAAGGACGCCGAGAAGTACGCCCCGATGCCCAGCCTGGGCTGGGAACGCGCCTACCGCTCCGGCGACGTCGTCGTGAACGACCCCGCCGGCCTGCTCTTCCGCGGCCGCGCCGACGACCAGGTCAAGGTGGGCGGACGCCGCATCGAGCTGGGCGAGATCGACTCCGCCCTGCTCCAGCTGCCCGGTGTCCAGGGCGCCGCCGCCGCGGTCCGCAGGACGGCGAGCGGCAATGCGCTGATCGTCGGCTACCTCACCGTCGACGAGAGCTTCGACAGGGCCGCCGGCCTGGCACGGCTGCGCGCCGACATGCCCGCCGCGCTGGTGCCGCGGCTGGCCGTCGTCGACGACCTGCCCACCCGCACCAGCGGCAAGATCGACCGTGACGCCCTGCCCTGGCCGCTGCCCGATGCCGAGGGTGGCGACTCCGACCTCACCGAGACCGGCCGCTGGGTGGCCGGCATCTGGCGCGACGTGCTGGGCAGCCGGCCCACCATGCCCGACGAGGACTTCTTCACCCTGGGCGGCGGCTCGCTGACCGCGGCACAGATCGTCGCCCGGGTGCGCGAGCGCAATCCCAGCGTGACCGTCGCCGACGTCTACGAGCATCCCGCCATCGGTGACTTCGCCGGATGGTTCGACGCACAGACCTCTCCCTCGGGTCGGCTGAACGAGACGGTCCACCCCGTGCCCCACAAGACCCAGGCCGGTCAGCTCGCCGCCCTGCTGGGCCTGCGGACCATCAGCGGACTGCGCTGGCTCTTCTGGCTGGCGCTGGGCTGCCGGCTCGCGGCGGAGCTGGGCTGGTCGCTCCCGGTGACCGCCCTGCCCGTCGCGCCGTGGTGGATGCTGGCCCTGGCCTGGGCCCTGCTGGTGCTGCCGCCCGGCCGGCTGGCGCTCAGTGCGCTGGCCGCCCGGATCATCCTGCGCGGCATCGAGCCGGGGGAGTACCCCCGCGGCGGCAAGGTGCACCTGCGGGTCTGGCTGGCCGAACGGGTCGCCGACGAGCTGGGTGCCGGCCTGATCTCCGGCGCCGGACTGGTGCGCTGGTATGCCCGCCTGCTCGGCTGCGACGTGGGTCGCGGCATCGACCTGCACGCCATGCCGCCGATCACCGGCCACCTGGCACTGGGCGACGGCTGCTCCATCGAGTCCGAGGTGGACCTGTCCGGCCACTGGATCGACGGCGCCACCCTCCACCTGGGTCACGTCACGGTGGGACGCGAGGCCCGGATCGGTGCCCGCTCCACCCTGGTGGGCGGCGCCCGGGTGGGTGCCGGGGCGGAGATCTCCCCGGGCTCGGCCGTCTTCGGCAAGGTGCCGGCTGGCGAGCACTGGTCCGGTTCCCCGGCGGTACGGATCGGGCAGGCCCGCGGCCCCTGGGAGGCGCGGCCACCGGCCCGCCAGCACTGGACCTGGCTCTACGGCCTCACCGGCACCGGGATCTCGCTGCTGCCGGTGCTGGCGGTCCTGGTCGGTGCCGCCGTCGCCTGGCCGGCGCTCTCAGCCAGCACCACCCTGGCCGCCGCGCTGCGCACCGCCGCACTGTGGCTGCCGCTGGCCGGCCTGGTCGGCTATGCCGCCCTGGTGGTGATGGTCTGGGCCTGGATCCGGCTGCTCGGCCTGGGGCTTCGTCCCGGCCACCACCCGGTGCAGGGCCGCCAGGCGCTGCAGGCCTGGGCCACGATGCGCCTGATGGACGAGGCCCGCACCTGGCTCTTCCCGCTCTACGCCGGGGCTGCCACCACCGGCTGGCTGCGCGCCCTGGGCGCGGACATGGGCAAGGACGCCGAGGCCTCCACCGTGCTGATGATCCCCTCCATGACCACCGTGGGGGCCGGCGCCTTCCTGGCCGACGACACCCTGATCGGAGGCTACGAGCTGGGCGGTGGCTGGCTGCGCATCGAGCGGGTGAAGATCGGCAAGGGTGCCTTCGTCGGCAACTCCGGCATGGCGGCCCCCGGACGCAAGGTCCCCAAGCGCTCCCTGGTGGCGGTGCTCTCGGCCGCCCCACGGCGCGCGAAGGCCAAGGCGGGCGCCTCCTGGGTGGGCTCCCCGCCGGAGAAGCTGCGCCGCGTCGAGAACGCCGGCGACGCCGAGCGCACCTACGCCCCGCCCCGCAGGCTGCGCATCGCCCGTGGCATCGTCGAGAGCTGTCGCGTGCTGGCCCTGCTGACCCATCTGGCCATCCACCTGGTCGGCGCTGCCGCCCTGCTCTGGCTGGCCCACCGGATCGGCTGGTGGGCCGCCGCGCTGGCCGGCGGTGCGGTGCTGCTGGCCTGTGGTGCCGTGGCGGTCGGCTTCGCGGTGGCCGCCAAGTGGCTGCTGGTGGGCCGCTGGAGGCCCTCGGAGCACCCGCTGTGGTCGAGCTTCGTCTGGCGCGGGGAACTGGCCGACACCTTCGTCGAATCCGTCGCCGTGCCCTGGCTGCTGCGATGGATCCCCGGCACCCCGCTGCTCAACCTCTACTTCCGCAGCATGGGCGCCAGGATCGGGCGCGGTGTGTGGTGCGAGACCTACTGGCTTCCCGAGCACGACCTGATCCACCTGGCGCAGGGTGCGACGGTCAACAAGGGGTGTGTGGTGCAGACCCACCTCTTCCACGACCGGGTGCTGTCCATGGACACCGTCACCCTGGGTCGCGGCGCCACGCTGGGCCCCAATTCGGTGATCCTGCCCGCCTCCACCCTGGGCGAGCACGCCACCGTCGGGCCGGTCTCGCTGGTGATGCGCGGCGAGTCGGTCCCGGACAAGACCCGCTGGATCGGCAATCCCATTGGTCCGTGGGAGGACTGAGGGGGCCTAGGCTGTTGGCCCGCCCACCACACGAGCACGAGGAGACCCAGATGGCCGCGCCGGATCCGTACCTACCCGGACATGGCGACGACCGCTACCGCGTGCGCCACTACGACCTGCGGCTGGGCTACAAGGTCACCACGAACCGCCTCGACGAGGTGGCCGTGCTCGACGTCGAGCTGTTGACCGACCTCAAGCAGCTCGAGCTGGACCTCTACCGGCTGCAGGTCTCCAAGGTGCTCGTCGACGGCTCGGCGGCCCGCTTCCGCACCCGCAACCACAAGCTGCAGGTGGAGCTGCGCTCCCGCAGGGCGGGGGAGCGGATCGAGGTCACCGTGCACTGCTCCGGCAAGCCGCGTCCGGTGCCCGGCGTCCACGGCGCCGCCGGCTGGGAGGAGCTCACCGACGGCGTGCTGGTGGGCTCGCAGCCCCAAGGAGCCCCCGGCTGGTTCCCCTGCAATGACGACCCCGCGGACAAGGCGAGCTATCGGATCCAGCTGGACGTGGCGGCGGGCTACCACGTCGTCGCCAATGGCAGCCTGACCTCGAAGCAGCGTCACGGCGGCACCACCCGTTGGGTCTACGAGATGGACGCCCCGATGGCGCCCTACCTGGCCACCGTCCAGGTGGGCCACTACGTCACCACCGACCTGCCCGGCCCGGTCCCGGTACAGATCGTCCACCCCTCCGCGGTGGCGGTCGGCGCCGGCACCGCCTTCGAGCACCAGGCGGAGATGGTGCGCCACTTCGTCGACCTCTTCGGCCTCTACCCCTTCGGCGAGTACCGCGCCGTGGTGGCCGACGACGTGCTGGAGATCCCGCTGGAGGCCCAGGGCCTCAGCTCCTTCGGCCGCAACTTCGCCCAGCCCACCTGGGACAACGAGCGCCTGGTGGCCCACGAGCTGGCACACCAGTGGTTCGGCAACAGCGTCACCGCGAACCAGCTGGCCGACATCTGGCTCCACGAGGGCTTCGCCTGCTACGCCGAATGGCTGTGGGCCGACCACCGCGCCGCCACCGACCCCCATGTGCTCGACGTGCAGGCCCAGGCCGCGCGCCACCACACGGGGCTGGCGCAGCAGAAGCAGGACCTGGTGCTCACCGCCCCCGGGATGCCCGACATGTTCGACGACCGCGTCTACAAGCGCGGGGCCCTCACCCTGCACGCCGTGCGCGCGATCCTGGGCGACGAGTCCTTCTTCCGGATGCTGCAGGCCTGGGCCACCGACCATGCCGGGGGTGTGGTCACCACCGAGATGTTCGTGGAGCACTGCCTCGGCTTCGCCACCGATGACCCCGCGCCGCTGGCCGAGGCCCTGGACGCCTGGCTCAACCGAGGACGACTTCCGGCGCTCCCGGTCCTGTCCCGCTGAGCCCCTCACCGACGGCCACCGCACAGCTCCAGCCGGGCCCCAGGTCCACGTCCACCAGCCAGCCCAGCTCCTGCTGCACCGCCAGGCTGCGTGGATCGAGGGCCAGACCCGTCCCGCGGGCCTTGAGCGCCGCCTCCTTGCGCACCCACAGCCGGGTCCGCTCGGCCACCTCATCGGCCTGCTCCGAGGGGTGCAGCGCCACCTGTGCGAAGCCGGGGAAGTCCGCCGCACCCGTCGCCTCCACGTCGACGCCCACCGCGGCGGTGAGGCTGACCGCCACCACTGCGATCTCCTGGTCCCGGTCCCGGGCCAGGCTGACGCGGGCTGGGCGCTCCGTGCCGAGCAGGACGGGGCGGCCGTGGGCATCGCTGCCGCAGCGGGGGCAGGCGTGCACCAGCCGTGGCCGGCCACCGGCCAGTTCGCCGGCCAGCTGCAGCAGCATCCGGTGCGCCTCGTCCGCCGGGCCGGTGCGCAGCCAGACGCGGGTCCGGCTCATGCGGGCAGGTGGTTGAAGACCACCACCGTGCGCGCCGGCACCATGAGCAGGCCGTTGTCGTGGCGGGCCTGGCGGACCAGCTCGTCGTCGCCCCTGGCCTGCACCGGGTTCAGCACCAACCGTTCTCCGGCCAGCGCCGGCAGCGGCTGGGCCACCGCCTGGCCGGTGGCATTGAAGACCGCCACCACCCCCAACAGGTCGGGGTCGAGCCGGTGCCCGCGCCGGTCGTCGACGTGCATCACGATCACACCCGGGCGGGCGTGCTCGGTGCCGGAGACCGGGAAGTTGAGCTTGGTGCGGATCCGCTCGGCGGTGCCCAGTCGGAAGAGCACCGTCGACCGACGCAGCCGCAGCAGGTCACGGGCCCGGTCACGGGCCTCGGCCACGTCCTCGGGCGACGGCTTGAGCTCTGCTCGTCGCAGCAGCGGACGCAGCCAGGGCCAACGGGTCATGTTGTCCGGCGCCGGGGGAAGACCCCGACCGAAACCGTTGTCCGCCCCGGTCCAGTCCAGCCGGTTGAACCAGTCCCCGGAGTCGTAGGAGTTGCGGTCCAGCGACTTGGAGCGCAGCAGGTCCGCGCCGGCATGCCACAGGAAGGGTGACTGGCCGAGCGTCACGCAGGCCAGGCACAGGCTGTTCATCCGGATCCGCTCGCTCATCGGCAGGTCTGGCGGCAGCTTCAGGGTGAGCGCATCCCACAGCGTCTCGTTGTCGTGGGCGTCGACATAGTTCAGCGCGTCCACCGGCTCGCTGGCATAGCCGGCGTTCCTGCCGAAGTAGTCCACCCGGTCACCGCGACGCCGCTGACCGTCGCTGCAGGCCAGCTCGTAGTCGGCCAGGTTGCCCGCCAGGCCCAGCATCACCAGGTCGGTCACGCCGCCCAGCTGGGCCCCACGGTTCACCCGGGCGCCGTTGGGGTCACCCGCCAGCCCGGTGCCGAAGCCCTGGCGCCGTGGGTCCTCGTCGAAGGGACGCCCGCCGCGCACCGCGTCGCGGATCCGGTCGTTGAAGGTGGCGATCCGGGTGTGGGCGAGCTGGCCCTGGGTGGCCTGCACGAACAGAGCGTTGTCGGCCACCTCGCCGAAGTTCCAGCCCTCGCCGTAGAGGTAGATGCCGCGCCCGTCGACGCCGTCGCGCTCCATGGTGAGCGCGTCCAGGGCGTCGCGCAGGTTGGCCATGTTCTCGGCGCTGGAGTGGCCCATCAGGTCGAAGCGGAAGCCGTCGACGTGGTAGTCGCGGACCCAGCGCAGCACCATGTCGATCATCAGCTTCTCCGCCATCACCCGCTCCGTGGCCACATTGTTCATGCAGGTGGAGGCCTGCGGCAGGCCGCGCTCGTCGAGCCGGTGGTAGTAGCCGGGCACGATCCTGTCCAGCACGCTGAAGCGGCTCTGGCCGGAGGCTCCGGTGTGGGTGAAGACCTGGTCCATCACCACCCGCAGGCCCAGGCCGTGCAGAGCGTGCACCATCGCCCGGAACTCGTCCACCCGCCCCAGGCCGTCGGCGGCCTCGGCGCTGGAGGCATAGGAGCCCTCCGGGACGCCCCAGTGGTAGGGGTCGTAGCCCCAGTTGTAACGGTCCTCGGAACTGGCCTGCATCACCAGGCGCTGCTGCGCGTGGCTGTCCGGTGGCAGAGCGGACAGCTGCTGCTCGTCGGGGCCGGGCAGGGCGTGGGTCTCCGGGATGCTGCACACGTCGAAGCAGGGCAGCAGGTGCACCGTGTTGAGCCCGGCGCGGGCCAGCGAGCGCAGGTGGCGCGCTCCGCGACCGTCATGGGTGAAGGCCAGGTAGCTGCCGCGGTGCTCGGCGGGCACCAGGTCGTCGGCCATGGAGAAGTCGCGTACGTGCAGCTCGTAGACCGCGGCATCCACCAGCCGCTCCAGGTGCGGGCCCCAGGAGGAGGCCCAGTCCGGGGGCATGGCTGCGGGGTCGGTCAGGTCCACCAGCACCGAACGGCGCGAGTCCAGGGTCAGGGCGGCCGAGCAGGGATCGGTCACCCGGTTGGTCTCGATCCGTCGGGTCAACGGCGAGTAGACCTGCACCTCGAACTGGTAGCGGGCGCCCAGGTGCTCGCGGCCCAGCTTGAGCCGCCAGGTGCCGTGGCGCTCCCGCATCATCATCCGACGCCGGGCCGTCTCCGGCGGCGGTGCCTGGCCGGCGTCGGCCGGCCAGAGCAGCAAGGTGACGCGCTGGGCGGTCGGCGCCCAGAGGGCCACCTCGATCGACTCGCCCACGCACCGCGCGCCCAGCTCGTCGTCGCGCGCCACCCCGGCGTGCACCACGTCCAGCACCGGGCCCAGCTGTACGCCGGTGAGCTGCTTGAGCACCCCGTCCTCGCAGCGCGCCAGCAGCAGCTGGCCGGTCAGCATCTCCGGCACGCTGCGCCGCCACTGCTGCGGCAGGCGCAGCACCGCCATGTCCACCAGGTCGGGGTGCAGCTGGCGCTGCTGGGCGTCCAGGCCGGTGGTGGCCGGGGCGAGCTCGACGCTCTGCAGGTCCTCGGCGACCACCTGGCCACCCTCGACGCGGCAGCTCGCCGTGGCCGACCAGTGCAGCAGCCAACTGGTCCGCACCGTACGCCTTCGTGGTGGGGGAGCCGGTGCCACCAGGGTGCGGGTGTCCACGAAGACCGCGCGGGCCTGGTCGATGGCGGACGGGTGCTCGGGGGCGTCGTTGGTGGCGGGCACGACGGCAAGGATAGTGGCCGTCCCAGCGCGGCGCGCTCAGGCCCCGGGCCCACCGCGGGTTTGGTTCAATGGCCGTGGACCCAGGCGCCCGCGACGTGCGGGGGCCGACCGCAGGAATGGAGCAGACGTGATCCGAGTCGGAGTGTTCGGTGCCAATGGCCGCATGGGTGCCGAGGTGTGTCGCGCGGTGCAGCGTGTCGACGGGCTGCAGCTGGTGGCCGCCGTCGACGCGGGCGACCCGCACGACGAGGCGGAGGGCTGCGACGTCATCGTCGACTTCACCCATCCCGATGCGGTGATGGAGAACATCAAGTGGTGCATCGACCGCGGCATCCACACCGTGGTGGGCACCACCGGCTTCACCGAACAGCGGCTGGAGCAGGTGCGCGCCTGGCTCGCCGACAAGCCCGAGGTGGGCTGCCTGATCGCCTCCAACTTCTCGATCGGCGCGGTGCTGATGATGCACATCGCCGAGATGGCCGCGGCCTACTACCCGAGCGTCGAGGTGATCGAGCTGCACCACCCGCAGAAGGCCGACGCTCCCTCCGGCACCGCCGGCAGCACCGTGGAGCTGATCGCCGCCGCCCGCGAGAAGGCCGGGCTGGGCGAGGTCCCCGATGCCACCATGCACGATCCCGACGGTGCCCGGGGCGCCGTGGTGCAGGGCGTCCACGTGCACTCGGTACGGCTGCAGGGCCTGGTGGCCCACCAGGAGGTCCTCTTCGGCGGTCCCGGGGAGACGCTCACCATCCGTCATGACTCGCTGGACCGGGCCTCCTTCATGCCCGGCGTGGTCAAGGCCGTGCAGGACGTGCCCAGCCATCCCGGCCTGACGCTCGGCATCGAGCGGCTGCTGGGCATCGAATGAGGCGGCTCGGCTGTCTGGTGCTGGTCCTGCTGGTACTGCTGGCGGGCGCGGCCGGGCTGGACTGGTGGGCTCGTGGGCAGGCGGAGAGCCGCGCCGCGACGCTGCTGGCGCAACGGCTCGGCACCAGGCCCGAGGTGACGGCGCACGGCTGGCCCTACCTGCGCTCCCTGCTCGACGGCACCGTCGAGCAGGTGGACGTGCGTGCGCCCCGGGCCGACCTCAGCCTGCAGGGTCACGAGGTGCAGGTCAGCGAGCTCGACGTGGTGGCCCGCCAGGTGGGTCCGGTCCAGGACCCCTCGGCCGCGAAGGCCGGCACGCTCAGGGGCAGTGCCCTGGTCGGTTACGAGCAGATGTCTCGGGCCATGGACGCCACGATCGTCTCCGGCGGAGGGGAGAAGGTGAAGCTCTCCCGGCGCGCGCAGCTGCTCGGTACCGAGGTGGACGTCGTCGTGGTGGCGGTCCCCTCCGTGGCGGAGGGTCGGCTGCAGCTGGACGACGCCCAGGTGAGCCTGGACGGCACCGAGCTGGACGAGGCGCAGGCGCAGGCCGTCGTGGACACCGTGGAGCAGTCCGCAGAACTGCCGCGGCTGTCCAACCTGTCGGTGAACTCCCTGCAGGCCAGCCCACAGGGCCTTCGGCTGGGCTTCACCGGCGAGGACGTGCAGCTCTCCGAGCTCGGCTGATCCCGCGGGGCTCCCCGGCGGGCCGGCTCAGTCCTGGCGGATGTCGGTGTGCAGGCGCACCTGCTTGACGCGCAGCACGCCGTCCTCGGTGCCCACCTCGCGGTGCGCGCCGTCCGGGGCCCATCCGGTGCCCTCCAGCCAGCCGCGGCGCTCGTCGTCGGTGCTGCGCAGCCACCAGGTGGCGCGCTCGTAACCGTCGGCGCGCATGGTGTCCACCAGGGCGTGCAGCAGGCGGTCCTCGTGGCCCTGCCCGGCGAGCAGCGGGTCGACGAGGAATTCCACCACCTCCGAGTCGGTGGCCACGGCGTCGGGATCCTCGCTGGGACCGATGGCGGCGAAGCCGCAGACCCGGGTGCGGTGGCGGGTGGTGCCCGGCTCGGCACCGGGCTCCGCGTCGCCGAAGGCCTGGGTGGCCACCAGCACACGGTGGTGGGCCAGCGGGGGACGGGTGATGGCGTGGTGCCAGACCTGGGCCATCTCGTCGACGCCGACCTCGTCCAGGGTGCGTCGCTCCAGCTCGTCGTCGGCCCAGCAGCGACGTTGCAGCTCGGCGATCTGGACGGCCTCGGCAGGCATGGCGAGGCGAACGCTCGGGGCGATCGGGGTGGAGGGCTGGTTCTGCGGCATGGCTGCATCCTATGGTGGCTGCGCGCGACGGACGAACGGCTCCGGGCGAGCCGGGCCAGGTGGGGGGAGTGCCGTCGGCCGGTCAGCGGTTTCATGCTGATAACTCATTAACTTGCGGGGGGTATGCAATACTGATCGCAGGTTCGAGTTGTCTGACCCCCCGAGCAGACAACTCGAACCCTTTTCGTCCCCGGGTTCCGGGCCTCGGGGGTGCCGAACGGGGCCGGGTGCGCGAGAGGGCGGTGGCAAGGGCGCTCTCCGGTAGTGTGTAGGGGTGTCGACCCAACTCCAGACCCCCTCCCGCCTCGCTCCCGGAACGCTGCGGATCATCCCGCTCGGCGGCCTGGGTGATGTCGGGCGCAACATGACCTGCTTCGAGATCGACGGCCAGATCCTGCTGGTGGACTGCGGGGTGCTCTTCCCCGAGGACGACCACCCCGGCGTCGACCTCATCCTGCCCGGCCTGGACTACCTGTCCGACCGGCTCGACGACATCATCGGCATGGTGCTGACCCACGGCCACGAGGACCACATCGGTGCCGTGCCCTATCTGCTGCGCCGCCGCAGCGACATCCCGATCTGGGGCTCCAAGCTCACCCTCGCCCTGGTGGAGGGCAAGCTGCGCGAGCACCGGATCCGCAACACCGACCTGCAGGAGGTCCGCGAGGGCGACCGCGCCCGGGTGGGCAACTACGACCTGGAGTTCTTCGCGGTCAACCACTCCATCCCCGACGCCCTGGCGGTCTGCATCCGCACCGAGGGTGGCACCGTGCTGCACACCGGTGACTTCAAGATGGACCAGCTCCCGCTGGACGGCCGGATCACCGACCTGCGCGGCTTCGCCCGGCTCGGGGAGGAGGGGGTCGACCTGTTCATGGCCGACTCCACCAATGCCGAGGTGCCCGGCTTCACCACCCCGGAGAAGGACCTCGTGCCCGCCCTGGAGCGCACCTTCGAGCGCTCCCGCAAGAAGCTGATCGTGGCCTGCTTCGCCTCCCACGTGCACCGCGTCCAGCAGATCCTGAACCTGGCCGTGAAGTACGACCGCAAGGTGGTCTACGTGGGCCGCTCCATGGTCCGCAACATGTCGGTGGCGCGTGACCTGGGCTACCTGACGGTGCCCGGCAACACGCTGATCGAGCTCAAGGACATCGACAAGTACGCCGACGACAAGGTGGTCATCGTCTCCACCGGTTCGCAGGGCGAGCCGCTGTCGGCGCTGAGCCGGATCGCCAACAAGGAGCACCCGGTGATCGAGGTGGGCCAGGGCGACACCGTGCTGCTGGCCTCCAGCCTGATCCCCGGCAACGAGAACGCCGTCTACCGCGTCATCAACGGCCTGTCCCGGCTGGGCGCCAACGTGGTGCACAAGGGCAATGCCCTGGTCCACGTCTCCGGCCATGCCAGCGCCGGCGAGCTGCTCTACTGCTACAACGTGATCCGGCCGCGCAATGCCATGCCTGTGCACGGCGAGATCCGCCACCTGATCGCCAATGCGGACCTGGCCAGGGCCACCGGCCTGGCCGACGAGAACGTCGCGGTGGTGGAGGACGGCGCCGTGGTGGACCTGGCCAAGGGCCGGATCCGGGTGGCCGGCAAGATCGACGCCTCCTACATCTTCGTGGACGGCTCGACGGTGGGCGACATCACCGAGAGCGAGCTCACCGACCGCAAGATCCTGGGCGAGGAGGGATTCATCTCCGTCGTGGCGGCGGTGAACCTGCACACCCGCACCCTGGTCAGCGGCCCCGACATCCACGCCCGTGGCTTCGCCGAGACCGACGACACCTTCACCCAGATCCGCCAGCAGCTCACCCAGGAGCTGGAGAAGGCGCTGGCCGACGGCGTCGACGACACCCACCGGCTGCAGCAGACCATCCGCCGCACCATCGGGCGCTGGGTCTCGCAGACCTACCGCCGTCGTCCGATGATTGTGCCGGTGGTGGTCTCCACCTAGGCCTCCGGCGGCAGGCGGTCCACCATCACGGTGGGCCGTCGCCGTTTTGGCCAGAAGGGTGGCGAGGGTCTATCCTTCTTGGGTTGCCCGTTTCGGGCTGATCCACTCTGTGCCACCTCCCGGGTGCTGCAGGGAACCGATTCCATGAACTGAGGAGTTACCAATGGCTGCCGTGTGCGACGTCTGCGCCAAGGGCCCGGGCTTCGGCCACAACGTGCCGTGGTCGAAGAAGAAGACCAACCGTCGGTGGAACCCGAACATCCAGCGCGTGCGTGCCACCATCAACGGCACCCCCAAGCGCGTCAACGTGTGCACCTCCTGCCTGAAGGCCGGCAAGGTCTCCCGCTGACCCTGCGGCCCCCGCGGCCGTCCGTCCCCATGGGGACACCCTGAACATGGCACTGGCCACCGGACCCGGTCCGGTGGCCTTGTCGTGTCCCGGGCCTGTCAGGGGTGGCTTGTAGGCTGCTCGACGTGCCCAAGAAGACTTCTGCCCCCGCCCCGGCCTGGCAGCCCCAGTGGCGCACCGAGACCTTCGCCGAGCTGAACCGGCCGCTGGCCAAGGTGGTGGGCGACAAGACCGCCAAGGCGCTGGAGTCGCTGCGGCTGCACACCGTGGGGGACCTGGTGCGCCACCTGCCGCGCCGCTATCTCTCGGGCACCGAGAACAGCTCCCTGGCGGACCTGCCGATCGGCGAGGACGTCGCGGTGATGGCCGTGGTGGGCCGCACCCGGCAGGCCGGAGCCCCGCCGCGGATGCGGCTGGAGGTCACCCTCACCGACGGCCAGGGCACCCTGGGCTGCACCTTCTTCGGCAAGCCCCACCTGGTGAAGTACTGGGAGTCGGTGCTGCCGGTGGGGGCCCGCGGCATCTTCGTCGGCAAGGTGGGCACCTTCCAGGACCGTCCCCAGCTCACCCACCCCAACTTCGTCATCCTCGACGCCTCCGGCACGGTGATCGGCAAGGCCAACCAGAACGCCATGGTGCAGCAGGTCTCCCGCTCCGGCCTGGTGGGCATCTATCCCGCGACCGCCAAGATGCCCACCTGGGAGGTGGGCGAGACCATCCAGCTGGTGCTGGAGCAGATGGGCCCGCTGGCCGAGCCGCTGCCCGACTGGCTGGTGCGCGAGGAGGGCCTGCTGGGCCTCGACGAGGCGCTCACCCTGGCCCACCAGCCGGACAGCCGGGACCAGGCCGAGGCTGCCGCCGACCGGCTGCTCTTCGACGAGGCGCTGCAGATGCAGCTCACCATGGCCTACCGGCGCCACGACAATGCCCACTTCACCGCTGCGCCGCTCACCGGGGGCGGGGGACTGCTGGCCGCCTTCGACCAGCGGCTGCCCTTCACGCTGACCGCCGGGCAGCAGCGGGTGGGCGAGGAGGTCTTCGAGGCCATCGCCGGCACCGCGCCGATGCAGCGGCTGCTGCAGGGCGAGGTCGGCTCCGGCAAGACCCTGGTGGCGCTGCGCGCCATGCTGCGCGCCGTCGACTCCGGCAAGCAGGCCGTGATGCTGGCCCCCACCGAGGTGCTCGCCACCCAGCACTTCGAGTCGATGCGCCGCCAGCTCGGGGACCTGGCCGCCGGCCAGACCCTGGGCGCCCCGGAGGAGGCCACCGAGATCGTCCTGCTCACCGGCTCCATGTCGGCGGTGGCGAAGAAGAATGCCCTGCTCAAGGTGGCCTCCGGCCAGGCCGGCCTGGTGGTGGGCACGCATGCCCTGCTGGCCGACCGGGTGCAGTTCGCGGACCTCGGCCTGGTGGTCGTCGACGAGCAGCACCGCTTCGGCGTCGAGCAGCGCGCCGTGCTCAACGACAAGGCCGAGCTGCGGCCCCACGTGCTGGTGATGACCGCCACCCCGATCCCGCGCTCGGTGGCGATGACCGTCTTCGGTGACCTGGAGGTCTCCACCCTCGACGAGCTGCCTGCCGGCCGCCAGGAGGTGCAGACCAGCCTGGTGCACGTCCCCAGCCATCCCACCTGGGTGGAGCGGGCCTGGCAGCGGATCCGTGAGGAGGTGGCGGCGGGGCGCCAGGCCTTCGTGGTCTGTCCCCGCATCGAGCCCACCGATGCCGACGAGCTGCCCAGCGCCGAGGACCAGGCGCCGCCCAGCGCCACCGTCGTCGAGCTGGCCGAGCAGCTGCGCTCCGGGCCGCTGCAGGGCCTGCGCCTGGAGGTGCTGCACGGCAGGATGCCCGCCGAGGAGAAGGATGCGGTGATGCAGCGGATGGCCGCCGGCGAGGCGGACGTGCTGGTGGCCACCACCGTGATCGAGGTGGGTGTCGACGTGCCCAATGCCACCGTGATGGTGGTGATGGACGCCGATCGCTTCGGCATCTCGCAGCTGCACCAGCTGCGCGGCCGGATCGGCCGGGGCGAGCACCCCGGCCTGTGCCTGCTGATCAGCCAGGCGCCGGCGGACTCCAGCGCCCTGGAGCGGCTGCGTGCCGTCGAGGCCACCCGCGACGGCTTCCAGCTCGCCGAGCTCGACCTGGCCCAGCGTCGGGAGGGCAATGTGCTGGGCGCCAACCAGTCGGGCGGGCGCTCCAGCCTCAAGCTGCTGCGCGTCATCGAGCACGCCGACCTGATCGCCCACTGCCGCGACCTGGCCGAGCGGCTCGTCGCCGACGACCCGGACCGGGTCAACCCCTACCTGGCCGACATGGTCACCCAGACCGAGCTGCTGGCTGCAGGGGAGTGGCTCGAGAAGAGCTGATCCGCTCCCTGCTGGCTCAGGCCTTCGGCTCGGGGCCGAAGGTGAAGCCGCGGCCGGTGATCTCGTCGGGGGTGATGCGCACGTAGTGGCGCTTCACGGTGGGCACCCAGGGGCGCAGCGGCATCTTGTCCGCCAGGGCCAGCTCGCGCTCGTCGGTGATCTCGGCGGCATTGCCCTTGATCACGACGCTCCAGCCGCCCTCCTCGTCCCAGCCGTCCACCTCGAAGGCGACGTGCTCGTTGTCGGTGAGCTCCTGCAGCTTGGAGCCCGAGGCGGTGCGGAAGACCACGGACTGCCCGTCGACGCAGTAGTTGATGGGGAAGATCTCGGGCTGGCCCTCCTTCGCGGTGGCGAGCCGGCCCACCTCCTGGCTGGCGAGGTAGCCCCAGCAGGTGTCTTCTTCGATGGTGGTGATCGGGTTCGTGTCGGCCATGACCCAATTCTTGCCCATCACCCGCCGCCGTGACCGGGCGGGGCGGCACTTTCGGGCATGGGCCGGACGGTGGAGACGTGAGCAGCCCCGTCGCAGTCAATGTCACGGTTTGGTGGGGGTAGACGCCCACTAAAGTGTGACAGTGTCGGGCGAGAGGAGTTCTGGGCACTCCGGCCATCGCCACGGGCGACCTGCCCTCAGTCGGCGCAGTAGGGTTGCCCACCATGAGCAGGATCATCGCCGGCAGCGCTGGAGGCGCCAGGCTGCAGACCCCGCCGGGGGAGCGGACCAGGCCCACCACCGATCGAGTGCGCGAGGCCTTGTTCAGCTCGCTGGCCACCTGGAACGGCACCGCCGACGCGGGCGCGGACGCCCAGCTCGACCAGATCGCCTTCCTGGACCTCTACGCCGGTTCCGGTGGGGTGGGCCTGGAGGCCGCGAGCCGCGGGGCCGGGCCGGTGGTGCTGGTGGAGCACGACCAGGGCACGGCCCGGCTGGTCCGCGCCAACCTGGCCCACACCCGGCTGCAGGCGCGCGTCGAGGTGGCCGCCGTGGACGGCTGGCTGCAGCGCGAGGACTCCCGCTTCGACGTGATCTGGCTGGACCCGCCCTATCCCTTCACCAACGAGCAGGTCTCCCGGACCCTGGAGCTGGCGCTGGCCCGCCTGGTGCACAACGGGATCATCGTGCTGGAGCGCTCCTCGCGCAGCGGCGAACCGGACTTCCCGCCCGGCACCGAGCACTGGTCCAAGGGCTATGGCGAGACCGTGCTGCACTACTGCACACCCCTGCCCCAGGACGAAGAAGTCCCAACCCCGGCCGACGATCCCCAGCAGAGCGACGATCCCCAGCACCACGACGAGGAGGAGACGGCATGAAGGCCATCATCCCCGGGTCCTTCGACCCCATCACCCGCGGCCACCTCGACGTGGTCGAGCGTGCCCACAAGGTCTTCGGCCAGGTGCTGGTGGCCGTCGGGCGCAATTCCACCAAGAACCACCTGTTCGACGTCGAGGAGCGCGTGGCCCTGGCCCGCGATGCGGTGTCCGGCTGGGAGGGCGTCGAGGTGGGCGTGATCGAGGGCCTGCTGGTGGACTATGCCAGGGCCCAGGGCTGCACCGTGATCGTCAAGGGCCTGCGCTTCGCCGGCGACTTCGACTACGAGCTGCAGATGGCCAACCTGAACCACCACGTCTCCGGGCTGGAGACCGTCTTCCTGCCCGCTGAGGGCCCCTATGCCACCGTCTCGTCGAGCATGATGCGTGAGGTGGCCTCCTTCGGCGGCGACATCTCCGCCTTCGTGACGCCGGCAGTCAACGAGGCCATCGTCCGTCGGGTCGCCGAGCGCCGCCAGGCCTGAGCCCCCGGCCCGGGCAGCTGCCCGCTGCACCGCAGCAGCTCGCGGTTTGGTTCCGGGGGAGGGCTGCGGGTAGAGTTGGCCCTCGGTCATGACGCTGTCGTGCCACCGTGCTGAAGGGATCGTGATGAACCAGCATCGCCACCTCGATGGCCGCTCGCCTCTCGTACTCGAGATCCACGAGCTCGCCCGTCGTGCCGGGACGATGAAGGAACTGCATCGCGATGTCCCCGCGCCGGCGGAACTCGGCATCGAGATGATCAAGGTGCCTGAGGGCTCCGACATCGCGCTGGACCTCCGTCTGGAGTCCGTGGTGGAGGGCGTCCTGGTCACCGGCACCGCCGAGGTCGAGCTCGTCGGGGAGTGTGCGCGCTGCCTGGAGACGTTCGAGGACGAGTCCTCCTACGACATCCAGGAGCTGTACTTCTACCCGGAGCGCGAGGCCGAGGAGGATGCCAGCTACATCCAGGACGACATGATCAACCTGGACCCGGCACTCCGCGACGCGGTGGTGCTGGACCTGCCGTTCACGCCCCTGTGTCGGGATGACTGTTTGGGACTGTGCGTCACCTGTGGCGCCAACCTGAACGATGATCCGGACCACAGCCACGGCGAGGAGATCGACGCCCGCTGGGCGGCGCTCACCGAGCTGGACGTTGACGGCGAGCAGAACTGAGAAGGGCCCGGACCTGGTTCGGGCACCACAGACGAGAGAGCCACCACCCGGTGGCCACCACTCAAGGAGAAGATCGTGGCAGTCCCGAAGCGGAAGATGTCCCGCAGCAACACCCGCAGCCGTCGCGCCCAGTGGAAGGCGACCGCCGCCAACCTGGTGACCTGCGTGAACCCCGCGTGCCGCGAGGCCCACCTGCAGCACACCGCGTGCCCCGCCTGCGGCCAGTACGGCCCCCGCGCCTCGCGTCGCCAGGTCCTCGACGCCTGACATGGCGGCTCAGCAGAGCCGTTTCCAGCAGCTTCTCGACGAGCTGGGTGTCCCGATGGACGCCCAGCTCTTCGAGCTTGCCCTGACGCACCGCTCCTATGCCTACGAGAACGGCGGCATCCCCACCAACGAGCGCCTGGAGTTCCTGGGCGACTCGGTGCTGGGCATCGTCGTCACCGAGCACCTCTACCTGACCTTCCCGGACTACCCCGAGGGGCGTCTGGCGAAGCTGCGCGCCGCCGTGGTCAATGCGGTGACGCTGGCCGAGGTGGCCCGGGGCCTGGAGCTGGGGCCGATGGTGCGGCTGGGACGCGGCGAGGTGACCACCGGCGGCAGCGACAAGACCTCGATCCTGGCCGACACCACGGAGGCCCTGATCGGTGCGATCTTCCTGACCGGCGGCATGGAGAAGGCCGAGGTCTTCGTGCACCACATCTTCGACCCGCTGGTGGACGAGGCCGACCAGATGGGTGCGGGCCTTGACTGGAAGACCTCCCTGCAGGAGGTCTGCGCCAATGCCGGCCACCCGATGCCCACCTACCTGATCGAGGAGTCCGGCCCGGACCACGACAAGCGCTTCGTGGCGCGTGCCGTGGTCAACGGCGTCGAGTACGGCAGCGGCTCGGGACGCAACAAGAAGCAGGCCGAGCAGGAGGCGGCCGGCAAGGCCTTCACCGCCATCCAGGCCGCGGCCCAGGCAGCCGAGCAGGCCTCGCGCGACGAGGACCCGCTGACCGATCCCGGCGCCGCCGCGGCGGCCACCGCCTGATCCCGTGCCCGAGCTGCCCGAGGTCGAGACCGTCCGCGCCGGGCTCGAGCCGTTGGTGACCGGACGCACCATCAGGCGGGTGCAGGTACTGCACCCGCGCCCGGTGCGCCGTCACCAGCTCGGCCCGCGCGACTTCGAGACCACCCTGTCCGGGCGTCGCTTCGAGGTGCCGCGACGCCGCGGCAAGTTCCTGTGGTTCCCGCTGGTCGACGGCGACGCCGTGCTGACCCACCTGGGCATGAGCGGACAGTTCCGCGTCGACACCCCCGAGACCGCCCTGCTGCGCAACACCCGGGTGCTCTTCGACCTGGACGACGGCTCCCAGCTGCGCTTCGTGGACCAGCGGATGTTCGGTGGCCTGCAGCTGAGCACCGGGGGAGCGGAACTGCCCACCGAGATGGCCCACATCGCCCCCGACCCCTTCGAGCCGGCCTTCGACCTGGAGCAGGTGGCGGCCCGGATGCGCCGCAAGCGCACCACCGTGAAGCGTGCCCTGCTGGACCAGACACTGGTCAGCGGCATCGGCAACATCTATGCCGACGAGGCGCTCTGGCTGGCCGGGCTGCACCCCGAGCGGCCCACCGACCGGCTCACCCGCCCCCAGGCCGTCGGCGTGCTGGAGGCGGCACGCACCGTGATGGCCGAGGCCCTGGAGCAGGGCGGCACCAGCTTCGACGAGCTCTACGTCAAGGTGAACGGCGAGTCCGGATACTTCGACCGCTCCCTCAATGCCTATGGCCGCGACGGCCTGCCCTGCTCGCGCTGCGGCACCACCATGGTGCGCAGCCAGTTCACCAACCGCTCCAGCCACTTCTGCCCGAGCTGCCAGAAGCCACCGCGGGCCGTCCGCCCCGGCGGCGCCACCGCCACCGCGCGCCGCACCGGGGTGCGCGCCACCGGCGGCGGTAGGCTCCCATGACTGTGAGCGAAGCCCCCGTCACCACCGAACCCGTCGTCGAGTCCCGACGCGCGCGGAGCAAGCGTCACCTGCGCCAGTTCGTGAAGTTCGGCATCGTGGGCGGCTCGGGCGTGGTCGTGAACATGGTGGTCGCCTTCATCATGACCAAGCTGCACGGCGGCACCAGCAGGGACAATGCGCCCCTGTGGTACATCACCAAGCAGCACGCCTTCCGGTACACCCACCTGGTCTGGATCGGCGCCTTCCTGGTGGCGAACCTGTGGAACTTCGAGCTGAACCGTCGCTGGACCTTCAAGCGCGAGCACAGCCGCAGCTGGTCCCGGGAGTTCTGGCCCTTCTTCGCCGTCGGCGCAGTGGCGGCGGGTGCCGGCCTGTTCATCAAGACGGCGCTCACCAATCCCACTTCGCCCTTCTACCTGCCGGGCTCGGTCTTCAACGACGACCAGGGCCTGCGGGCACGCGCCTACTGGTCCCAGCTGATCACCATCGTGCTGACGCTCCCGATCAACTTCATCGTGAACAAGCTGTGGACCTTCCGTGCCGTCAAGCACCCGGAGACCGGCGAGGACGTGCCCTTGGTGGCGCCCGTCGTCTCCCCGGAGCTGGTCGACGAGCAGGGCGAGCCCACGGTCGCCGCGCTCGGCGTGCAGACCTCGGGCCAGCTCTCGGAGCGGCTGCGTCGTGACCGGGCGCTGGACGAGGCCGAACAGGTCTAGGCCGTGTACCTCAAGAGCCTCACGCTGCGTGGCTTCAAGTCCTTCGCCTCGGCCACCACGCTCAACTTCGAGCCGGGCATCACCTGCGTGGTGGGCCCCAACGGCTCCGGCAAGTCCAATGTGGTCGACGCGCTGAGCTGGGTGATGGGCGAGCAGGGGGCCAAGAGCCTGCGCGGCGGCAAGATGGAGGACGTCATCTTCGCCGGCACCTCCGGCCGTGCCCCACTGGGCCGCGCCGAGGTGGTGCTCACCATCGACAACACCGACGGCGCGCTGCCGATCGAGTACACCGAGGTGACGATCAGCCGCACCATGTTTCGCAACGGTGGCAGCGAGTACGCCATCAACGGCCACTCCGCCCGGCTGCTCGACGTGCAGGAACTGCTCAGCGACTCCGGCATCGGCCGCGAGATGCACGTCATCGTCGGCCAGGGCCAGCTCGACACCATCCTGCAGGCCACCCCCGAGATCCGCCGCGGCTTCATCGAGGAGGCCGCAGGTGTCCTGAAGCACCGCAAGCGCAAGGAGAAGGCGCTGCGCAAGCTGGAGTCCACCCAGGGCAACCTGGACCGGCTCAACGACCTGGTGGCCGAGATCCGTCGCCAGCTCAAGCCGCTGGGGCGCCAGGCGGAGGTGGCCCGCAAGGCCGCCGTGATCCAGGCCGAGCTGCGCGACGCCAAGGCCCGCCTGCTGGGCGACGACCTCACACAGGCCACCCTCGCCCTGGAGACCGACCTGGCCGACGAGGCCGCCCTGTCCCAGGCCCGTGCCCGCGCCGAGGCCGCCCTGGATTCTGCCCGCAACGACGAGCAGGCCGCCGAGCAGGCGGTCGCCGAGGCCCAGCCGCGCCTGGCCCGGGCCCAGGAGACCTGGTACGCGCTGGCCGCCCTGCGCGAGCGGGTCACCACCACCCAGCAGATCGCCGCCGAGCGGATGCGTCATGCCGACGCCCAGCCCGAGCTCGGGCGCCAGGGCCGAGACCCGGAACAGCTGGACCAGGAGGCCGCGGAGGCGCGCGAGGCCGAGAACGACCTGCGCGAGCAGGTCAAGGCGCTGCAGGACAAGCTGGCCGACGCCCAGCAGCGACGCTCCACCGCCGAGGCGGCCCACGCCGAGGCCGACCGGGCCCATGCCGCGGCACTGCGCGCCATCGCCGACCGTCGCGAGGGGCTGGCCCGCCTCACCGGTCAGGTGAACTCGCTGCGCTCCCGGCTGGACGCCTCCGCGGAGGAGACCGACCGGCTCGCCGCCCAGCGCGACGAGGCCCTGGCCCGCGCCGACCAGGCCGCCGCCCAGGTGGCCGAGGCACGCAGCGCCGTCGAGAACCACCAGGGTGCCGGCGACGAACTCGTCGCCGCCCAGACCGAGGCCACGGCCCGCGTCGACGAGCTGGGACGAGCGCTGCAGGAGCTGCGTCGCAGCGAGCAGCAGGTGCGCCAGCGCCACGCCGGCCTGGCCGCCCGGATCGATGCCTTGGAGATGGGCCTGGACCGCACCGACGCCCCCGCCGCCCTGCTGGCGGCGCGCGACCGGCTGGGCGGCCTGCTGGGCCAGGTGGCCGAGCTGGTCAGCGTCGAGCCCGGCTGGGAGACCGCCCTGTCCGCCGCCCTGGGCAGCGCCACCGAGGCCATCGCCTTCGACTCGCTGGAGGCCGCAACCCAGGCCCTGGAACACCTGCGTTCCGGCGAGCTGGGCCGCGCCGGGCTGCTGCTGGCCGGTGCCAGCCGCTCCGGTCTGGTGGAGGTGCCCGAGGGCCTGCGCCCGGCCCTCGACGCCGTCAGCGTCACTGAGCCGCTGCAGCCCGCGCTGGAGCGGGTGCTGGGCCACGTCGTGTTGGCCGAGGACGAGGCCGAGGCCACCCGGATCGCCCGCGAGCATCCCGACCTGGCGGCGGTCACCCGTCAGGGCGACATCATCTCCAGCTGGTTCGTCACCGGCGGCTCCACCTCGAAGTCCTCGCTGATCGAGATCCAGGCCGCCGTGGACCAGGCCCGCGCCGACGAGGAGGACGCGCTCGCCGAGATCGGCAGCCTGGAGCAGCGGATCGAGGCTGCCACCGCCGAGCTGGAGCAGGTCAATGCCCAGCGCACCGCCGCCCGCGCCGCCGTCAAGGCCTCCGAGCAGGAGCACGCCGAGCTGAGTCGACGGCTCAGCGTGCTGGCCCAGGCCGAGACCTCTGCCCGCGCCGAGGCCGACCGCCTGGAGCAGGCGATCGGCAAGGCGGCCGCCACCCGCGCGCAGCACGAGGCCGGCCTGGCCGACCTGGAGCAGCGCCTGGCGAACGCCTCCGCCGAGGGCGAGGTCGACGAGCCCGATGCCACCGAGCGCGACCAGCACGCCGAACAGGCGCGGCTGGCGCGCACCGAGGAGATGGACTCCCGGCTGGCCCTGCGCACCGCCGAGGAGCGGGTGCGCGGCCTGGCCGGACGCGCCGATTCGCTGCGCCGGGCGGCCGTCGCAGAGCGCCAGGCCCGCGAGAAGGCCGCCGCCCGAGCCGCACAGCTGCGCCGCGAGGCGCAGGCCGCCACCGCCGTGCACGCCGCCGCCGGCTGGCTGCTGGGCCGGGTGGACGCCTCGCGGGTGCTGGCCACCACCGAGCGCGACGAGGCCGAGGCTGCGCGCGTCGAGGCGGAGGCACGGCTGGGCGTGGCACGTCGCGAGAGCCGCGAGCGCGCCCGCGAGCTGGAGAAGATCGTCGAGGGCGCCCACAAGGATGAGATGGCGCGCATCGAGATGCGGATGCGCATCGAGTCGCTCGCCGAGCGGGCCATGGCCGAGCTGGGCCTCGAGGCCCAGGTGCTGATGGACGAGTACGGCCCCGACCAGTTCGTCCCGGTGCTCACCCGACCCGACGGCTCCGCCCTGACCGAGGACGACGAGCAGCCCGAGCCGGTGCCCTTCGTCCGCGAGGAGCAGGCCAAGCGGCTGCGCACCGCCGAGCGCAACCTGCAGGTGCTGGGACGGGTGAACCCGCTGGCGCTGGAGGAGTTCGACGCCATGCAGGAGCGCCACGCCTTCCTGGCCGAGCAGCTCGAGGACCTGCGCCAGACCCGCAAGGACCTGATGGACATCGTCGAGGAGGTGGACAAGCGCGTCGAGGAGGTCTTCGCCGCCGCCTATGCCGACGTGGAGCGCACCTTCAACGACGTCTTCCCGCGCCTCTTCCCCGGGGGAGAGGGGCGGCTGGTGCTCACCGAGCCCGGCAGCTGGCTCACCACCGGCGTCGACGTGGAGGCGCGCCCGGCGGGCAAGAAGGTCAAGCGTCTCTCGCTGCTCTCCGGCGGCGAGCGATCCCTGGTCGCCGTCGCCTTCCTGGTCAGCCTGTTCATCGCCCGGCCCAGCCCCTTCTACATCCTCGACGAGGTGGAGGCCGCCCTCGACGACGCCAACCTCGGCCGCCTGCTGGGCATCTACGAGCAGCTGCGCGAGAGCTCCCAGCTGCTGGTGATCACCCACCAGAAGCGCACCATGGAGATCGCCGACGCCCTCTACGGCGTCACGATGCGCGGCGACGGCGTCTCCACCGTGATCAGCCAGCGCCTGGGCCACGACGAGGACTGAGCGGGGTTCGCTGAGCGTCCGGTGAGGCTGCGCTGATTCTTTGCTGTGCGTTCACCCCGTCGCTGGCGATTCGAGGCCCATGACGAGCGTCATGGGCCCCACAATGGAGTCATCCACCCACGAGTAGTGAAGGCTCCACCTGTGACTGCGGTCTACATCTCCATGTTCCTCATCATCCTCGTGGCCCTCGCCGTCTGGGGCGTCGTCGCCGTCGGCATGCACGGCGCCGGCAAGGAGCGGGCCCCGAAGCTCGCGAACCAGCTGGCCGAGGCCGCCCGCCACATGAATGGCGACGCCGAGCCCCCGCAGGCCCTGGTGGACCTGATGCCCAAGCAGCTGGCCGACAGCCAGCGCTGACACCCTCCTGCGCACGGCCCCGGTCATCTGACCGGGGCCGTGCTGCGTCTTCGATAGGGTGAGCGCGTGGACCAATTCTTCTGGTGGATCATCGGTGGCGTCATCGCCTGCCTCGTGCTGGCCAGCATCGTCATCTTCGTCGGCAATCGGCGTGGCGTCGAGGGCTCGCAGACCCGCCCCGAGGTGCCCCGCGAACCCACCTCGACCGAGGTGGACACCCTCGAACCAGAGATCGGCGTCGAGGTCCCGGAGTCTGCCGGCTCCCGCCTGGCCCGGCTGCGTCGTCGGTTGTCCGGCAGCAACAATGCTCTGGCTCGCGGCCTGGCCGACCTGCTGGCGCGTGACCGGCTCGACGAGGAGACCTGGGACGACTTCGAGGCCACGCTGATCAGCTCCGACCTCGGCGTCGGCCCCACCACCGAGCTGGTGGGCAACCTGCGCAAGAAGCTGGCGATCGACGGCGTGCAGGACCCGAACCTGGCCGCCGGCGTGCTGCGCACCGAGCTGGTCAACCTGGTGGATCCCACCATGGACCGCTCGCTCAACCTGGCCCGTACCGACGGCAAGCCCGCGGTCGTGATGGTGGTGGGTGTCAACGGCACCGGCAAGACCACCACCTGCGGCAAGCTGGGCCGTGTCCTGGTGGCCGAGAACAAGTCGGTGCTGCTGGGCGCGGCCGACACCTTCCGTGCCGCCGCCGCCGAGCAGCTGTCCACCTGGGGCGAGCGGGTCGGCGTGCAGACCGTGCGCGGCGAGGAGGGGGCCGATCCCGCCTCCGTCGCCTACCGTGCCGTGGAGGAGGGCATCGCCCAGGGCGTCGACGTGGTGCTGATCGACACCGCCGGCCGGCTGCACACCAAGACCGGGCTGATGGACCAGCTGGGCAAGGTGAAGCGCGTGGTGGAGAAGATCGCGCCGGTCAGCGAGGTGCTGCTGGTGCTGGACGCCACCACCGGTCAGAACGGCCTGGTCCAGGCCCGGATCTTCCGCGAGGTGGTGGACGTCTCCGGTCTGGTGCTGACCAAGCTGGACGGCTCGGCCAAGGGCGGCATCGTGGTGCAGGTGCAGCGCGAGCTGGGCGTCCCGGTGAAGCTGATCGGGCTGGGCGAGGGCGTGGACGACCTGGCCCCCTTCGAGGCCGAGGGCTTCGTCAACGGTCTGATGGGGCAGTAGCTTTATCACATTTTGTGTGAATTTTTCCTCGAACCCTGTGCAAGCGGGGTCGTCGAGGACCAGAATGTGGCCATGACCTCCCAACTGATCCAGCGGGCGCTCGAGACCGCCACCGACACCAAGGCCATCGTCGCGGGACGCGGCGTGGTCGACCAGACCGGGCAGGTGTTCACCGACTGCTTCGGCGACGCGCACGTCATCATCGTCGCCGACGAGAACACCTGGGCCGCCGCCGGCGAGGCCGTGCAGGCCTCCTTGGAGGCAGCCGGTGTCACCCTCGAGCCTGCCCACGTCTTCCCGGGCACCCCCACCCTCTACGCCGGTTACGAGAACGTGGAGATCCTGCGCGAGCACCTCAAGGGCGTCGACGCCGTCGCCGTGAGCATCGCCTCGGGAACCCTGAACGACCTCACCAAGCTGGCCTCCGGCGAGCTGGGTCGGCCCTACATGAATGTCTGCACCGCCGCCTCCATGGACGGCTACGCGGCCTTCGGCGCCTCCATCACCAAGGACGGCTTCAAGATCACCCGCAACTGTCCGGCCCCCACCGCCCTGGTCGCGGACCTGGACATCATGGGCAAGGCGCCCCAGCGACTGACCGCCACCGGTTTCGGCGACCTGATCGAGAAGATCCCCGGTGGCGCCGACTGGCTGCTCTCCGACGAGCTGGGCATCGAGGCCGTCGATTCCTATGTCTGGGGCCTGGTGCAAGACACCCTGCGCGACGCCCTGTCCGATCCCACCGGCTGCGCCGAGGGCAGGCCGGAGGCCATCGAGGGGCTGGCCGAGGGCCTGCTGATGAGTGGCTTGGCGATGCAGGCGCACCAGTCGTCGCGTCCGGCCTCCGGCGCCGGCCACAACTTCTCCCACCAGTGGGAGATGGAGGGCCACGGCCTGGACTGGGAGCCCCCGCTGAGCCATGGCAACAAGGTGGGCCTGGGCACCGTGGCCGTCTGCGCGCTCTACGAGAAGGTGCTCGAGCTGGATGTGAAGGGCCTGGACGTGGACGCCGCCGTCGCCGCCTGGCCCGACGAGAAGGCCAATGACGAGCGGGTGGCCGCCCTGCAGCCCATCGAGGCGATCCGTGAGGCCGCCCTGGGCCAGTCGCGTGCCAAGTACGTGCAGCCCGACCAGATCCGTGAGCGCATCGAGCTGGTCCAGCAGCACTGGGACGCCATCCTGGAGCGGGTGCGCCCGCAGCTGGTGAGCGCGCGCGAGGCCGCCGAGATGCTGAAGGCCGTGGGTGGCCCCTACCACCCGCAGATGATCGACATCGACATGGACAAGATGAAGCTGACCTACTACCAGGCCCAGACCATCCGTTCCCGCTACACCATCCTCGACACCCTGCAGGAGCTGGGCCTGCTGGGCCAGGTGATCGACTCCCTCTTCGAGGGCGACGGCTACTGGGCCCAGAACCCCACGGCGGACTGAGGCGATCCACACCGCCGACGAGCCGGACGGCGCCGCACCTCGGGGGTTGCGGCGCCGTCCCCTGTCCGGGCCACCCCGGCGCCCTGCCCGACGGCGACGGGATCAGCGCAGGCTGGTGGGCAGCAGCTCGTCGGGGGAGTGCAGATCCAGGGCCTCGACCCGTTCGCCGGCCAGCGCAGCCTCCATCGCCTGCCAGGCCGCGTCGCGGGGCTCGTCGATGGTCAGCTGGTGCCAGAAGCGGCGCACCGGACCCGACGCCACCCACGGGCCGGGCATCTCGCCGTCGTCGCGCAGCACGGTGAGCATCATGTCCGCCACCCGCGGCTGGTCGGGTGAGACCGAGGGCTGGAAGTAGGGAAGCGCCAGGGCCCGGGCTCCGCAGCGTCGGTAGAAGCGCACCCGGGCGCGTGGGTCGCCGTGCTGCTCGCTGGCCCGGTGCCGCGAGGGGTTCTCCACCTCGCCCAGGATCATGCGCGGCTGCCAGCGCAGCTGCCACTGCACCAGGGCCTGGTCCAGCAGCAGCGATCCGACACCGGTGCCCCGGGCTGCCGCCGTGGTGGCCAGCCAGGTCAGCAGCACCACCCCGCTCGACGGGTCGTGCTCGCCCACGGCGCAGCCCATAATCCGGTCCCCGTCGAGCGCAGCGAGGACGTGCAGCTCCTCGCGCGCCAGCTCGGCGACGAAGCTCTCTTCGGCCAGCAGCTCGCTGTCGGGGAAGGCCGGGCGGAGCACCTCGCGCCAGACCCGTCGGCCCTGCTCGGGAGAGGAGATGGTGGTCAGGTCCATGGCTCCAGCCAACCACGGCCGGCAGCACGACGGCGCCGTCCCAAGGGGGACGACGCCGTCGGGACGGGCTCAGGCCGGATGCCGCTCGGCGAAGGCAGCCTGTGCCTCGAAGGCCTCCTTCAGCGCGGGGTAGAGCCGGGCCTGGACCTCGGAGAGCTCCTGGTAGACCGCGTGGGCGGCCATGTCGGGCTCGGTGACGTCACCCAGCTTCGCCATCGCACGGGAGGTGGCGGCGATGTCGCCGTGCACCCCGGTGTGCGCCATGGCCAGCACGGCGGCCCCCATTGCGGAGACCTCCTCCGCCTCGCAGGCCGTCAGCGGCAGGCCCACGGCGTCGGTCATGATGCGACGCCACAGCGGGGAGCGCTGTCCGCCGCCCATCACGCGGACGCTGGTCAGCGGCGTGCCGGTGTCGCGCTGCAGTCCGGCCAGGTTGCGGGCCATCTCGAGACTGAGGGCCTCCAGGATGGAGCGGTAGATCTGCGCTCGGCCGTGGGCCCCGGCCAGACCCACGATGGCGCCCTTGGCCAGCGGATCCCAGTACGGGCTCTGCACCGCATTCCAGTAGGGCAGCGTCACCAGGCCGCCGCAGCCGATCGCCACCGCGGCAGCCGCCTCGTCGAGCGCCGGGTCGGGCCGCCCGGCCAGCGCCGGATCGCCCAGTTCGCTGCGGAACCAGCCGGCCAGGTAGGAGCCGGAGTTCTGCACGATCTCGAGCACGTACTGGCCGGGCAGGCCGGCGGCATCGGTGCGGTAGACGTCCCCCACCTCGTAGCCGGGGGAGTGCACGCCGGCCACCAGCGCCGTGCCCATGTTCAGGTAGGCCTCGTCGGGTCCGGTGGCGCCGCAGCCCAGGCCTGCGGCCTGACCGTCGCCGCAGCAGGCGATCACCGGGATGGGGCCGGGCAGGCCCCAGTCGGAGGCGACGGCGGGCAGCAGCTCGGCCACCACACTGCCCGGCGGCACCAGGCGCGGCAGCTGCTCGGGCTGCAGACCCACCAGCGAGACCAGTTCCTCGCTGAACTCGAGCCGGGCCATGTCCAGCAGGCCCAGCGAGTCCGCGGTGGCGGCGGAGTCGATCCACTCGCCGGTCATCTCGTGCACCAGGTAGCCGTGCACGCCGGCGATCCGGTCGGCCTGCTCGAGGCTTGCGGGCTCGTGCTCGGCCAGCCAGGCGATTTTGTAGATCGACGGCGTGACGTCGGGCTGGAAGCCGGACAGCCGGTGCACCTGCTCGCTGCCGATCCGGGCCACCTGGGCCGCGGCGCGACCGTCCAGCCACAGGATGCCGGGGCGCACCGGGGTGCCGTCGTCGCGGAAGAGCGAGAAGCTCTGCCGCTGCGGGGTCACCGAGATGGCCGCGATGCGCTCCCGGTCCGCGGTCGACAGGGCGGCCAGCGCGCTGCCCACCGCCTCGCGGGTGCTGGTCCACCAGTCCCGTGGGTCGTGCTCGTAACGGTCGATGCCCGGCGTGTGCAGGGCGATCTCGGCGCGGGCCTCGGCCAGCACCTGGCCGGCCGGGTCCACCACGATCGCCTTCGTGGAGGTGGTGGAGGAGTCCACCGCGATGACGAGGGGTTCGGTTGCCATGTCTCTCCTGTGAGAAGGCCCAGCTGCTTAGGTCGGCCCCAGCCTAGGCCCAGCATTCTGGGCACGAGTCGGCAGGGCAGTATCCTTGGCACTCGACCGCCACCGCTCCGGCCGGTGACCCGCTGACGCGAAGGACAAACAGTGTTCGACACCCTCTCCGATCGCCTTGCCGCAACCTTCAAGGGGCTGCGCGGCAAGGGCCGGCTGACCGAGGCCGACATCGACGCGACCGCGCGGGAGATCCGCATCGCGCTGCTCGAGGCCGACGTCAACCTCTCCGTGGTCAAGGAGTTCGTCGCGAACCTCAAGGAGCGCTGCCGCGCCGAGGAGGTCTCGGCGGCGCTCAACCCGACGCAGCAGATCATCAAGATCGTCAACGAGGAACTGGTCAACATCCTCGGCGGTGAGGACCGCACCATCCGCTTCGCCAAGACCCCGCCGACCGTGATCATGCTGGCCGGCCTGCAGGGTGCCGGCAAGACCACGCTGGCCGGCAAGCTGGCGCTCTGGCTCAAGGGCGAGGGCCACTCGCCGCTGCTGGTGGCTGCGGACCTGCAGCGGCCCAATGCCGTCAACCAGCTGCAGATCGTGGGCCAGCGCGCCGGCGTGCACGTCTTCGCGCCGGAGCCCGGCAACGGCATCGGTGACCCGGTGGCCGTCGCCCGCGCCTCCATCCTCGAGGCCCAGCGCAAGCTCTACGACGTCGTGATCGTGGACACCGCCGGCCGCCTGGGCATCGACGCGGAGCTGATGCAGCAGGCCGCCGACATCAAGGCCGCCGTCACCCCCGACGAGACCCTGTTCGTGGTGGACGCCATGATCGGCCAGGACGCGGTGAACACCGCCCTGGCCTTCAGCGAGGGCGTCGGCTTCGACGGCGTCGTGCTCACCAAGCTCGACGGCGACGCCCGTGGTGGTGCGGCGCTGTCCATCGCCCGGGTGATCGGCAAGCCGATCATGTTCGCCTCCAACGGCGAGGGGCTGAAGGACTTCGACGTCTTCCACCCCGACCGGATGGCCAGCCGCATCCTGGACATGGGCGACATGCTCACCCTGATCGAGCAGGCCGAGAAGCACTTCGACGCCGAGCAGTCGCGCAAGGCCGCCGAGAAGCTGGTCTCCGGCAAGGGCGAGTTCGGCCTGGGCGACTTCCTGGCCCAGATGCAGCAGCTGCGCAAGATGGGCCCGATGAGCAAGATCTTCGGGATGCTGCCCGGCATGGGCCAGATGAAGGACCAGCTGGCCGCCATCGACGAGAAGGAGATCGACCGCATCGAGGCGATCATCTACTCGATGACCCCGGCCGAGCGCGACGACGTCGCCATCCTCAACGGCTCGCGTCGCGCCCGCATCGCCAAGGGCGCCGGTGTCCAGGTGAGCGATGTGAACAACCTCGTGAACCGCTTCGTCGAGGCCCGCAAGATGATGCAGCAGATGGCCGGCGGCGGCATGCCCGGCATGCCGGGCATGCCCGGCATGGGTGGTGGCGCCCGCAAGGGCAAGCAGGCCGCCAAGAAGCCCAAGAAGGGCCAGAAGGTCTCCGGCAACCCGGCCAAGCGTGCGGCCGCCCAGCAGGGCCGCCCCACCGCCGGCGAGATCGTCGACGCGGGCGCCGCCTTCGGCGTCGGTGCCGGGGCCCAGCCCTCCGAGGCGGACCTGGCCAAGGCGATGGAGAACTTCTCGCTGCCGCCCGAGATGCAGAAGATGTTCAAGAACCAGGGACGCTGACCCTTCCCGCACGCCTGTCCCGGGCAGGCGTGCGGCAGGATGGGCGCATGAGCGGCCATTCCCACGGCGAGTTGCCGGAGCTGGTGCACACCCACACGCACGACGGGCACACCCACACCCACATCGGTGAGCTGGTGGTGCCCGACGGGCCCGAGGTCCGGCTCCACCTGCGCGGCACGCTGCTGCCCCAGGGGGAGGTTCGCGACCTGTGGATCCACGACGGCATCGTCACCTACGAACGCATCGACGACGCACTCACCCTCGCCACCGACTGCTGGATCATGCCCGGCCTGGTCGACGCCCACTGCCACATCGGCCTGGACCAGAACGGGGCCGTGCCACCGGAGACCGCAGAGCAGCAGGCCCTGGCCGACCGCAATGCAGGGACGCTGCTGCTGCGCGACGCCGGCAGCCCGGCCGACACCCGCTGGATCGACGAGCGCGAGGACCTGCCGAAGCTGATCCGTGCCGGACGCCACATCGCCCGCCCCAAGCGCTACCTGCGCAACTATGCCGAGGAGGTGGAGCCGGCCGAGCTGGTGGCCACCGTCGAGCAGCAGGCCGCGGCGGGTGACGGCTGGGTCAAGCTGGTGGGGGACTGGATCGACCGGGACGAGGGGGACCTCGCGCCGCTGTGGCCGGTCGAGGTGGCCCAGCAGGCGATCGAGCGGGCGCACCAGCTGGGCGCACGGGTGACGGCCCACTGCTTCGGCGAGCAGTCCGCCGCCGAGCTGGTGGCGGCCGGGATCGACGGCATCGAGCACGGCACCGGGATCACGCCAGAGGTGGTGGAGCAGATGGCCGAACGGCAGGTCTCGCTGGTGCCCACCCTGGTCAACCTGGAGAACTTCCCCGACATCGCCGCCAGCGGCCAGGCCAAGTTCCCGCGCTATGCCGCCCACATGCGCGAGCTCTACCGCACCCGGATCGACGTGCTGCGCTCCGCCCGGGAGGCCGGGGTGCCGATCTTCGCGGGCACCGACGCGGGTGGGGTCATGCCCCACGGAATCCTGGGCCAGGAGGTGGAACTGCTCGGCCAGCTGGGCGATGCCGACTTCGCCCTGGGCGCCGCCTCCTGGCGTGCCCGCGACTGGCTGGGCCGGCCCTGCCTGGAGGAGGGGGCCCCGGCCGACCTGGTGGTCTTCGCCGAGGATCCCCGGAAGAACCTGGGCCTCGCCCGTCACCCCTTGGCGGTGGTGCTGCGCGGCCGGGTGGTGCGCGCGGCCCGGCCGTGACTGCCTCGCGGTAAAGATCACACAACAAGTGGTGGGATTCACGAGACACTGACCGGTCGGTCAGTGTGTAATGGGTCAGCGGCTCCAGCGTGGGGGCCACGAACGTCTGCAGGAGTCATCGATGACCATCACACCCGATCCCACGATCGACCGGCAGGGCAGCCCGAACCTGATCGGGCCCAAGCTCAACGTTCCGCTGCTGGGCCAGAAGCCCACCGAGAGCAAGCCGGCCTGGTTCGTGGCCTCCCTGGTCTTTGCCCAGTTCGCCCTCTTCGTCGGCCTGCTGGGGCCGGTGGTGGTCACCATGGCCCTCAAGGTGAACACCTTGACCAGCGATCCCGCCGAGCAGGTCAAGTGGGTGGGTGGGGTGCTGGCGCCCGGCGCCCTGGCCGCCGTCTTCGCCAATGCCTTCTTCGGTCGCCTCTCGGACCGCACCACCTCGCGCTGGGGGCGCCGACGCCCATGGATGATCGGGGGCGTCCTGGTGATGGTGCTGGCCCTGGTGATCATCGCCCTGGCCACGGGCAAGGGGATGCTGACCCTGGGCTGGTTCCTGGCCCAGATGGGCGCCAATGCCGCCCTCAGCCCCTACGTCGCCACGATGGCCGACCAACTGCCCGACAACCAGTACGGCAAGGTCTCCGGCCTGGTGGGCATGGCCCAGAACATCGGCATCTTCGGTGCCACCGCCATCGGCAGCGCGCTGGCCACCAACACCCTGATGATGTTCCTGGTGCCCGGCATCATCGCGGCCATCGGCGTGATCATCTACGCCCTCTGCCTGCCCGAACCCGTGCTGAAGCAGAATGCCTACCCCTTCGACGCCAAGACCTTCTTCGGCTCCTTCTGGACCAGCCCCTTCAAGTTCCCGGACTTCGGCATGGTCTGGTGGGGACGCTTCTTCATCACTCTGGCCTCCTTCCTGTTCACCACCTTCCGCCTGGCCTACATGAAGCAGCACCTGGGCTTCGGGGCCGACGACGCGGCTGCCGCCGCGGCGGTGACCACCGGTGTGGGCATCTACACCGTGGTGCTGATCTTCAGCTCGGTCACCGCGGGCTGGCTGAGTGACAGGACCGGCAAGCGCAAGATGCTCGTGGCCTTCTCCACCGCCCTGTTCGCACTCGGCACGTACCTGCTGCTGCATGCCGGGTCGGTCACGCACTTCTACCTGATCGAGGCGCTGATGGGCTTCGCCTTCGGCATCTACGCCGCCGTGGACTTCGCCCTGGTGCTCGACGTGCTGCCCAATGCGGAGGATGCCGGCAAGGACCTAGGCGTCTTCAACATGGCCAACGCCCTGCCGCAGTCGCTGGCTCCCTACCTCGGTGGCTATCTGCTCGGCACGCTGGGCGGCGGAACCAACTTCACCTGGCTGTTCACCGTGGCGGGCGTCGTCGGCCTGCTGGGGGCCGTGATCGTCCTGCCCATCAAGGGCGCCAAGTAGCGCCCTCATCACCGCCACCACAGGGCCGTCGAGCACGAGCTCGGCGGCCCTGCGTCGCTCCCGGGATCGTGCCGCGGCCCTGACTGGCTTCGCGGGGTCGGATCTGGCAAAATGGCAAGAGCGTCTGTGCCCGCTGGCGCCCTCTAACTCCGGCGGCGCGGATTCATCCGATGCCAGGACCCGTGCCCCACACTCGTCCGAAGCATCACCCGCCTGGTCACGGGGCTGTCCCGGGCCATTCCACACAGGAGAACCACACACGTGGCAACCAAGATTCGTCTGAAGCGTCTCGGCAAGATCCGCGACCCGCACTACCGCATCGTCGTCATGGACTCGCGCACCAAGCGCGACGGCCGTGCGATCGAGGAGGTGGGTCAGTACCACCCCAAGAACGATCCGTCGATCATCAAGGTGGACTCCGAGCGCGTGCAGTACTGGCTCGGCGTGGGCGCCCAGCCCACCGAGGCCGTCGTCGCCATCCTGAAGCGCTCCGGTGACTGGCAGAAGTTCTCCGGTGACAAGACCCCCGAGGGTGTCGACGTCGCTCCGGAGAAGGAGGAGAAGCTCGCCCGCTTCAACGCCGCCCTCGCCGAGGCCGACGACGCCCCGAAGTCCGAGGCCATCAGCAAGAAGAAGGCCAAGGCCGACGAGGCCCCCGCCGACGAGGCCGCCGCTGAGGAGGCTCCCGCCGAGCGGGCCGAGGCCACCGAGGACCCGCAGGCCGACGCCGCCACCCCGGCCGAGGAGGCCGGCGAGAAGGTCGACGAGGTCGCTCCGGCCGAAGGCGCCTGATCGTGCTGGCCGACGCCCTGGAGCACCTGGTTCGCGGCATCGTCACGAATCCTGACGACGTCGTCGTCAAGGACAAGGACCTGCGCCGTGGCCGGATGCTGGAGGTCAGGGTCAATCCCGAGGACATCGGCAAGGTCATCGGTCGGCAGGGACGCACCGCGTCGGCCCTGCGCACCGTGGTGGCCGCGCTGGCCGGTCGCGAGCAGGTCCGGGTCGACTTCGTCGACGTGGACCGTCGCGGCGGCGGCCGTCGCCACTGAGCTGAGAACCATCGACGAGCGCCTCGCACCCCCGGGTGCGAGGCGCTCGTCGCGTCACGACATGTGATCGCCCCACCCGGGGCAGGATGTAGCAGTACCGAGCAGGAGGCAGCACGTGGAGACAGTCGAGGTGGTGGTGGGCCGGATCGGTCGCGCCCACGGGATCAAGGGCGACGTGGCCGTCGACCTGCACACCGACGAGCCGGAGCGGCGCTTCGAGCCCGGCGCGGTGCTCCGCGTCGAGGGTACCCGGCGCGAGCTCACCGTCGCCTCCGCGCGCTGGCACTCCGGGCGCCTGCTGGTGAAGTTCGAGCAGCTGGCGGACCGCACCGCCGTGGAGCAGGCGCGGGGCAGCGTCCTGGTGGTCGACGTCGACCCCGACGAGCTGCCCGAGGAGGAGGACGAGTACTACGACCGCCAGCTGGTCGGTCTGGAGGCGGTACTGCCCGACGGCACCGTGGTGGGCAGGGTCAGTCAGGTGGTGCACATGCCCGCCCAGGACCTGCTGGCCATCACCACGGAGACCGGCGAGCGCCTGGTGCCCTTCGTCACCGAGCTGGTGCCCTCGGTGGACCTGGCCGCCGGCCGCGTCGAGCTCACCGACCTGCCCGGTCTGCTCGACGACGAGGGCGCCGACGTGGTGGATCCGCAGGCGACGGGGGAGCGCGCCTGATGCGCATCGACGTCGTCTCGATCTTCCCGGACTACTTCGCCCCGCTCAGCCTGTCGCTGGTCGGCAAGGCGATCGACAAGGGGCTGCTGCAGGTGGGCGTGCACGACCTGCGCCAGTGGACCCACGACCGGCACAACACCGTCGACGACACCCCCTACGGCGGAGGCGCCGGCATGGTGATGAAGCCCGAGCCCTGGGGGGAGTGCCTCGACGAGCTGACCGACGGCCTGGACGAGCCGCCCGTGCTCGTGGTGCCCACGCCCAGCGGCGTGCCCTTCAGTCAGCCCATCGCCTACGAGCTGAGCGAGCGCAGTCACCTGCTCTTCGCCTGTGGACGCTACGAGGGCATCGACCACCGCGTCTTCGAGCACGCCGAGCAGCGCATGGAGGTGCGTGAGCTGAGCCTGGGCGACTACGTGCTGAACGGGGGAGAGGTGGCCACCCTGGCCATGGTCGAGGCCGTCGTGCGGCTGATCCCCGGGGTGATCGGCAATCCCGCCTCCCTGGAGGAGGAGAGCCACTCCGCGGGCCAGGACAACCTGCTGGAGTACCCCGTCTACACCAAGCCGCCGAGCTGGCGCGGACTGGACGTGCCGGAGGTGCTCTTCAGCGGCCACCACGCCCGGATCGCGGCCTGGCGACGGCAGCAGTCCGAGGCCCTGACGAGACGCCGCCGCCCGGACCTGCTGGACTGAATTAAGTGCCGCAAGCGTGACTTAATTCCACCTGAAATTGTGGCAACTGCCCAAGTCAGAGTGCGATTCATAACATTTCGGCCGGAACCGTCCCAAACACGGCTCAGCGAATTCACACCCCGGGTGGAAGTTGTCTAGGGTGGGCCCGTGGCGACAACTCTTACCAACCATCAGAGGGCAACCCGGTCCACAGTGGCGATGAAGGCCATCATGGCCGTCACCGGCCTGTGTCTGATCGGCTTCCTGCTCATGCACATGTTCGGCAACACCAAGTTGCTGCTTCCCGACAACGGCGCCGAGTTCAACGAGTACTCGCACTACCTGCGCCGTTTCCTCTACCCGATCGTGCCCCCGATGTGGTTCCTGTGGGCCTTCCGGATCTTCCTGCTGGCCTGCATCGTCCTCCACATGTGGAGCGCGGCGAAGCTCACCGGGCGCAACCACCGCAATGCCGGCGGTGCGCGCTATGCCAACAAGAAGAACGTGGAGAGCTCCTTCGCGGCGCGGACCATGATCTGGAGCGGCATCATCCTGCTGCTCGGCCTGGTCATGCACCTGCTGCACTACACCGCGCAGGTGCTGCGCCCGGGCTACCCCGACGGTGCGACCGACCTGGATCCCTTCCACCGTGTGCTCGCCGGCTTCGGTGAGTGGTGGGTCGTGCTGGCCTACCTGGTCTTCATGGTCGCGGTCTGCCTGCACATCTACCACGGCTGCGCCAGTGCCTTCACCACGCTGGGCGCCAATGTGAGCGCGGGGTCGCGCAAGCTGCTGAAGACGCTCTCGGCGATCATCGCCGTGCTGCTCTTCATCGGCTTCATGACGCCTCCCGTGATGATCCTGACTGGAGTGATTGCACAATGAGCAGCGTTTACCGTCCCGACGACGTCCCCCGCACCGACGCCCAGAGCGAGGTCCAGGCCGACGCGGAGTTCATGACTCCCGCCGCGGCCCCCTCGGTCGAGTCCGGCGCCCCCGCCCCCGCCGCCGTGGCCGAGGGTGAGTACTGGAACGTCGGGGAGGACTTCGGCGACACCAAGGCGCCCACCAATGTCCCGATCGACAAGGTCTGGAGCGAGCGCAAGTTCACCGCCAAGCTGGTGAACCCCGCCAACCGCCGCAAGCTGAAGGTGATCATCGTGGGCACCGGCCTGGCCGGTGGCGCCGCCGCCGCCACTCTGGGCGAGGCCGGCTACCACGTCGAGAACTTCTGCTACCAGGACAGCCCGCGTCGTGCGCACTCGATCGCCGCGCAGGGTGGCATCAACGCTGCGAAGAACTACCGCAACGACAACGACTCCACCCACCGCCTGTTCTACGACACGGTCAAGGGCGGCGACTACCGCTCCCGCGAGACCAATGTCTACCGACTGGCCGAGGTCAGCGCGAACATCATCGACCAGTGCGTCGCCCAGGGCGTTCCCTTCGCCCGTGAGTACGGCGGCCTGCTGGACACCCGCTCCTTCGGCGGCGTGCAGGTGCAGCGCACCTTCTACGCCCGTGGCCAGACCGGTCAGCAGCTGCTGATCGGTGCCTACCAGGCCCTGGAGCGCCAGGTGGCGGCCGGCACCGTGCACATGCACACCCGCCACGAGATGATCGAGCTGATCACCGTCGACGGCATGGCCCGCGGCATCGTCACCCGTGACATGGTCACCGGCAAGATCGAGGCCTGGACCGCCGACGCGGTGGTGCTCGCCACCGGCGGCTACGGCAACGTCTTCTTCCTGTCCACCAATGCGATGGGCTGCAACGTGACCGCCTCCTGGCGGGCGCACCGCAAGGGCGCGTACTTCGCGAACCCCTGCTACACGCAGATCCACCCCACCTGCATCCCGGTGCACGGCGAGACCCAGTCAAAGCTGACCCTGATGTCCGAGTCGCTGCGCAATGACGGCCGGATCTGGGTGCCCAAGCGCGCCGAGGACTGCGACAAGGATCCCCGCCAGATTCCCGAGGAGGATCGCGACTACTACCTGGAGCGCATCTACCCGGCCTTCGGCAACCTGGTGCCGCGTGACATCGCCTCGCGACAGGCCAAGAACATGTGCGACGAGGGTCGTGGCGTCGGCCCGGCCGTGCGCGAGATCGATCCCGACACGGGCCAGGAGCGCATGGTCCGCCGTGGCGTCTACCTGGACTTCTCCGATGCGATCAACCGTCTCGGCCAGAAGGCCGTGGAGGCCAAGTACGGCAACCTGTTCGACATGTACAAGCAGATCACCGCTGACGACCCCTACCAGGTCCCGATGCGGATCTACCCCGCGGTGCACTACACCATGGGCGGTCTGTGGGTCGACTACGACCTGATGAGCACCATCACCGGTCTGTACGTGACGGGCGAGGCCAACTTCTCCGACCACGGCGCCAACCGCCTCGGTGCCTCGGCACTGATGCAGGGCCTGGCGGACGGCTACTTCGTGCTGCCGAACACCATCAACGACTACCTGGCCGACGCCGCCAAGCGTCCCCAGGTGGGTCTTGACCATCCGGCCGTGGTGGAGGCCGTCGACGCCGCCACCAACCGCATCAACACCCTGCTGAGCATCAACGGCTCCCGCACGGTCGACTCCTTCCACAAGGAGCTCGGCAACATCATGTGGGAGTACTGCGGCATGGATCGTCGGGAGGAGGGCCTCAAGACCGCGATCGAGAAGATCCGCGCCCTGCGGGCCGAGTTCTGGCGTGACGTCAAGGTCACCGGCGTGAACGAGGACTTCAACCAGACCCTCGAGCGAGCCGGCCGACTGGCCGACTTCCTGGAGCTGGGCGAGCTGATGTGCGTGGACGCGCTGCATCGTCGCGAGTCCTGCGGTGGTCACTTCCGCGGCGAGAGCCAGACGGAGGAGGGCGAGGCGCTGCGTCACGACGACGAGTTCGCCTACGTCGGTGCATGGGAGTGGACGGGCGAGGGCAACAAGCCCACCCTGCACAAGGAACCCCTGGTCTACAAGGCCATCGAGCTCAAGCAACGGAGTTACAAGTGAAGGTCACACTGCGTATCTGGCGTCAGGCGAATGCCCAGGCGAAGGGCCAGATGGTCACCTACCCGCTCGACGGGGTCAGCGAGGACATGTCCTTCCTCGAGATGCTGGACCTCCTCAACGAGCAGCTGACCGTCCAGGGCGAGGAGCCCGTGGCCTTCGACCACGACTGCCGTGAGGGCATCTGCGGCATGTGTGGTGTCGTCATCAACGGCATCGCCCACGGCGGCCAGCACACCACCACCTGCCAGCTGCACATGCGTTCGTTCGCGGACGGCGCGGTCATCGACATCGAGCCCTGGAAGGCCGGGGCCTTCCCGGTCATCAAGGACCTCGTGGTCGACCGCGGTGCCTTCGACCGGATCATCCAGGCCGGCGGCTACATCTCGGTGAACACCGGTTCGGCTCCGGACGCCCACGCCACCCCCGCGCCCAAGCGCGAGGCTGACAAGGCCTTCGACAACGCCACCTGCATCGGTTGCGGCGCCTGCGTCGCGGCCTGCCCGAACGGCTCGGCGATGCTGTTCACCGCGGCGAAGATCACCCACCTGGCCATGCTCCCGCAGGGCCAGCCCGAGCGGTACAGCCGCGTCAAGGGCATGGTGGCGCAGCACGACGAAGAGGGCTTCGGCGGCTGCACCAACATCGGTGAGTGCGCCCAGGTCTGCCCCAAGGGCATCCCGCTGGAGAGCATCTCCCAGCTGAACCGCGACCTGATCAAGTCGCTGTTCAAGGGCGACGGCAAGTAGGTCGCACCGCCGCCACGCACCGGGGCCGGTCAGGAGAGATCCTGACCGGCCCTGTGTCGTGCTCGGGGACTGTTGCTGGACGGGGAGCCATGAGGCCCGTAGGCCCCGGTGCTGGGTGGCGTCGCCGTTCAGCCGGCCAGCTGGTCGCTGATCGCCGCGGCCCGGCGACGCACCGGCGAGTCCATGGGGGAGGGGGCGCCCTCGGCGGGCGCCACGAAGGTGATCCACTCCAGGCGGTTGCCCACCTGGATGATGCTGGCCTGCTCCACCATCGCGGTGCGCGTGGCGGCGGTGTAGGTCACCTGGCGGAAGGTGGACTGGGTGGTGCCCGAGGCCTGCCGCGCGCGCTCGCCCAGCGGCAGGTCGACCGGTTCTCCCAGTGTCACCTGCTGGTTCCCGAAGGCGGTCGCGGTGGCAGGGCAGTCGTGGTACCAGGAGCGCAGCGCGGAGCGTGCCTGACTGGCCTGCTCGACCGAGGTGAAGCTGTAGACCATGACATGGGCCTGCGCCTGACCGTCGCCCAGGTGGCGGTTCAGGTCGGAGGACTGCCCCAGGCCCTGGCGTCCCCGGTCGCACAGGCTCACCGAGCGCTGGGGCTTCGCGTCGTTCTCCAGGCGTGACTCCTCGGCGAGGTCGCCGGGGGACGTGAGGTAGATGCTCGAGGCGTCGGCCACCTGCCCCCAGCCTGCCGGGGATGCTGCCGCGGTGCTGCGGCTCGGCGTCGCCTCCGGTGTGCCACTGGGCTCAGGACTGGCGGTGATGCTGTCGGAGGGGGAGGGGGACGCGCTGGCCGCCTCGCTGCTGGGGGCGGGCTCGGGGACGGGCTGCTGGCTCTTCGGCGGCGAGGATGGTGTGAAGACCGGCAGTGGGCTGCCGGTGGGCCCTGCGGGGGCGGTGGTGACCTGGCTGGGCGAGGGATTGCTGGCCGTGTCGACCCGGGCGCGCTGACTGGGCAGGATGCCTCCCAACCCGAGGGCGGAACCGGCTGCCACGGCGGCCAGGGCCAGCGTGCCCGCGGCGATCCCGGTGCGGCGGCGGGTGCGTCGGCGATCGCCGAGCTGCCGGATGGCACTGGGCGGCAGCGGCTCGAGGACGTCGTCGGTCTCGGCCTCGAAGCGGCGGAAGAGCGCCTCCGTGCGACGGTCGAGCTCGGGGTCGAAGCGATCGATGTCAGGCACTGGCGCACCTCCTGTCTGTGTCCAAGGGATCCTGGGCGGGGCCCTGCTCATGATGTCTACGCACGGGCGAGGCATCCGGTTGCACGGACTTGCGAAAACTTCTGCCTCATCCCAGCCGGGTCCCCTCAGGATCACCGAGGATCTTCGCCAGGGCGGCCCGGCCCCGCGAGAGCCGGGCCTTCACCGTCCCGGCCGGGGCCCCGATCTCCGCGGCGATGTCGTTGACGCCCATGTCGCACAGGTGGTGCAGCACGATCACGCGGCGCTGCTCCTCGGGGAGCTGGGCCAGGGCCCGCTGCAGGGCCACCCGGGTGGGCGAGGGCTGCTCGCCCTCCCGATCCTCGAGGGCACGGTCCGCCTGCCGGAAGCCGCGACGGGTCCTGCGCCAGCGGCTCACCGCGAGCCGGTAGGCGACGGTACGCACCCAGGCCTCGGGGGCCTCGCTCTCGTCGAGCTGGCGGCGCTTGTCCCAGGCTCGCACGAAGGCCTCCTGGGTGCAGTCCTGGGCCTCCGCCAGGTTGCCGCACATGGCATAGATCTGGCTGACCACCTTGGAGAAGGAGGCCGCGTAGAAGGCGTCGAACGCCTCTTCGGTCATCTCTTCTCCTGGGCTGGTGCGACGGCACGGCAGCACACAGTCTGGCCCAGCACGGGCTCACCGGCTGTGCGCCACCCCGGGCCTGGACGCCACGTGGTCGACCTGCGGCCCGATTTCCTGGTGCGCGCCCTCCTGTGGAAGAATGACGAGCTGTTGCTCTGCGCTGTCCGGCTCCTGCCACAGGGGGATCGTCCGGAACGTGGGGACCAATTGACCCATACCAGCATGGTGACCTGTGGCACTGGCGAGGAAACAGACATGAACAAGCTCATCGAGGCGATCGACCAGGCCTCCCTGCGTACCGACCACCCCGACTTCCGCGCGGGCGACTCCGTCAAGGTCCACGTGCGCGTGGTCGAGGGCAACCGCTCCCGTATCCAGGTCTTCGCCGGCGTCGTGATCGCCCGCAATGCCGGTGGTATCCAGGAGGCCTTCACCGTCCGCAAGGTCAGCTTCGGCACCGGTGTGGAGCGCACCTTCCCGCTGCACTCCCCGATCATCGAGAAGATCGAGGTCGAGCGTCGCGGTGACGTGCGTCGCGCCAAGCTCTACTACCTGCGCGAGCTGCGCGGCAAGGCTGCCAAGATCAAGGAGAAGCGTTCCTGAGACGCCTCCCCGGACAGGGCCCATCGCTTCGGCGATGGGCCCTTCGTCGTCCTCCGGACCGCAAGCGCCACGCCATCGCGTCGGCCGGGCTCGCCTACACTGGGCCGGGCATCGCGTGCGGTACGCGGTCGGAGTGCGGAGGAGTGCAGTGAGCAAGTCAGACCAGGCCGGCGCCACGCGGGCTGAGCAGACCCGGTCGCGCTCCGCTGGAGGAAAGGCGCTCGGCGCACTGGGCGAACTGGTCATCGTCGTGATCGGTGCCCTGCTGATCTCCGCGGTGCTGCGGGCCTTCGTCGGCCAGATGTTCATCATCCCGTCCGGCTCGATGGAGAACACCCTGCAGGTGAACGACCGGGTGGTGGTGAGCAAGCTGGGCAGCTTCCACCGGGGCGATGTCGTGGTCTTCGAGGACTCCGCCGGCTGGATCCTGGAACGGCCCCAGGAGCGCAGCGCCATCGGCAAGGTCGGCGAGACCATCGGCGTGCTGCCCTCCACCGCCTCCAACCACCTGATCAAGCGGGTCATCGGCATGCCGGGTGACACGGTGAGCTGCTGCGACGACAAGGGCCGGCTGATGGTCAACGGCGTGCCCATCGACGAGTCCGCCTACCTCTACTCCGATGCGGACGGGCAGGTGGCCGCGAGTGCCTTCGACTTCACCGTCACCGTCCCCAAGGGCCGCATCTTCGTGATGGGCGACCATCGCAACGCCTCCGGCGACTCGCGCTGCCACCTGTCCGACGGCAGCCCGGCGGGGATGTCCGCCTTCGTGCCCGAGGAGACCGTCGTGGGTCGGGCCGTGGCGATCGCCGCGCCGCTGGACCGGCTGGGAACGCTGCGCAATCCCGGCACCTTCGCGGCCGTTCCCGAACCGGTCTCAGGGGCGCCCGACAGCCCCAGCATCTCGCCGAAGGACGTCACCTGTTGAGCCAGATCCGTCCGGGGCGGGGGATCTACGGCTACGAACGGGCCCTGGCCCGCGCCGGCCTGGCGCCGGTGGCCGGTGCCGACGAGGCCGGACGCGGCGCCTGTGCCGGGCCACTGGTGGCGGCGGCCGTCGTGCTGGCCGACAGCCCGTTGCGGCGCATCACCGGCCTGGCCGACTCCAAGCTGCTCACCGCCAAGGCGCGCGAACGGGTCTACCAGGAGGTGATGGACAAGGCCGTCTGTGTGGCCTGCGTCCGCGTCGAGGCCCCCGAGTGCGACCAGCTCGGGATGCACGAGGCAGACATCCAGGGGCTGCGCCGCGCGCTGTTGCGCCTGGACGTGCAGCCTGCCTATGTGCTGACCGACGGCTTCCCGGTGGACGGGCTGGGCGTGCCCGGGCTGGCCGTCTGGAAGGGGGACCGGGTGGCGGCCTGTGTCGCTGCGGCCTCGGTGGTGGCCAAGGTCACCCGTGACCGCATCATGACCGGCTACGCCGAGCAGTACCCGGACTACGGCTTCGAGGTGCACAAGGGCTATGTCACCCGGCTGCACCAGCAGCGGCTGCAGGAGCACGGTCCCTGCCCCATCCATCGCTTCCGCTACGAGAACGTGGCGCGCGCTAGAGTTGGCACACCATGAGCGCCGAAGACCTTGAGCAGTACGAGAGCAAGCTCGAACTCGACCTGTACCGCGAGTACAAGGACGTGGTGGGGATCTTCACCTATGCCGTCGAGACCGAGCGCCGCTTCTACCTGTGCAATGCCGTGGACCTCAAGGTCCGCACGGAGGGCGGCGACGTCTACTACGAGGTGAGCATGGGCGACGCCTGGGTCTGGGACATGTACCGCCCCGCGCGCTTCGTGAAGTCGGCCAAGGTGCTCACCTTCCGCGACGTCTCCATCGAGGAGATCGCGCACTCCGACCTCCAGGTTCCCGACGACCAGGCCTGAGGCTGCGCCGAGCGGGTTGTCCACAGCATGACCGGATCGCTTGCGTCCTGACGCAAGACCTGGGGAAGCGAGGCTTGCACCACCTCGACGTCCACACTCCTCCCACGAGGAGGAGTCATGGACCCACGAACACCCACCACCAGCCACGACCAGCAGGTCGGTCGGCTCGGTGAGGACCTGGCCGATGCGCACCTGCGGGGCCTGGGCTGGCAGGTCATCGAGCGCAACTGGCGATGCCCCGAGGGGGAGCTGGACATCATCGCTCGCGAGCCGCTGGACAGCGGCGGAACGGCCCTGGTCTTCGTCGAGGTGAAGTATCGCTCCGGCCGGGGGTGGGGCGATCCGCTCGAGGCTGTGACGCGGGCGAAGGTCAAGCGGCTGGCGGCCCTGGCCCAGCTCTGGCTGCGCGAGCACCCCCAGCACGCCGAACAGATCCGCATCGACGCGATCGGCGTGCTGCGCGTCCCCGGCCAGCGGCACCGGATCAGCCACGCCCGTGGAATCACCCGATGAGCGCCTCCGCCGCCTGGTCGGTCTGCCTGGTGGGCATGGAGGGCACCATGGTGGAGGTGGAGGCCGCCATCGGGGGCGGGCTGCCCAAGACGGTCCTGGTCGGTCTGCCTGACACGGCGCTCTACGAGGCCCGGGACCGCTGCCATGCCGCGGTGGCCTCCAGCGGGCTGTGCTGGCCCAGCCAGCTGGTCACCATCAACCTCACCCCGGCGACGCTGCCCAAGGCTGGTTCCCACTACGACCTGGCCATCGTGACCGCCGTGCTCGCAGCTGCCGAGGTGGTGCCGGCGCGGATGGCCGAGCGGGTCGTGATGATGGGGGAGCTCGGGCTGGACGGCCGGGTGCGGCCGGTGCGCGGGGTGCTGCCCGGTGTGCTGGCGGCCCAGGATGCCGGTTTCGAGGTCGCCGTGGTGCCCGCCGGTCAGGTGGCGGAGGCCCAGCTGGCGGAGGGCATGACGGTCTGGGGTGTGCGCACCCTGGCCGACGTGGTCGAGGTGCTGCACGGTCGTCCGGTCCTGCTGCCCACGCAGGTGGTGGTCGAACCGGAGGAGGAGTGCCCGGCGCACCAGCCCGACCTGGCCGATGTCGTCGGTCAGGAGGAGGCCCGCTTCGCCCTGGAGGTGGCGGCCGCCGGCCGCCACCACCTGTTCATGACCGGGCCCCCTGGCGTCGGCAAGACCATGCTCGCGGAGCGCCTGCCCGGCCTGCTTCCGGACCTGACGCGCCCGGAGTCTCTGGAGGTCTCCGCGGTGCACTCGCTGGCCGGCCGGGACCTGAGCGACGGGTTGGTGGTGCGCCCACCCTTCGCCGACCCGCACCACAATGCCTCGATGGCCTCGCTGGTGGGTTCGGGGAACCGCGTGGCGCGGCCGGGGTCGATCTCGCTGGCCCACCGCGGGGTGCTCTTCCTCGATGAGGCCCCGGAGTTCGGCATGGCAACGCTGGACGCCCTGCGCACCCCGCTGGAGTCTGGCTGGGTGAGCATCGGCAGGGCCCAGGTACAGGCACGCTTCCCGGCGCGCTTCCAGCTGGTCCTCGCCTCGAATCCCTGTCCCTGTGGAAATCACGGCACCCGCGGCGCGGACTGTCGATGCACCCCGATGATGGTGCGGCGCTATGCCGACAAGCTGAGCGGCCCGATCCTGGACCGGGTGGACCTCACGGTCCAGCTGGCGCCGGTGAGCCGGGAGTACCTGGCGGCGGCCCGGCTCCGCCAGGAGGGCACGGCCCAGGTGGCCGCCCGAGTGGCCGAGGCCCGGGCACGACAGGCGAGGCGGCTGCGCGGAACACCCTGGCTCACCAATGGAGAGGTGCCCGGGCCCTACCTGCGCAACAGCCTCCCGGTGCCCGAGGGCATCGAGCTGATCGACGATGCGCTGATCCGCCACCAGCTCAGCTCCCGCGGTGTGGACAAGGTGCTGCGCACCGCCTGGACGCTGGCGGACCTGGCCGGTCGTGGTCGGGTGCTGCGCGAGGACGTCCAGGCGGCCATCACACTGCGCCGGGGCGAGCGGCAGGCGGCGGCATGAGCTGGGACGAGGAGCGGCTTGCCCGGGCAGGTCTCAGCGCCAGCTGCGAGGCCGGGGCGCCGCGGCTGGCCGCCCTGGTGGCTGCCGAGGGTGCCCAGGCCGTCTGGCAGGCGCTGCGACGAGGACCGGAGGAGAGCACGTGGGCGCGACGGGCCCGCCTGGTGGACCTCGACCGGCTGGTGGAGCGCTCCGAGTCACTGGGGGTGGCCTTCCTGGTGCCGGGCGACGAGCAGTGGCCCGAGCAGCTGAATGCGCTCGAGGGCGCGCAGGTGGGCGGCATGGGCGGCCCGCCGGTGGGGCTGTGGGCACGGGGACCGGGACGGTTGTCGGCGGGCTGCACGTCGGGCCTGGCCGTGGTGGGGGCCAGGAGCAGCACACCCTACGGCGAATCCGTGGCCGCGGACCTGGCGGCCGGTCTCGCGCGGGGTGCGGGACGGAAGCCGGGCGCCGGTCATCGGTGGACGATCTTCTCTGGCGGTGCCTACGGCATCGACGCCTGCGCCCACCGGGCGGCGCTGTCGGCCGGCGGCACCACGGTCGCGGTGCTGGCCGGCGGGCTGGACGAACCCTATCCGCGGGGCAACCATTCGCTCTTCGAGCGGCTCGCGGCCGAGCAACTGCTGGTGAGCGAGGTGCCGGTGGGTCTGCGCCCCACCCGCGCCGGCTTCCTGGCGCGCAATCGTCTGATCGCCGCACTGACCCAGGGCACCGTGCTGGTGGAGGCAGGGGCCCGCTCCGGAGCCATCAACACCGCCTCCTGGGCTGCCGAGTGCGGGCGCCACGTGATGGCCGTGCCCGGCCCGGTGCACTCGGCGATGAGCGAGGGCTGCCACCGGTTGGTGCGCGACGGCCGGGCCAGCCTGGTCAGCTGTGTCGACGACGTGCAGGTGCTGGTGCAGCCGCTGGGCCAGGCGCCTCTCGCCGACATCGGCGGGCCGAGCCGCGAGCTGGACGGCGTCGAGCCCGGGCTGCTGGCGGTGCGCGAGGTGCTCCCGGGCCGAGGGGCGATGCCGGTGGGGGAAGTTGCCGCGCGCGCCGGGCTGGCCATTCCCGCCACGCTGGCATCATTGGGCGCACTGGAGCAGCTGGGTCTCGCCGGCTGCGACGAGGCGGGGCAGTGGCGGATCCTGCGGCCCCGCCCGGCCCGAACCGATGTCCCCGCCCGTCGGACAGGGACGGCCTAGGAGGATGGATGCGCGTCTACGCACGACCGGGCTGGCGCATGGCCCGCCAGCTGCTCGCCGACCTCGCCGTGGTGGCCTGGCTGGTGGGCTGGGCCCTGGTGGGCCGGTGGCTCTGCCGTCTGCTCCAGACGATGGAGCAGCCTGCCCGCCGCTCGGCCGAGACGGCCCAGCAGATGGCCGAGCAGATGGAACAGGCGCGCGGTCGGGTGGCCGGAGTCCCCGGCATCGGCGACGAGCTGGCCAGCCCCTTCGGGTCGCTGGTGGGCGGTCTGGACCAGATGGTGACCCAGGCCCAGGACCAGGTGGACCTGATCCACAGGATGTCGCTGGTGGCCGGCTGGCTGGTCTTCCTGCTGCCCGCCCTGTCCGCCCTGGCCTGGTGGCTCCCGCGCCGGGCCCGCTTCGTGCGCCGGGCCGCGGCAGCGCGGGCGTTCATCGACGCCGACGCGGACCTGGAGCTCTTCGCGCTGCGGGCCATGGCCAACCTGCCGATGGACCAGATCGCCCAGATCAGCCCCGACCCGGTGGGTCAGTGGCGGGCCGGCAACAGCGACGTGATCCGGGCCCTGGCGGCCCGGGAACTGGAACGCACCGGGCTGGCCATGCCAGCACCGGTGCGTCCGGAGGGTGGTCGGATCAGCCGATGATCGACTGCTGGGGGAGGGCCGCCATCAGCGCCGTGCGGGTGCTCCAGGTGGTGGCCCCGGTGTTGAGGTAGCGGTAGACGGGGCCGGTGGTGCCGTGGCCCACCAGGTCCCAGCGGCCGTCACCGTTCAGGTCGCCGAGGGAACGGACATCGGAGAAGCTGCCCCAGCCGTAGCCGATCTGCACCTTGTTGCCGGACAGCGCCCCGGCGGTGGTGCCGTGGTAGTCCAGCAGGGCGCCGGAGGCGTCGACCGCGAGCAGGTCGACGACCCCCACCTTGCGGATGTCGCCCACCGTGGCGATCTGCTTGATCCCGCCCCATCCGTGGCCGATCTGGGTGGTGGACACGAACTTCAGGTCGCGGTTGAGGGAGTAGCGCTTGAGGGTTCCGTCGGTCGAGGAGATGGCCACGATCTCGGGCAGCCCGTCGCGGGTCATGTCGGGCATCAAGGTCAGCTCGCGCATCGAGTTCCAGCCGTTGCCGATCTGGCGAGCAGTGGTCCAACGGCCGTTGCCCTGGCCGTTCCAGGCCCACAGCGTGCCGTCCTTGCGGCGAGCGATCAGCTCCCCGGCACCGTCACCGTTCACGTCGGCCACCTGGCTCGCCCAGGTGAACGGGGCGCCGGTGAGGGTGGTGCCGGGCTGCACCGCACCGGAGACGGCGCTGGTGGTGGTCGGGTACCAACCGGTGGCGCCGGTGGCGTTCAGCTCCACGACGTCGGCGCGACCGTCGGCATTCTGGTCGCCCTGGGCGCCGCCCTTGACCTGCATCGTGACGGTGCTGCCGTTGTAGCTGAGCCGCCCGTTCGCGAACAGCTGGTAGCCGGTGGTGCTGGAGGTGGCCACCACCTCGCCCGTGGGATAGCCGAGGCTGGTCAGCCGGCTGCCGTTGCTGCGCAGCCAGGTGTTGATGGCGCCGGTGGTGATCCGCGCGCCGGTGCTGGGGGAGTAGTAGATGCTGCCCTTGGCGAAGCGGGTGATGGTCTGTCCGCTGGCGGCCCCGGCAGCCTGGTCGGTGGTGGGCCAGCCCAGCTTGGTGAAGCCGTCGGAGGCCAGGTAGCGCCGGTTGGTGGCCGCCCCCATCCAGAAGGTCGCGCCGGCCGAGGTCTGGTAGACCCCGCCCTGGGTGAAGGTGGTGGTGCGCCCGCCGTTCCACGGTCGCTCCAGGATGTGGGGCGAGCCCAGCTTGCCGGACTCGCCGCCCTGCGAGACCCACTCGGTGTAGATCGGCGTCTTCCAGTTGCCCATCATGGTGGCCACCTGGCTGCGCAGGGTGGGCATGTAGGCGGTGATGTTGGTGCCGGGGCAGGAGGTGGACATCACGTCGCCGTGGCGGGCGATCCGGTTGATGTACTTGCCGGCCAGGGTGAGCTTGGCCTGCGGGTCGCGGTAGTTGCCGGCCAGCTTCCAGGCCAGGACGCGCGAGACCGAGGTCATCGCGGCCGAGCTCTGCTTGGCGGTGGAGGAGTTCATCATCACGCTGATGCCCACGGTGTCGGTGTTCCAGCTGGTCGCGTGGGCTCCGTGCACCGGGTTGTCAGTACCGCCGTGGCGCCCCTCGAAGACGGTGCCGTACTTGTCCACCAGGAAGTTGTAGCCGACGTCGCACCAGCCCAGGCTCTTGGTGTGGTAGCTCAGGATACCGCGCACGATGGAGGGCGACTGCTCGGCGGTGTAGCTGTTGGTGCCGGCCGTGTGGTGCACGATGGCGGCCTTGATCGTGGTGTCCAGGTTGGCGGGGACGCAGTCGGCGCCGTTCAGACGCACCAGGCTCTCGTCGGCGCCCCACTTGGCACGGCTGACGATCGCGGGCTTGGCGACCCCGGTGGTCGTGGCCGTGGCGGCCACCCGCATCGTGGCCAGGCCTCCACCGGAGACCTCGCTGTCGCCGCTCTGCGCCTGCGAGTCGATCAGCGCCAGACGCGCTCCCGACAGGGTGGCGGGGGCGGTGGGGCTCGTGAGCACACGGGCCTCCACGGCGATGGCCTCGCCCACGAAGCTGGGCTCGGTGCCACGTCGGGCAGCCGCCTCGTCGCCCGAGACGGCCTCGGGCTGGTACTCCAGGTCCTGCCAGGGCTGCTGGCCCGCTGCGGTGGTGACCCGCACCTGGAAGCGGGCGGTGCCCTGCAGGTCTGCGAAGGTGATGCCGGCCATGGTGAAGCCGCGCCGGGTGGCCGGGAGCTGGGCGATCACCTTCTGGGTGACCCCGTCCACCTCGACGGTCTGGCCGGCCGGGCTGAGGGACAGTTCGTTGCTGGGGATGGACTCTGCCGGGAGCGGTGCGGCCGGTGCCGCCTGGGCCGTCACGGGGAGGCTGGTCTGCAGGGAACCCACCACCGCCAGGGCGGCCACCGGAGCGAGGATCTTGCGCAGGGTGTGACGTCGCACGTCTGTTCTCCAAAGTGTTGTAACGCGTCAAGGAAAAACGGTCCCCCGACCCGTCCAAGACTTCTGAACAGCGCCCAGTTAACCCCACAAGTCGGCGGCCCCGGCAATCGTCCAGGCGCCGATGCTGAACGTCCGGATGAGGCTTTCTCAGCCTCGGTCCTCTCGCGTCGCGGACATTTCCCCTTGTGACAGCGCATTCGTCAGGACGGGATCCACCTACCTGCAGGTTTGCTGGGGCAGGATGGGTGGCAGCGGCGGAACCGAGCAGGAGGATGCATGGACCTGGAGGACCTGGAATGGGGCGACGTGCTGGCCGACACCGGTGAGGTACTGGTCTGTGAGGCGCTGTTCGGCGAGGACCGGGTGGTGGTCAAGCGGTGGCGCGGCACGGCGCTGGCCGCCGAGCTGCAGGCCCGACGCCTGGTGGGCGCGGCCGGTCCGGCCCAGCCCGACCTGCTGGGCGGTGGCGAGGGCTGGCTGGTGCTGGAGGACCTCTCGGAGAGCATGTGGCGCCCGGCCACGGGCAGTGACCTTGCGGACCCGAGCACCCTGCGCGCCCTCGCGCGCTGGTACGTGAGCATCCATGAGCTTGCCCCCGCGGGACTGCCCGACCCGGTCACGGACCTGTCGGGGCTGGGCGAGGTGCTCGACGGCCTGCTGCCGCCCGATCTGGCCGCGCCGCTCGCCGACCGGCTGGGGCAGTGGTCCATGCTGGTGGCGCACCAGCCACGCAGCCTGGTCGTGGGCAGCTTCGACCTGCCCGCCGTGCAGGTGGTCGGTGCCGGGATGGATGCGATGCTCACCGACCTCTCGGTGGCCCATGCCGGCATCCGGGAGGAGGACCTGGTCCTGGTCCGGGCCGAGCTCGACGACGCCGGCTGGCAGCACTTCCACCAGGAGTACGCCGAGGTCAGCAGCCGTCCGCTCGACGAGCAGGTCTGGCTGGCCCAGCGGGGGATCGGCGAGGTCTTCGGGCTGCTCGCCAGTGTGTTGCAAGGCCGCCGGCCCGACGAGGCCCGGGTGGCCCGGCTGCAGCAGCTGTTGGCCTGAGCACGGGCCGGCACGGTCAAGTCCAGGCAAGTGGTGTAACGGCTGGTGATCCTGCAGGGCGGGGTCAGCTGGCGAGTGCGG